>NZ_BAAGTD010000014.1:0-159865 GCF_054782095.1 Streptomyces capparidis | reverse complement strand
AGCAGACCCTCGCCCAGGTCGACGCGGCCTCCGACTACGCCCTGACGGGCGCGGTGATCGCGCGGGACCGGGCGGCGGTCGCGCGGGCGGGGCAGGTGCTGCGGTTCGCCGCCGGCAACTTCTACGTCAACGACAAGCCCACCGGCGCCGTGGTCGGGCAGCAGCCGTTCGGCGGCGGGCGCGCCTCGGGCACCAACGACAAGGCCGGGGCCAGGCAGAACCTCCAGCGGTGGACCTCCACCCGCTCCATCAAGGAGACCTTCACCCCACCCACCGACCACCGCTACCCCCACATGGGCTAACCCACCCCCTGCCGGCGGCGAACCCTCAGCCGGGCCCCCGTGGGCCGACGACCGTCTGACGTCGGCCCACGGGACCGGTCCGGCGGCCGCCGGGGGTGGCAGCGGCGGACGACGGCCCCCCGCCGGCACCGGGCGGACCGCTCCGCCGCTGCCACCCAGCGGGACACCCGTACCCCGCTCCACGCCCCGCTCCATGACCTCCGCCGCGGCGACGGCCGCGGCACCCGACCCGAACACGCCGGTCCGGGGCCCGCGCGCCCACCGGCGCGTTACGGCCACGGAGCCGGGCACACGCGAGAAACACCGCTTCCCGAACGCCCCGGCCGCCCCGCGGAAAACCGGCCCTCCTTATCCGTTCGGACACCGTTCACCCACCGACGGCATCGTCTTCACCCCCGGCCCGGCAAGGCCCGCTCCCCCACGGGGAACTCCCGCCGAAATCCCCGGAATTCCCCGCCGCGGAAAACCGGGCACCCAACCCCATCTGCGCTTTCCGTTCTCCGCGCCGATCCCGCGCCCCCTTCGCCGGCCCGCCCGCACCGGCCCGGAGATCCCGGCCGCCACTCCCCGGCCCGTTCGGGGAATGGAATCCGGCCCGCCCATCTCCGCTCCGGCCCAGCCGTTTTCCGCGCCCCCGCCGGCTCCGTTCCCGCGCCGTCGGCCGATATCCGGTGGCCAGAACCCGCGGCCGCATGCCTATCCTTGCCTCAATATGGGTACCCCGCTCGCCAGCTCCTTGCTCGCCGACCTCCAGTCACGTCTTCCCGGCCTGATGCCGCGCGACCAGCGCCGCCTGGAGCGCCGGATACACGGCGTCCGCAGGATGCGGGACCCCGAGGAGCAGCAGACCGCCGCGGAGCGGATCGCCTCCGCCGTGGACGAGGCCGAGCTGCGCCTAGAGCAGCGCCGCGCCGCCGTCCCGGACATCACCTATCCGCAGGCGCTGCCGGTCAGCCAGAAGAAGGACGAGATCCTGGCGGCGATCCGCGACCACCAAGTGGTGATCGTCGCGGGCGAGACCGGCTCCGGCAAGACCACCCAGTTGCCCAAGATCTGCCTGGAGCTGGGCCGGGGGGTGCGGGGGCTGGTCGGCCACACGCAGCCGCGCCGCATCGCCGCCCGCACGGTCGCCGAGCGCATCGCCGAGGAGCTGAACACCCCGCTGGGAGGCGCGGTCGGCTGGAAGGTGCGGTTCACCGACCAGGTGGGCGACGACACCCTGGTGAAGCTGATGACGGACGGCATCCTGCTCGCCGAGATCCAGCAGGACCGGCTGCTCAGCCAGTACGACACGCTGATCATCGACGAGGCGCACGAGCGCAGCCTGAACATCGACTTCATCCTGGGCTATCTCAAGCAGCTCCTGCCCAGGCGCCCCGATATGAAGGTCGTCATCACCTCCGCGACGATCGACCCGCAGCGGTTCTCCCGGCACTTCGACGACGCGCCCGTGGTCGAGGTGTCCGGGCGGACCTACCCGGTGGAGGTGCGCTACCGCCCACTGGTCGCGGAGGAGGAGGGCGAGGAGGACCGCGACCAGGTCCAGGCGATCCTCGACGCCGTGGACGAGCTGTGCGCGGAGGGCCCCGGCGACATCCTGGTGTTCCTCTCCGGCGAGCGGGAGATCCGCGACACCGCCGACGCCCTGAACAAGCACATCGCCTCCCGGCACCGGCTGCGCGGCGCCGACGTGCTGCCGCTGTACGCCCGGCTGTCGTCGGCCGAGCAGCACCGGGTGTTCCAGCGGCACACCGGGCGGCGGGTGGTGCTCGCCACCAACGTGGCCGAGACCTCGCTGACCGTGCCGGGCATCAAGTACGTGATCGACCCGGGCACGGCGCGCATCTCCCGCTACAGCCACCGGCTGAAGGTGCAGCGGCTGCCGATCGAGCCGGTCTCCCAGGCGTCCGCCAACCAGCGCAAGGGCCGCTGCGGCCGCGTCTCGGAGGGCATCTGCGTCCGGCTGTACTCCGAGGAGGACTTCCTGTCCCGGCCGGAGTTCACCGACCCGGAGATCCTGCGCACCAACCTGGCGTCCGTCATTCTCCAGATGACCGCGATCGGGCTCGGCGACATCGCCGCGTTCCCGTTCGTGGAGCCGCCGGACCGGCGCAACATCAAGGACGGCGTGCAACTGCTCGAGGAGCTCGGGGCGCTCGACCCCAAGCAGCAGGACGCCCGCAAGCGGCTGACCCCGCTGGGCCGCAAGCTCGCCCAGTTGCCGGTGGACCCGCGCCTGGCCCGGATGGTGATGGAGGCCGACCGCAACGGCTGCGTGCGCGAGGTGATGGTGATCGTCGCGGCCCTGTCCATCCAGGACCCGCGCGAGCGCCCGGCGGACAAGCAGCAGGCCGCCGACGAGAAGCACCGCCGGTTCAGCGCGGCCGGGGACGGCGAGGCGTCCGACTTCATGGCGTTCCTCAACCTGTGGCAGTACCTGCGGGAGCGGCAGAAGGAGCTGTCGTCCAACCAGTTCCGCAAGATGTGCAAGGCGGAGTTCCTGAACTACCTGCGGGTGCGGGAGTGGCAGGACATCTACAGCCAACTGCGGACGACGGTGAAGACGATGGGCGTGGCGCTGAACGAGGGCGCCCCGGCGGACCCGCAGCGGGTGCACATGTCGCTGCTGGCCGGGCTGCTGTCGCACATCGGCCTGATGGACCCGGAGAAGCGCGAGTACATCGGGGCGCGCGGCGCCCGGTTCGCGGTCTTCCCCGGCTCCTCGCTGTTCAAGAAGCCGCCGCGCTGGGTGATGGCCGCCGAACTGGTGGAGACCTCCCGGCTGTGGGCCAGGGTCAACGCGCGCATCGAGCCGGAGTGGGCCGAGTCCCTCGCGCAGCACCTGGTCAAGCGCTCCTACAGCGAGCCGCACTGGGAGAAGGACCGCGGCGCCGTCATGGCGTACGAGAAGGTCACGCTGTACGGGGTGCCGCTGGTGGCGGACCGGAAGGTGTCCTACGGCCGCATCGACCCCGAGCTGAGCCGTGAGCTGTTCATCCGGCACGCCCTGGTCCAGGGCGAGTGGCGCACCCACCACCGCTTCTTCCACGAGAACCGGGCGCTGCTCGAGGAGGTCGAGGATCTGGAGCACCGCGCCCGCAGGCGCGACATCCTCGTGGACGACGAGACGCTGTTCGACTTCTACGACCAGCGCGTCGACCGTGAGGTGGTCTCGGCCCGGCACTTCGACGCCTGGTGGAAGAAGGTCCGGCGGGAGCAGCCCGACCTGCTCAGCTTCGAGAAGTCCATGCTCATCAACGAGCGGGCGGGCGGGATCACCGAGGCGGACTACCCGGACTTCTGGCAGCAGGGCGAGCTGCGGCTGCCGCTGTCGTACCAGTTCGAGCCGGGCACCGAGGCGGACGGCGTGACCGTGCACATCCCGCTGCCGGTGCTGAACCAGGTGTCCGCCGACGGGTTCGACTGGCAGATCCCCGGTCTGCGCGAGGAGCTGGTGACCGCGCTGATCAGATCGCTGCCCAAGCCGATACGCCGCTCCCTGGTGCCCGCGCCCGACGTGGCCAGGGAGGCCCTGGCCAGGATCACGCCGGGCGACGAGCCGCTGACGGAGGCGCTGGCGCGGGAGCTGAGGCGGCTGCGCGGGGCGGTGGTGCCGCCGGAGGCGTGGGACCACGAGCGGGTGCCCGACCATCTGCGGATCACCTTCCGGGTGGTCGACGGCAAGCAGCGCCGGATCGCCGAGGACAAGGACCTGGAGGCGCTGAAGCTGCGGCTGAGGCCCCGGACCCGGGAGGCGATGTCGGCGGCCGGCCGGGGCATCGAACGCTCCGGGTTGCGCGCCTGGGACCTCGGCGAGCTGCCCCGCACCTTCGAGGAGCGGCGCGGGGGCCATGTGGTGAAGGGCTTCCCCGCGCTGGTGGACGAGGGCGACAGCGTGGCCGTGCGGATCTTCGAGAGCGAGGCGGAGCAGGCCCGGGCCATGTGGGAGGGCACCAGGAGGCTGCTGCTGCTCGGCGTGAACTCCCCGGTCAAGTCGATCCAGGGGCGGCTGGGCACCCAGGCGAAGCTGGCGCTCAGCCACAGCCCGCACGCGAGCACCACCGCCCTGTTCGACGACTGCGTCTCGTGCGCGGCGGACCGGCTGATGGCCGACCGCGGCGGCCCCGCCTGGGACCAGGAGGGCTTCGCGAAGCTGCGCGACCACGTGCGGTCGGAGCTGTACGGCGTCACGGCCGACACGGTGGTGAAGGCCGCCAACATCCTGGCGGTGGCGCACCGGGTGGACCGGCGGGTGAAGGGCTCGGCCAGCCTGGCGCTGGTTCCGGCGCTGACCGACGTCAAGGAACAGTTGGCCGGGCTGGTGTACCCGGGGTTCGTGACGGGCACCGGGTGGGAGCGGCTGCCGGACGTGCTGCGCTACCTGAAGGCGGTGGAGTACCGCCTGGAGCGCCTGCCGAACGCGCCGCAGCGCGACCGGGAGCAGACGGCCAGGGTGGCGGAGATGCGACGGGAGTACCAGCGGCTGGTGGACGCGCTGCCCCCGGGCACCCCGCCCGGTCCCGAGCTGACCAGGATCCGCTGGATGATCGAGGAGCTGCGGGTGAGCTACTTCGCGCAGCCGCTGGGCACCCCGTACCCGGTGTCGGACAAGCGGATCCTGAAGGCGATCGAGCAACTGCGGGGCTGACGGCGCGGCAGGCGCGCCGCCGGGCGTCGGCGCCGCCGCGAGGGCACGCGTTCGGATTGGACACCGCACGGGCGTTCCCCTCCTTTCCTCGGATTTGTCACCGTTACGCAGGCGTAGCGTCACAGCCCCGGTACAGGATGCGCGGGAGATCGAATCCCCCGGGCGGCCGGTGCAGTCTTGCTCACCGAAAGCAGCGGGCCGTGAGATTTGCGTGACGGTCCCGCCGCCCTGCGCGCCGCAGTCCCCCCGACGGCCGTCCGCCGTCTCTGCGGCACCACTGGGAGGTGCGTGAATTGATCGACCGGTCTCTGTGGACGTACGCCGAGATCGCCGCTCATATCCGGGTGCGGACGGACACGGTCCGCTCGTACCGCAAGCACGGGCATCTGCCACCGCCGGACGTGGTGGAGGGCGGCAAACCGTACTGGTACGCCGACACCATCCGGACCTGGAGCGCCCAGCGGCCGGGCAACCGCGGCCGCCGCACACCGGACGAGGACTGAGAGGCGGGTACGGCGGGCCGGCGCCCCGCCGGGCCGGGGTCCGCGGGCGGGGCCGCGGCGTCCCCCGCGGGCTCCGGCCTCCGCGGCGGTCCGGACGGCTTCCCGTTCGGACCGCCGGGCCCGCTCATCCCGTCCGGGCCGGCTCGCGGTCCTCGGCGCGGGGCCGGGGCTCCGGCCGCGGGCCCTCGCTGATGCCGAACCTGCGGTGCAGTCGGCGCAGGCTCCGCGGCGCCCACCAGGTGGCCTCGCCCGTCAGCCGCATCACCGCCGGGACGAGCAGGCCGCGCACCACCATCGCGTCCATGAGCACCGCCAGCGCCACCCCGAGGCCGAGCATCTTGGTGTTGGTGACCCGGGAGGTGCCTATCGCGGTGAGGACCACGGCGAGGATCACGGCGGCCGCGGTGATCAACCCCCCGGTGCGCTGCACCCCGAAGACGACCGCCCCGGTGTGGTCCCCGGTGCGCTCGTGCTCCTCCTTGATCCGGGACAGCAGGAACACCCCGTAGTCCATGGACAGGCCGAAGGCCAGGCAGAACATCAGCACGGGCAGAGTGGTCTCGATGAAGCCGGTCGGGGTGAAGCCCAGCAGGCCGGAGAGGTTGCCGTCCTGGAAGACCCACACCACAGCCCCGAACATCGCCGTCAGGCTGAGCGCGTTCAGCACCACGGCCTGAACGGGGATGAGCACGCTGCCGGTGAGCAGGAAGACCAGCACCAGCGTGGTGAGCACGATCATCGCCAGGGCGTAGGGCAGCCGGTCGGCTATGGAGTCCTTGGTGTCCACCAGGACCGCGGCGTCCCCGGCCACGAGCGTCTCGAACGGGGTGTCCCCGTCCGCCGCGCGCACCGCGCGGACCAAGTCCTGGGCGGAGGAGTCGGTGGCCTGCCCGCTGGGGTGCACGGTCAGATGGGCCGTCCGGCCGGAGAGCCTGGCCTGCTCCGCGGGCCCGGGCCGCCCGGTGAGCTCGCCGCCGCGGAACTCTCCCGCGGGGCTGTCCACCCGCAGCACCCCGGGCAGCGCCGACAGCCGCTCGACGTAGCCGGCCATGCCCTCGTCGACCGCTCCCGTGGCGAGGACCTCGACGGCGCCGCCCGGGCTGCCGGAGAAGGCACCCTCCACCTGCTCCTGGACCACCCGGGACTCGGCGCCGCCGGGCAGTTCCCTGGCGTCCGCGCTGCCGAACCGCACCCCGAGGAAGGGCAGGCCCAGAACCACCAGCACGGTGGCCGTGCCGACCGCGAACAGCGGCGCCCGTCGCATCACCGTGCGCGCCAGACGCGCGTACCCCTGCCCCGGCTCCCGGCCGTCGCCAGGCGCGGCCCCGCGCCGCAGCAGGCGGCGCAGATCCCAGGCGTTGACCCGGTCTCCGAGCAGGACCAGGGCGGCGGGCAGCACGACCAGCGCGGCCAGGGCGGCGAGGAGCACCACGGCGATGCCCGCGTACGCGAAGGACCGCAGGAAGTACTGCGGGAAGACCATCATCGCGGCCAGCGACACCGCGACGGTCAACGCGGAGAACAGCACGGTGCGCCCCGCGGTGCGCAGGGTGGCCGCGACCGCCTCGCGCGGGGAGGCGGCGCCCGGGAGCTCCTCGCGGAAGCGCCGCACGATGAACAGCGCGTAGTCGATGGCCAGGCCCAGGCCGAGGGCGGTGGTCAGGTTCTGCGCGAAGACCGAGACCTCGGTGACCTCGGTCAGCCCGCGCAGGATGGCGCTGGTGCCCAGGATCGCGACGATGCCGACGGCCAGCGGGAGCAGGGCCGCGACCGCGCTGCCGAAGACCATCACCAGCAGCAGGAGGGTGATGGGCAGCGCGATCAGCTCGGCGCGCACCAGGTCCTCCTGGATGACCTCCGTCATCTCGTGGCCGACGGCCAGGGAGCCGCCGACGGACACCTCCACGGGGCCGTGCCCGCCCCGGTAGCGGGGCGCGATCCGCTCCAGGACCTCCTGCGCCTGCTTCTCGTCGCCCTCGACCCGGGCGGCGATCAGCGCCTGCCGCCCGTCGTCGGAGCGCAGCCCGGGAGAACCGGTCTCCCAGTAGGAGGTGGCCCCGGCCACCCCGCGCTCCCCGGCCAGGCCGCGGGCGAGGGCGCGGCCCTCGGCGGCGGCCGCCGGGTCGTCCACGCCGGGCTCGGCGCGCACCAGGAGGAGCAGGTTGGGCCGGGCGGCGGGGAACTCGCGGTCGAGCACCTCGCCGGCGCGGGAGGACTCCGCCCCGTCCGCCGCCCAGCCGCCCGCGGCCATGCGGTCCTCGACACCGCGGCCCGCGACGACCGCGAGCACGACGAACACCAGGGCCAGCACCAGGCTCAGCCAGGGCCGGGCGGTCGCCACACGGCTCCACCCCCGCAACCGCGCCCGCCCGGCGGCGGTCGCGGCCGTCACGGGCTCGCCGGAGGGCGGCTGGTTGACTTCGGGCATCTTTCGGTGTCCCCTCCCACTGGGGCCGTGACATCCGCAGCCCGGCGGCGTGACAGGCACGCCGCGGCAGGGCGCAGCGGACGCCGCGGTGCCGTGGTCGCCACGAAACGCGAGCGACCTCTCGCGTTCTCAGAATGCGAGCGGTCGCTCATGTTTGTCAATCGCCTTCAGGAGTTCGAGTGACAGCCCGCCAGCCGGCACCCGAGACCGTCAGGCCGCGCCGCCGCCAGGCGCGCGGCGAGCGCCGCATCGCCCAGTTGCTCGACGCCGCGGCGAGCGTGTTCTGCACCGTCGGCTACCAGTCCGCGAGCACCAACGCAATCGCCCGTGAGGCCGGGGTCTCCCCCGGCACGCTCTACCAGTTCTTCCCGAACAAGGAGGCCATCGGCGACGCCCTGTCCGAGCGCCTGGTCGTCCAGATGGAGAACGTGCACGGCACCGCCCTGTCCCTCGACCACGAACTGCTCACCCTGCCCGAGCTGATCGACCGCGTGATCGACCCGATGGTGGAGTTCCAGTTGGCCAACCCGGTGTGCTTCACCCTGCTGCACGGTCCGGAGCGGCCGCAGCGGCTCACCGAGGACCACGACGTGCTGCACACCTCGATGCTGGCCAAGCTCAAGGCGCTGATCGCCGCCCGGGCCCCGCACTTGGACGAGAAGGCGCTGGCCAGGACCACGGACATCTGCTGGTCCGCGTTCTTCGGGGTCCTGCACGCGCTGCTGGAGAAGGAGGACGAGGAGGAGCAGGCGGCGCTGGTGGTGGAGCTGAAGAAGCTCCTGCACGCCTACCTGGCGCCGATCATGGGCGAGGACGCCCCGGCCACCCGCCGCACCTGACCCGTTCGCGCTGCGGGGGCACCGCGCCGTGCGCCGCCCCCGCGCCCAGCGCACCGGCGCCCGCGGGGCCGGGCAGGGGGTGGTCCGCCACGGACACCGGACGCGCCCGGTCCCGGCGGCGCGCCGCCCACTGGACGAGCCCGCCGAGGGTGGCGACGAGCGTGGAGACCCCCAGGCCGATGCCCACCGCGTACAGGGAGTTGGAGGTGGCCTGGCCGCCGAAGTAGCCCAGGCCCACCGAATAGCTCGCCCACACCGCCTCGGCGACGAACGCGCCGGCCAGGTAGTGGGAGGCGGGATAGCGCACGATGCCCGCGGTCAGGCCGCCGAACAGCCGCCCGCTGGGCAGGAAGCGGCAGGCGATGACGAACGGGATCCCGTGCCGCCGGATGCGCAGCGCCGTCCACTCGATCAGCGCCCGGCGCCGGGGGCGGCGGTAGAGCCGGCCCAGCACGCGCCCGCTCGCGGCGGCACCGCCGCGGTGGATCAGCATGTCGCCGAGGAGGGCGCTGAGCGCGACCACGGCCAGGACGGCGACGATGTTCAACTGCCCCCTGGCGGCCAGCACCCCGCCGGTGACCAGGATCGCGGAGTTGGGCACGAGCGGCGGCAGCGTGGTGGCGCCGAGGATGCCGTAGGCCAGCAGCGCGCTGCCCGACAGGTGCGCGGCGAGTGGCTCGGTGATGTCCACCGCCGACAGCCCGGACAGCGCCGAGAGCCAGCTCACATCCCCCGCCTCCTTCAGCAGCCTGCCCGTGGAGCTCACGCTGACAGTCGCGAAAACGGCACGTCAATCGGATTTCGCGGGTTCCGGGGGGCCGCGGCCGATTCCCTACTCGGGAAGGACGGCGGTGACCTCCTGGGGCCGTACTCCGTCGCCAACCCCTCCTCCCCCGGTCGTATTCCCACTCCCCGGACGGCGTACGGCACCTCAAGCGATTTCATACCCCACAGGGGTATAGTTTCGTTGTCGGACCCGACCGAGGAGAGCCGCGCGACCCGCGCGCGCCGCGGGCCGGCGCCACCGAGCACGCCCACCAGGGACGGCTCCCGACGGACCACGGAGGCACCCATGTCATCTTCCTCCCCCGGCACCGAGCACACCGCGGACACGGCCCAGGGCGGGACGTTCGTCTACACGGTCGCCGGAATGACCTGCGGCCACTGCGAGAAGGCCGTCGCCGAGGAGCTGTCCGCGCTGCCGGGCGTCACCGAGGTGGCGGCGGACGCGGCCGACGGCCGGGTCACCGTGACCGCGACGGCCGAGCCGGACGTCGAGGCCGTGCGCGCGGCCGTGGACGAGGCGGGTTACGAGCTGGTCGGCCGGGCCTGAGCCGCGCCCCGCGCGGGGCCGGCCCCGCGCGGTCGGTCACCTGCCGAGCAGCTCGCCGCCGTTGCAGTTGAGGATCTCGCCGGTGATGAAGCCCGCCTCCGGCGAGGCGAGGTACAGCACGGCGGACGCCACGTCCTCGGGCGTGCCGACCCGGCCGATCAGGGTGCGCCCGGCGCGCCGGGTCAGCTCGGCCTCGTTCAGCCGGTCGCCGAAGAAGCCGGTGCCCGCGACGGTGCCGGGGGCGACCACGTTCGCCGTGATCCCCTGGTGGCCGAGCTGGGCGGCCAGCGAGTGGTTCCACGCGTGCAGCGCGGCCTTGGACGCGCCGTAGGACCCGCCGCCGCGCAGCGCCGCGATCGAGGAGACGGTGATCACCCGCCCGCCGTCCGGGGTGAGCCGGTCCCGCACCGAGTCGGTGAGCAGCACGGCCGTCAGCACGTTCCGCTCGAAGTCGCCGCGCCAGCGCGCCAGCACCCCGTGGGGCCCGGTGCCGACCGCGATCTCGCGGCTGCCCGCGCTGTTGACCAGGACGTCGATGCGCTCGGGCAGCGTTTCCAGGGCGGCCTCGACCGCGTCGGGGTCCGCCAGGTCGCAGACCACGGGCGTGACCTCCGGGCCGCCCGCGGCCCGCAGTTCGTCGGCGGTGGCCTGGAGCACCTCGCGGCGGCGGCCCATGATCGTGACCCGGTCCCCCGCCTCCGCGAACTTCCGCGCCACCGCCCGCCCGATGCCCGTCCCCCCACCGGTCACCACGACGCTGCGGCCAGCCGCCTCGCCCATCGCACCTCGCCTGTCTGCCGTACAACGCCCTTGCCGGGCACGTCGGTTCGCGCCCTGGGGCAGACCACGCTACGCGATGCGAAACACACTGCTCGCAGCGGCCCCGCCCCGGAACGGGAGAGACGCAGATCACATACCGATAAACGTAACCAGAGGGGCGTTTGAAGGGTCTTACGTGGTGCAGGCTTGTCGTGCGACCGACGCCGAACACGGCCCGGCCTGCCATCGGGACCCCGGCGGACCCGGTGAGGTGGCGTGAGCTGTCTTGGGGGACGGTTCACACGCGCAGTAGCCGGGACGGAAGACCCCGGGAAGCTTGAGCGGCCTTCCCGGACGCTCCCGTCCCGGCGGCGTGCGGGGTGGCGCTTTCCGGACTCCCGGTACGGACCCGTGGGGGGATCCGTGTCCGGGGATTGAAAGGCGCCCCGCACTGGACCCGTGGGGGGATCCGGTGCGGGGCGCTTTCGCCATGGGAGCGCTCCCGGCCAACCCGCGTGTCCGAGTGCCGTGAAGGGACAGCGCGGAGGTGGCGTCGCGGCGGGCCCACCGCGCGGGCCGCGCGCAGGGCGGCTCCGCCGCGGGAATCACGGGACGGGCGCCCGAGGGCGATGACCGGCCGTGCGGCGGCCCACGACGGGCGCACAGGCACGGGCAGGACACGCGCGAGACGGCCCCGCCCCACCGAGGGGGCAGGCCGAAAGGGCCGCCGGACGAGGGCCCGGCGGCCCGGAAGGTCAGCGCGCCTCGACGGACACGTAGTCCCGGTACTCGATGCCGGTGTACACCTGGCGCGGACGGCCGATCCGGCTGCCCGGCTCCTTGATCATCTCGTGCCAGTGGGCGATCCAGCCGGGGAGCCGGCCGAGCGCGAACAGCACGGTGAACATGGTGGTCGGGAAGCCCATGGCCCGGTAGATCAGGCCGGTGTAGAAGTCCACGTTCGGGTAGAGCTTGCGCTCGACGAAGTAGTCGTCGGCCAGCGCGTGCTCCTCCAGGGCGAGCGCGATGTCGAGCAGCTCGTCGGTCTTGCCGAGGGCGGAGAGCACGTCGTGCGCGGCGGCCTTGATGATCTTCGCCCGGGGGTCGAAGTTCTTGTAGACGCGGTGACCGAAGCCCATCAGCTTCGCGCCGTCCTCGCGGTTCTTCACCTTGCGGATGAACGCGTCCACGTCGCCGCCGGAGGCCTTGATGCCCTGGAGCATCTCCAGCACGGCCTGGTTGGCGCCGCCGTGCAGGGGTCCCCACAGCGCGTTGATGCCCGCGGAGATCGACGCGAACAGGTTGGCCTGGCTGGAGCCGACGAGGCGGACGGTGGAGGTGGAGCAGTTCTGCTCGTGGTCGGCGTGCAGGATGAGGAGCTTGTCGAGCGCGCCGACCACGACCGGGTCGAGCTCGTAGTCCTGGGCGGGCACCGAGAAGGTCATGCGCAGGAAGTTCTCGACGTAGCCCAGGTCGTTGCGCGGGTAGACGAACGGGTGGCCCACGGCCTTCTTGTACGCGTAGGCGGCGATCGTCGGCAGCTTGGCGAGCAGCCGGACCGTCGACAGGTGGCGCTGCTCCTCGTCGAAGGGGTTGTGGCTGTCCTGGTAGAAGGTGGACAGAGCGCTGACGACGGAGGACAGCATCGCCATCGGGTGGGCGTCCCGCGGGAACCCGTCGTAGAAGCGTTTGACGTCCTCGTGCAGCAGGGTGTGCTGGGTGATCTCGTTCTGGAACGCCGCGAGCTGGTCCACGGTCGGCAGCTCGCCGTTGATGAGCAGGTAGGCGGTCTCCAGGAAGGTGCCGCGCTCGGCGATCTGCTCGATCGGGTAGCCCCGGTAGCGGAGGATGCCCTCCTCGCCGTCGAGGTACGTGATCGCGGACTTGTAGGCGGCGGTGTTGCCGTAGCCGCTGTCCAGTGTGACCAGGCCCGTCTGCGCCCGCAGCTTGCCGATGTCGAAGCCCGTGTCACCGACCGTGCTCTCGACCACCGGATAGGTGTACTCGCCGTCCCCGTACCGAAGTACTACAGAGTTGTCGCTCACGTGATCCCTCACCGACGGTATGCCTCATTGTCGAGGTGCCCTGACTGATTACTACCTTCCCCCATTTGGCAGCGAAGTGTGCACCCGGGGTCGCCAAAACCAAGGTTTGCTGGCACCCAGTGCCCACTTGACTACGCCGCCGTCCAAGCGGTCCGCTCTCAGCCCCGCAGGGCGCCGGAGAGCCGGTGGTCCAGGGCGGTACAGCGCCGACCTGCGGAGACGGTGCGGACCGCCTGGCCGAGCGCCCGCCGCGAGCCGACCAGCACGACCAGCCGTTTCGCCCGGGTTACGGCCGTATACAGCAGATTTCGCTGAAGCATCATCCAGGCCCCTGTGGTGACCGGAATCACGACCGCCGGGTACTCGCTCCCCTGGGAGCGGTGGATGGTGACGGCGTAGGCGTGCGCCAGCTCGTCCAGTTCGTCGAAGTCGTAGGGCACCTCCTCGTCCTCGTCGGTGCGGACGGTGAGCCTCTGGTTCTCCGTGTCGAGCGCGGTCACGATGCCGACCGTGCCGTTGAAGACGCCGTTTTGGCCCTTGTCGTAGTTGTTGCGGATCTGCGTCACTTTGTCGCCGACCCGGAAGACGCGGCCGCCGAACCGCCGCTCCGGAACGTCGGGGCGGGCCGGGGTGACCGCCTGTTGCAGCAGCCCGTTGAGCGCACCGGCACCCGCGGGGCCCCGGTGCATCGGGGCGAGCACCTGCACGTCCCGCCGCGGGTCCAGGCCGAACCTCGCGGGAATGCGACGAGCCGCCACATCCACCGTAAGCCTGCCCGCCTCCTCCGTGTCGTCCTCCACGAAGAGGAAGAAGTCGGACAGGCCCTCGGTGACCGGCGGCAGGCCCGCGTTGATCCGGTGCGCGTTGGTGACCACCCCGGACTGCTGGGCCTGGCGGAAGATCCTCGTCAGCCGCACCGAGGGCACCGGGCTGCCGTCGGCGAGCAGGTCCCGCAGGACCTCGCCCGCCCCGACGCTCGGGAGCTGGTCCACATCCCCGACGAACACCAGGTGCGCCCCCGGCGGCACCGCCTTGACCAGCTTGTTCGCCAGCAGCAGGTCCAGCATGGAGGCCTCGTCGACCACGACCAGGTCGGCGTCCAGCGGCCGTTCCCGGTCGTAGGCGGCGTCGCCCCCGGGCTTGAGCTCCAGCAGGCGGTGCACCGTCGAGGCGTCGCAGCCGGTGAGCTCCGACAGCCGCTTGGCCGCCCGCCCGGTGGGAGCGGCGAGCACCACCTTGGCGTGCTTGGCGCGCGCCAGGGTGACGATGGACCGGACCGTGAAGGACTTGCCGCACCCCGGGCCCCCGGTGAGCACCGCGACCCTGCGCGTCAGCGCCAGGCGCACCGCCGCCTCCTGCTCCGGGGCGAGGTCGGCGCCGGTCTGCGAGCGCAGCCAGGCCAGCGCGCGGTCCCAGTCCACGTCGGCGAAGGCGGGCATGCGGTCGTGCTCGGCCCGCAGCAGCCGCAGCAACTGCCCGGCCAGGGAGAGCTCCGCCCGGTGGAAGGGCACCAGGTACACGGCGTTCACCGGCTGCCCGTCCCGGTCGGGGACGGTCTCGCGGATCACGCCCTCCTCCGCCACCAGCTCGGCCAGGCACTCGATGACCAGGCCGGTGTCCACCTGGAGGAGCTTGACCGAGTCCGCGATCAGCTTCTCCTCGGGCAGGTAGCAGTGCCCGCTGTCGGTGGACTGCGACAGCGCGTACTGCAATCCGGCCTTCACCCGCTGCGGGCTGTCGTGCGGTATGCCGACGGCCTGGGCGATCCTGTCCGCGGTGAGGAAGCCGATGCCCCACACGTCGGCGGCCAGCCGGTAGGGCTCGTTGCGCACCACGGAGGTCGAGGAGTCGCCGTAGCTCTTGTAGATGCGCACGGCCAGGGAGGTGGAGACGCCGACGCCCTGGAGGAAGACCATCACCTCCTTGATGGCCTTCTGCTCCTCCCACGCCGCGCCGATCATCCTGGTGCGCTTGGGGCCGAGGCCGGGGACCTCGACGAGCCGCTCCGGCTCCTTCTCGATGATCTCCAGGGTGTCGGTGCCGAAGTGGTCCACGATCCGCTCGGCGATGCGGGGCCCGATGCCCTTGATCAGGCCCGAGCCGAGGTACCGCCGGATGCCCTGGACGGTGGCGGGCAACACCGTGGTGTAGTTCTCCACCGAGAACTGCTTGCCGTACTGCGGGTGCGACGTCCAGCGGCCGTGCAGCCGCAGGGACTCGCCCGGCTGGGCGCCGAGCAACGCGCCGACCACCGTGAGCAGGTCGCCCCCGCCGCGGCCGGTGTCCACGCGGGCGACGGTGTACCCCGTCTCCTCGTTGGCGTACGTGATCCGCTCCAGGACGCCCTCCAGCACGGACAGGCGCACCGGCTGGGCCCCGCCCGCCTGCCCGCCGTCGGGCGGGCCCTGGGCGGGCGTCCGGGCGGACCCGGGATCCCGGCCCGGCGTGTCCGCGCCGCGGCTGCCGGCTGGTCGCATCGCCGCTCCCCCCTCGTTCCGGCGACTGGTGGTCCGACGTTACCTCCCGCGCACGACAGCCCGTTCCGGCCTGTGGAAAACCCCGCGGGCCCGGCCGGGCGGGCCTGTGGACAACCGGAAGATCCCTTCCCAGCCCGCCGGGGCCGGAGCTAGATTCGCGGCATGAAGCTCGCGTTCTCCACCCTCGGCGTGCCCGGGATGGCCCTGGAGCAGGTACTGCGGCTGGCCGCCGACAGCGGGTTCCAGGGCGTCGAGTTGCGGGCGAGCGAGGGCGAGCCCGTCACCACCGGTCTCGACACCGCGGCGCGGTCCGCCGTCGCCGGGCGGTTCGCCGGGGCCGGCCTGGTGCCGCTCACGATCGCCTCGTACACCCGCGTCGCCGCCGAGGGTGACGACGCGTCACTGGTGGCGGAGATACGCGAGCACGTCCGGCTGGCCGCGGACATCGGCGCGGCGTTCGTGCGGGTCTTCCCCGGCGGGGGCGACCTGCCCGCGGCGAAGGCCGACGACAACGCGGTGCGCCGTCTGGCCGAGGTGGCCCCGTTCGCCGCGGACCTCGGGGTGCGGGTGCTGCTCGAGACGCACGACTCGCACCCGCGCGCCGCCGACGCCGCCCGGGTCCTGGCCCGGCTGGGGTACGAGGGCGCGGGCGTGATCTGGGATGTGATGCACACCTGGCGCGCGGGCGAGGCGCCGCAGGACTCCTTCACCGCCGCGGCTCCCTACCTCGGATACGTCCAGGTCAAGGACATAGCCGGCCGGGACGACACCACGCCGCTGCCGCTCGGCGCCGGAGTGCTGCCGCTCGGCGACTGCGTGGCGGCGCTGGGCTCGGGCGGGTTCGAGGGCTGGGTGTGCTGGGAGTACGAGGCGGCCTGGTACCCGGAGGCGGCCGCGTTCCCGGAGCTGCTGCCGGACGGGGCGAGGTATCTGCGGTCGCTGATGCCCTGAGCGCCCACGGGGCGGGCCCGGGGAGCACCGGGCGGGCTGAGGGGGCGGGGGCGCCCCGTGCGGCGCGCCCCCGCCCCCGTGCCCGGCCCGTCAGAGCACCAGGCGCCGGTACCGGTCCACGATCTCCGCGAGGACCTCCGCACCGTCGCGCTCCCACAACGCCGGGCTGAAGATCTCCACCTCGACCGGCCCCCGGTAGCCCGTCCGTTCCACCCGCTCGCGGAACCACCGGAAGTCCACCGACCCGTCGCCGAGCTGCCCCCGGCCCAGCAGGACGCCCTCGGGCAGCGGAGTGACCCAGTCCGCGAGCTGGAAGGCAGCGATCCGGTCGCCCGCCCGGGCGATCAGGTCGCCCACCGTGTCGTCCCACCACAGGTGGTAGGTGTCCACGACCACGCCCACCCGGTCGGCGGGGAACCGCTCGGCCAGGTCGAGGGCCTGCGCCAGCGTGGAGACGACGCAGCGGTCCGAGGCGAACATCGGGTGCAGCGGCTCCACGGCGAGCCGCACCCCGCGCTCGGCGGCGTACGGGGCCAGCTCGGCGAGCGCGTCGGCGACCCGCTCCCGCGCCCCGGCCAGGTCCCGGCTGCCCTCCGGGAGGCCGCCGCTGACCAGCACCAGCGTCTGCGTGCCGAGGGTGGCGGCCTCGTCGATGGCGGCCCGGTTGTCGTCCAGGGCCCTGGCCCGCTCCGCGGGGTCGGCCGCGGTGAAGAAGCCGCCCCGGCACAGGCTGGTGACGGTCAGTCCGGCGTCGCGGACGAGCTTCGCCGTGCGCTCCAGCCCGTAGGAGCGCACCGGCTCCCGCCAGAGGCCGACCCCGGGCACCCCGGCGGCCGCGCAGCCGTCGGCCAGCTCGGGCAGCGACCACTGCTTGATGGTCTCCTGGTTCAGGCTGAGCCGGGCGAGGTCCTGCGCGCTCACGCGTCCACCCCCGCCACCGCCAGCAGCGCCCGCATCCGCCGCTCGGCGAGCTGCGGGTCGGGGAACAGGCCGAGCTCGTCCGCGAGCCGGTAGGCGCGGGCCAGGTGCGGCACCGAACGGGCGCTCTCCAGGCCGCCCACCATCCGGAAGTGCTCCTGGTGCCCGGCCAGCCAGGCGAGGAAGACCACGCCCGTCTTGTAGTACCGGGTGGGCGCCCCGAACAGGTGCCTGGCCAGCTCCACGGTCGGGTCGAGCAGTCGCCGGAAGGCCGCCGCGTCCCCGCGGTCCAGCTCGCGCACCGCGGCGGCGGCGACGGAGGCGAGCGGGTCGAAGACGCCGAGCAGGGCGTGGCTGAAGCCGCGCTCGTCGCCCTCGATCAGCTCCGGGTAGTGGAAGTCGTCGCCGGTGTAGCAGCGCACCCCGCGCGGCAGCCGCCGCCGCAGGTCCACCTCGCGCCCCGCGTCGAGGAGCGAGATCTTCACCCCGTCCACCTTGTCCGGGTGGTCCGAGATGATCTGAAGAAACGTTTTCGTCGCCTCGTCCAGGTCCCCGCTGCCCCAGTAACCCTCGAGCGCCGGGTCGAACATGGGGCCGAGCCAGTGCAGGATCACCGGTTCGGCAGCCTGGCGCAGCAACTCGCCGTAGATCTCGGCGTAGTCCTCGGGCCCGCGCGCCACGGCGGCGAGCTGGCGGCTGGCCATGAGGATGGCCTGCGCGCCCGCCTCCTCCACCACGGCGAGTTGCTCCTCGTACGCCTGGCGCACCTGGCGCAGGTCGCTCGCGGAGGTCAACTGGTCGGTGCCGACGCCGCACGCGATCGCGTCCCGCGCCCCCACCGCCGCCGCCTCCGCGCACGAGCGCCGGATCAGCTCGGCCGCGCCGGCCCAGTCCAGGCCCATGCCGCGCTGCGCCGTGTCCATCGCCTCGGCCACGGCCAGGCCGTGCTCCCACAGGTGACGCCGGAAGGCCAGCGTGGCGTCCCAGTCGACGGCGGCGCGCGCCCCCGGCGCACCACCCCCGAACGCCACGTCGCCCAGCGGGTCCGCGACCACGTGCGCCGCCGCGAACACCTTGCGGCTGCGCGGCGCGCCGGCCTCCTCCCCGGGACGCGCCGGCGTCCGTCCGCTCGGCTGGTAGTCGTCGAACCCGCCGCCGTCATTGGGCAGTCTGATCATCGTTCCGCTCCCCTCGCCAGATCGGTCCGGTGCTCAGAGCGCCAGCTCGGGCACGTCGAGGCGGCGGCCCGTCGCGGAGGACTCCAGGCCGAGCCGGGCCAACTGCACTCCCCGGGCTCCGGCCAGCAGATCCCAGGCCCACGGCTCGTCCAGGACCACATGCCGCAGGAACAGCTCCCACTGCGCCTTGAAACCGTTGTCGAACTCCTCGTTGTCGGGCACCTGCGCCCACTGCTCGCGGAACCGCTCGGTGGCGGGCAGGTCCGGGTTCCACACGGGCTTGGGCGTGGCCGAACGGTGCTGCACCCGGCACTCGCGCAGCCCCGCCACCGCGCTGCCGTGGGTGCCGTCCACCTGGAACTCCACCAGCTCGTCCCGGTTCACCCGCACCGCCCAGGAGGAGTTGATCTGCGCGACGGTGCCGCCCTCGAGCTCGAACACGCCGTAGGCGGCGTCGTCGGCCGTGGCGTCGTACGGCTTGCCCTGCTCGTCCCAGCGGACCGGCACATGCGTGGTGACCAGCGCCTGCACCGACCTGACGGGCCCGAACAGGTCGTGCAGCACGTACTCCCAGTGGGGGAACATGTCGACGGTGATGCCGCCGCCGTCCTCCGCGCGGTAGTTCCACGACGGGCGCTGCGCCTGCTGCCAGTCGCCCTCGAACACCCAGTAGCCGAATTCGCCGCGCACGGAGAGGATCCGGCCGAAGAAGCCGCCCTCGATCAGCCGCTTGAGCTTGCGCAGCCCCGGCAGGAACAGCTTGTCCTGCACCACCCCGTTCTTCACCCCGGCGTCGCGGGCCAGCCGGGCGAGCTCCAGCGCGCCGTCCAGGTCCGTGGCGGTGGGCTTCTCGCAGTAGATGTGCTTGCCCGCGGCGACGGCCTGCCGGACGGCGGGCTCACGCGCGGAGGTGACCTGGGCGTCGAAGTAGATCTCCACGTCCGGGTCGGTGAGAGCCTCGTCCAGGCTGGTCGTCCAGCGGGTGAGGCCGTGCCGCTCCGCCATCGCCCTCAGCTTGGCCTCGCTGCGGCCCACGAGCACCGGCTCGGGCCAGAGCACGTTGCCGTCCCCGAGGTCCAGTCCCCCCTGCTCCCTGATGGCGAGGATGGAGCGGACCAGGTGCTGGCGATAGCCCATGCGCCCGGTCACGCCGTTCATGGCAATTCCGACTGTTCTCCGATTCACGGGCTTTCCCCTTCACCACTAGCCCAGTACGACCCGACCCCGCGCCTTCTCCGGCATGACACGCGACCAACGTGCGCCCGAAATGCACCCCACCGGAATGACGGCGTTCGAAATGGGCGAAGAAAGCGCTTACTACGGTGGTAAAGGTAACCGTCCGTGCACACCTCCCACAAGTGCCTCCCGTCACGACCCGCCGGGGTGAGAGCATGACCTCAGCCGAACGACCGGAGGAAAGGGCAGGTAGGGCAGTGGCAGCAACCCTGGCCGACGTAGCGCACCGGGCCGGAGTCTCCGCGGCCACGGTCTCCCGCGTCCTCAACGGCAACTACCCCGTAGCGCCGGACACCCGCGAGCGCGTCCTGCGCGCCGTGCGCGACCTGGAATACGTGGTGAACGGCAACGCGCGCGCCCTCGCCGCGAGCACGTCCGACCTGATCGGCGTGCTGGTCAACGATGTCGCCGACCCGTTCTTCGGCCTCATGGCGAGCGGTATCCAGAGCCAGACCGGCGAGGACAAGCTCGCCGTCGTCTGCAACACCGGCGGCTCGCCCGAGCGGGAGCTGAACTACCTCACCCTGCTCCAGCGGCAGCGCGCGGCCGGCGTGGTCCTCACCGGCGGCGCCATCGAGGACCCCGAGCACATCCACGCGGTCACCACCCGGCTCGGCAAGCTCGCCGCGGCGGGCACCCGTGTGGTGCTCTGCGGCCGCCCGCCCCTGCCCTCCCCGGGCGGACCCGAGGGAGTGGGCTCCGACGGCGTGACCGGCACCTCGACGGCCACGGTCGCGTTCGCCAACCGGGACGGCGCACGGGCCCTGACCGAGCACCTGCTGGCGCTCGGCCACCGCCGCATCGGCTACATCGGCGGCCCCGCGAACCGCACCACCACCCGCCACCGCATCGAGGGTCACCGCGCGGCCCTCGCCGCCCACCCGGACGCCGACCGCGACGAGCGGCTGATCGTCCACGGCGGCTACGACCGCACGGCGGGCCACCAGGCGACGCTCGCCCTGCTGGACGCCGCCCCCGGGCTGACCGCGATCGCCGCCGCGAACGACACCACGGCGCTCGGCGTGTGCGCGGCGCTTCGCGAGCGCGGGCTGCGCGTCCCCGATGACATCTCGGTGGCGGGCTTCGACGACCTGCCGTTCAGCGTGGACGCCGTGCCGTCGCTGACCACCGTGCGGCTGCCGCTGTACGACGCCGGCGCGCGGGCCGGGCGCCTGGTGCTGGGCGCCGAGCAGCCTCCGGCGGACGGCGTCGTCACCATCGAGGCGGAACTGGTGGTGCGCGACTCGACGGCGCCACCCGCGCGGGCCTGACGCCCCGGCGCGCGGGGGCGTCACGCGGGGCGCGGACCGCCGGGGCTGAGGCGCCCGCGCGCATCCGCCCACCCGGCGGCGCACCGGCCCGCCCGGCGGCGCACGGGCATGCCGGGGGCGCACGGGCTCTCACCGCGGGCACGCGGGCTCACGGCTCGCCACCGGAAGCATCCGGCCGCGGTCCGTGCGCTCGTACGCCGCAGCGCGCTCCGGAACCCCATACGCTTCGCATCCCTCACGCGAGGGACGCCTGCCCGCGCTCCCAGGCGGCCGACGGCATCCGCGGACGTCCGGCCGGCACCCGGGCCGGGCGCCCGAATGATGGACGCCCCCTTTCCCCTGACCCACCCTCACCCATACCTTTGACTGAGTCAAAGAACAACTTGAGGTGGGCAATGATCGTTCACGATGTTCGAGAGTTCAGCCGCTTCTACACGGGCGTCATCGGCGCCCTCGACTACCAGACGTACCTGGGCACCCCCTACTCCCTCACCGAGGCCAGGCTCCTGTACGAGCTGGCCCAGCACGAGGGGGTGGAGGTGACCGAGCTGCGCGCGGCGCTGTCCCTGGACGCCGGATACCTCAGCCGGATCCTCGCCCGCTTCGAGGAGCGGGGGCTGGTCACCCGGGAGCGCTCGGCCAAGGACGCGCGCCAGCAGGTCGTCACCGCGACCGAGGACGGGCGGGCCGAGGCCCGGATGCTCACCGAGCGGTCGAACGAGGCCGTGGGCGCGCTCGTCGCCCGTCTGAGCCCCGCCGACCAGGAGCGCCTCGCGGCCGGGATGCGCACCGTCCGGGAGATGCTGGAGGGCCGCTCCCGTCCGCGCTCCTACCTGCTGCGCGAGCCGGGCCCCGGGGACCTGGGCTGGGTGGTCCAGCGGCACGGCGCGCTGTACGCGGCGGAGCACGGCTGCGACAGCGACTTCGAGGCGGGCGTGGCCGCGGACGTCGGCACCTACGCCCGCGGGCGGGACCCGCGGCGGGAGCGGGGCTGGATCGCCGAGGTGGACGGCGAGCCCGCCGGCTGCGTCTTCTGCACCCGCGGCACGGAGGAGGGCGTCGCCAAGCTGCGGTTCTTCCTGGTGGAGCCGAAGGCGCGCGGGTTGGGCATCGGTTCGCGGCTGCTGGAGGAGTGCCTCGGCTTCGCCCGCGGCGCCGGATACCGCGCGATGCGGCTGTGGACGTTCCAGGGGCTGGACGCCGCCCATCACCTTTACCGACGGGCCGGGTTCGTCATGACCCACAGCTATCCGCACGAGGCGTTCGGCAGGCGGCTGACCGCGCAGGAGTGGTCGCTCACCCTGTGACGGCCGCCCCGAGACGGCCGACCCGCCACGGCCACCGGGTGACGACCGGCCGGGGACGCCCGCTCCCCGGCCGCGCCCCTCGCCCCCTCGGGCCCCTGCCCGTCACGGCCGGAACGCGTCCGCCAGGTAGTCGGCGGCCCGCTCCGCGCCGTATCCCTGGAGCGGGCCGAAGTACCAGGCCGGGTCGAACGTCCTGCGGTAGCCCAGCTTCCACTCGACCTCCGAGTGGCCGGCGGCCGAGGCGCGCCAGCTCACCTCGGTGTAGCGCAGGCGCACCCAGCGGTGCAGAGCGGTGTCCCGCACCACCTGGAACACCACTCGGCGCTCCTCGCGCTCCGTCACTCGCAGCCGCAGGACGCGGGGCTCGGGTTGCACGCCGATCCCCAGCGGCATCCGCGAGGTGAACGACACCACGCGCTCGTCCCCGACCGCCAGCGCGCCGCTCGCCCCGTCCACCGTCACCTGACGCGGCAGCGGGAACCCGAGCCGGAGGAACAGCGGGGGGCGCGCGGAGAACTCGGGCGCCCCCGCCAGCACCCGGTGCATCTCCTCGGGGGCGACCCGCACCACCCGGGTCACCGTCACCGACCCGTCGCGCGGCAGCGAGGCGACGACTCCCTCCGCACACAGACCCAGCAGCGCCACCACCACCAGCACCCGCCCCCGCGGCGTGCCCGAGCAGAGGGCCACCGCCAGCGCGACGACGTACGCCAGCGGCGCCACCAGGAGCAGCGACGCCGCACTCTCGTTGAACACCGGCCCGGCGACGGCGAGCCCGCAGGTGACCGCGACGGCCGTGGTCAGCACGGCGCGGCGCTGCGGCACGAGGATGCCGACGACCATGGCGAGGGAGGCGGGCAGCCCGACGAAGCACAGCGCGGTGCGCTCCAGGCCGGTCGCGCGCAGCGACATGTACGCCCACACCGCGCAGAACAGCGCCGTCAGCACCCCGGCCGCCCGCCACTGCGCTCCCCCGGCCCACGGCCGGCGCGGCGGGACGACGGCCTCCTGGTCCTGGCACTCCTCGGTGTTCAACATGGCCATGCCTTCCGGGTGATCACCCACCTGTCGCACGGTAAGCGCTGGCAGGCGTGGGAGGAGCGAACGGCACGAGGCGGCACCCGGACGCAGGAACGCGGCGCCCGCCACCACGGCACACTCCGGCGCCTGTCCCTGGTCACACGGCTTTCCGGCGAGCGGTCGCGCCGGGGGACGGCGGACGGCGGGCCCCTCGGGGCGGGCGGGGACCGTCAGGCGCCGTCGCCTGCGCGCTCGGGTGAGCGGGACGGGGCGCGAGGCCGGACGGGGCGGTGGCGGGCGCGCCGGGCGGTGGGCAGGCGGTGGGCCGGGCGGATGGCCCCCGAGGGCTTCCGGGCGAGGTTTTCCACAGGGCATTGACGCGGAAAAAGTGACGGAAAATACTTTCGAGCAACGCCGGACCCATCGGCGGTCTTGGAAGTTTCCTTCAGAACGCCTGCGCATCGGGACCACCGACGATTCGCACCGGGCGTACTCCTCCTCATGGCCGGAAGGAGCACCAGTGCACGACACCTCCCGACTCCGCGGGCCCAGCCGCCGCGCCCTCCTCACCGCCGGTGCCGTCGCCTCCGCGGCGCTCGCCTCGGGTTCTGCGGCCTTCGCCTCGGCCGCCTCCGCCGCACCGGCGCGGACGCGGAGCGGCCATCGCACCAGAGCGGCGGCGATCGTGCGCCGCATGAGCCTGGAGGAGAAGGTCGGCCAACTGTTCGTGATGCGGGTCTACGGCACCTCCGCCGCCGACCCCGCGCCCGAGGACGTCGCGGCGAACCAGAAGGAGATCGGCGTGGCCAACGCGGCCGAGCTGGTCGCCAAGTACCACGTCGGCGGCATCATCTACTTCGCCTGGGCGCACAACACGCGCGACCCGCACCAGATCGCCGAGCTGTCCAACGGCATCCAGAAGGCGGGCCTGGCCCAGCCCACCCCGGTCCCCCTGCTGATCTCGGTGGACCAGGAGCACGGCTCGGTGGCCCGGATAGGGGCGCCCGCCACGCTGTTCCCCGGCAGCATGGCACTGGGCGCGGGCGGCAGCGCGCGGGACGCCCGGACCGCGGCGCAGGTCGCCGGCACCGAGCTGGCCGCCATGGGGGTGAACCAGAACTACGCCCCGGTCGCCGACGTGAACGTCAACCCGGCCAACCCGGTGATCAACATCCGCTCCTTCGGCGCCGACCCGCAGGCCGTGGCCCGCCTCGTCGCCGCGCAGGTGAGCGGCTACCAGCGCGCGGGCGTGGTCTCCTGCGCCAAGCACTTCCCCGGCCACGGCGACACGGACACCGACAGCCACTACGGGCTGCCCGTCATCAAGCACACGCTCAGCGAGTGGGAGCGGGTGGACGCCCCGCCGTTCCGCGCGGCCGTGGCCCAGCACATCGACAGCATCATGACGGCGCACATCGTGGTCCCCGCCCTGGACGACTCGGGCGACCCGGCGACGCTGTCCCGGCCCATCCTCACCGGAGTGCTGCGCGAGCGGCTCGGCTACGACGGCGTGGTCGTCACGGACTCCCTGGCCATGGCCGGAGTGCGGCAGAAGTACGGCGACGACCGCGTCCCGGTGCTCGCCCTCAGGGCGGGCTGCGACCAGCTCCTCAACCCGCCGGACCTGGACCTGGCGTGGCACGCCGTGCTGGACGCGGTCAAGAGCGGCGAGCTCACCGAGGAGCGCCTGGACGAGTCCCTGGTGCGCATCGTGGAGCTGAAGCTCCGCCGGGGCCTGTTCCGGGACCCCTACGTCACGCCCAAGGGCGTGGACCGGGCGGTGGGCACCCCGCGGCACCTGGCCGCCGCCGACCGGATCACCGAGCGCACCACCACCCTGCTGCGCAACGAGGGCGGACTGCTGCCGCTGGGCGCCACCCCGCGCGGCGTCCTCGTGGTCGGCGCGGACCCGGCGGCACCGTCCGGCACGGGCGGCCCGCCGACCACCGTCCTGGCCCGGGCGCTGACCGACCTAGGCCACCCGGCCACCGCGCTGTCCACGGGCACCTCGCCCGGCCAGGCGGTGATCGACAAGGCGGTGGCCGCTGCCGGGTCCCACGACGTGGTCGTGGTCACCACGGCCAACGTCACGGCGACGTCGCCGCAGGGCGCGCTGGTCCGGGCGCTGGCGGCCACCGGCACCCCGGTCGTCCAGGTGGCGATCCGCAACCCGTACGACGTGGCGCATCTGCCTCAGGTCCGCGCCGGCCTGGCCACCTACTCGTGGACGGACGTGGCGATACGGGCCGCCGCGCGGGTGATCGCGGGCGAGGTCTCGCCGTCCGGCAGGCTGCCGGTCCCCGTGCCGCGGGCGGACGACCCGGCGGCGGTGCTGTACCCGATGGGGCACGGGCTCGGCTACTGAGCCGAGAGCCGGCCCGCCCCGGCCGGCCGGAGCCGATCGGGGCGGGCCGGAGCGGACCCGGGCACGGCGAGCCCGGGCGGGGTGAGCCGGCCGGGACCGGGGTGCCGGCCGCGGGGCCCGGTCAGGCTATCGCCGTGGCCTGCTCGGCCTCGCCGGTGAAGGTGCGCCACAACTGCGCGTAGCGCCCGTCCATGGCCAGCAACTGCTCGTGGGTGCCGTCCTCCACGACGCGCCCGTGGTCCATCACCACCACCCGGTCCGCTCGGGCCGCGGTGGTGAGGCGGTGCGCCACCACCAGCGTGGTGCGGCGTCCGGCGAGGCGCTCGGTGGCCTGGTTGACCAGACCCTCCGTGGCCAGGTCAAGGGCGGCCGTGGCCTCGTCCAGCAGCAGCAGATCGGGGTCGACCAGCTCGGCGCGGGCCAGGGCCACGAGCTGCCGCTGGCCGGCGGAGAGGTTGCGTCCCCGCTCGGCGACGCGGTGCAGGTAGCCGCCGTCCAGCGAGGCGATCATCGCGTGGGCGCCCACCGCGCGGGCGGCGGCCTCCACCTCCTCGTCGGTGGCGTCCGGGCGGCCGTACGCGATGGCGTCCCGGATCGTCCCCGGGAACAGGTACGGCTCCTGGGGCACCACCCCCAGGCGCTGCCGGTACCCGGTCAGGTCCAGCTCGCGCACGTCCGTGCCGTCCACCCGCACGGCGCCCGCGGTCGCGTCGTAGAACCGGGCCACCAGCTTGACCAGCGTGGACTTGCCCGCGCCGGTCTCGCCGACGAACGCCACGGTCTGCCCGGCGGGGATGCGCAGGCTGATCCCGGACAGCGCCTCCTGCTCGGTAAGCGTGCCGTCCTCGCCGCGGTAGCTGAAGTGGACGTCGTCGAACACCACCTCGCCCCGCAGCCGGGTGACCGGGACGGGCCGCTCCGCCTGCGGGGTGCCGGTCGGCAGCCGCAGCAGCTCGCGGATCCGGCCCAGGGAGACCGCGGCCTGCTGGTAGCCGTCGAACACCTGGGAGAGCTGCTGCACGGGAGCGAAGAACAGGTCGATGTACAGCAGGTACGCCACCAGGGCGCCCGCGGTCAGCGTCCCGTCGCCGACCCGGCCGGCGCCGACGATCAGCACCAGCGCCGCCGCCACCGAGGACAGCAACTGCACGAAGGGGAAGTAGACGGAGATGTACCACTGACCGCGCACCCGGGCCCGGCGGTAGTCGTCGCTGCCGGCCTCGAACACGGCCAGGCTGCCCCGCTCACGGCGGAACGCCTGCACCACGCGCAGCCCGGCGACGTTCTCCTGGAGCCCGGCGTTGACGACCGCCACCCGCTCCCTGGCCAGCTCGTACGCGCGCGACGCCTTCCGCCGGAACACGTACGTCCCGACGATCAGGAACGGCAGCGTCGCGAAGACCAGCAGGGCCAGCTCCACGTCGATGACCAGCAGGGCCACGAAGATGCCGAAGAAGGTGAAGAGGCTGACCACCGCCGTGACCAGGCCGGTCTGGAGGAATGTCGAGAGCGCGTCCACATCGGTGGTCATCCGGGTCATCACCCGGCCGGTCAGCTCGCGCTCGTAGTAGTCCAGGCCGAGGCGCTGCAACTGCGCGAAGATCTTCACCCGCAGCGTGTACAGGATGCGCTCGCCGGTCCTGCCGGTCATCCGGGTCTCGCCGACCTGCGCGGCCCACTGGATGAGGACGATCGCGAGCGCGGCGAGGGAGGCCACCCACACCGCGCCGAGGGCGAGGCGCTGCACGCCCTCGTCGATGCCGTGCCGGATCAGCACGGGCAGCAGCAGCCCGGCGGAGGCGTCCACCAGGACGAGCGCCAGGCCGGCCAGCAGCGGACGGCGGAAGTCGCGCAGGATGCGACGCAGGCCGAACTCCGGGTCGGGCGTGAGCGCGGCCTCCTCGTCCACCTTCGGCGTGTCGGTCGCCGGTGGCAGCGCCGCCACCTTGGTCAGCAGCTCCGGCGTCGCCGGCATCCCGGACATGGCCGCGGCCATGCCTCCGCCGGGGGCCGGGCCCGCGGCGGTCCCGGCCGCGGGCCGCTGGCCGTCCGGCTGGTGCAGGTCGCGCCGCCACAGCTCGGGAGTGATTCCGCCGCCGGAGGCGGCGGGCCCCCCGGTCCCGGTGCCGCCGTCGCGCGCGTGCCCGTCCACCAGGGCGCGTATCCGCGCCCCGTCCACGGGCGCGCCCTTTCCGTCGCCGTTCCCGTCCCGCAGGGCGAGGCCCGCCGGGTCGGCCTTCCTCACCTCTCCGGCGAGCGCCTCGGGGTCGGTGAGCAGCCGCCGGTACAGCGGGCACCGCTCCTCCAGCTCCTCGTGGGTGCCGAGGTCCACCAGGCGTCCCGCGTCGAGCACGGCGATGCGGTCGGCCAGCAGCAGCGTCGAGCGCCGGTGGGCGATGAGCAGGGTGGTCCGTCCGCACATCACCGTGCGCAGCGCCTCGTGGATCTCCGCCTCCACCCGCGCGTCCACGGCGGAGGTGGCGTCGTCGAGCACGAGCAGGCGGGGGTCGGTGAGGATCGCCCGGGCCAGGGCCATGCGCTGCCGCTGCCCGCCGGACAGCGTCAGGCCCTGCTCGCCGACGACGGTGTCGTACCCGTCGGGCAGCTCGCGGATGAACCCGTCGGCGCGGGCGGCGCGGGCGGCGGCGAGCAGTTGCTCCTCGGTGGCGTCGGGCCGCCCGTAGAGGATGTTGGCCCGCACCGTGTCGGAGAACAGGAAGCTGTCCTCGGGCACGATGCCGATCGCGGACCGCAGCGAGTCGAACGTCAGCTCCCGCACGTCGTGCCCGCCGACCCGCACGGAGCCGGAGGCCGCGTCGTAGTACCGGGGCAGCAGCAGCGACAGGGTGGACTTGCCGGAGCCGGAGGTGCCGACCACGGCGAGCGTCTCACCCTGGTCGATGCGGAGACTGAGCCCCTTGATCACGGGCTGCTCGGCGTCGTACCCGAACGTCACGTCGTCGAACTCGACGGTGGCCGGAGCGTCCTCGGGCAGCGCGCGGGCGTCGGGGCGCTCGCGGATCAGCGGCTCAGTGTCGATCAGCTCGTAGACGCGCTCCACGCCCGCCCTGGCCTGCTGGCCGACGGTGAGGATCATGGTGAGCATCCGCACCGGGCCGGTGAGCTGGGCCAGGTAGGTGGAGAAGGCGACGAAGGTGCCCAGGGTGATCTGGCCGCGCGTGGCCATCCAGCCGCCGAGCGCCAGCATGCCCACCTGGCCCAGGGACGGCACGGCCTGGAGGGCGGGGTTGTAGTGGCTGTTGAGCCGGACGGTCCGCATCCGGGCGGCGAACAGCTTGCGGCTGACCCGCCGCAGCTTGGCCATCTCCTGCTCTTCCTGGCCGAAGCCCTTCACCACCCGGACCCCGGTCACGGCGCCGTCCACGATCCCGGCGACGGCGGCGGCCTGGCCCTGGGCGTACCAGGTGGCGGGGTACAGGCGGGTGCGGCTGCGGTCGGCGATGAACCACAGCGCGGGCGCGACGGCGAGGGCGACCAGGGTCAGCAGCGGCGAGAGCGTCAGCATGACCACCAGGGAGAGGACGAACAGCAGCACGTTGCCGATCGTCATCGGCAGCATGAACAGCAGGCCCTGGATGAGCTGGAGGTCGGAGGTGGCCCGGCCGACGACCTGGCCGGTGTCGATCTCGTCCTGCCGGGCGCCGTCCAGGCGGGTCAGCGAGCGGAACATGTCCGTCCGCAGGTCGTGCTGGACGTCGAGGGCGAGCCGCCCGCCGTAGTAGCGGCGCACGTACGTCAGCCCGTAGACGGCCAGCGCGGCGACGACCAGCAGCACCGCCCACGGCGCGAGCGGACGGGAGCCGTCCACGATCACGTCGTCGATGATCAGCTTGGGGATGAGCGGCACCAGCGCGGTGACGGCCATCCCGGCGAGCGAGGCGCCGAAAGCGAGCAGCACATTGCGCCGGTAGCGCCAACAGTGGCGGGAAAGCCGCCGCAACCAGCCCTGGCCCTGATCAGACACCCGCTACCTCCGGAAAGCTTTCAGCCGTCAACGGACTGCAACCCACCGAACGGATCTTTGATTCCCGCCGGGGCGCCGGGTGCGGTCGGCGACCCGGCGGCCAGGTCGCCTCCGGTGCGCGGCCGAGGCGTCCGGCGCGGTCAGCCCTCCGCCCGCGCGGCGGCGATCTGCCGCGACATGATCGTGGTCAGCTCGTACGCGGTGTGGGACGCGGCGACCGAGGTGATCTCGGCGTGGTCGTACGCCGGGGCGACCTCCACCACGTCCGCGGAGACCAGGCGGCAGGACGCGAGCCCGCGCAGGATCTCCAGCAGCTCGCGGGAGGTGAGCCCGCCCGCCTCCGGGGTGCCCGTGCCGGGGGCGTGCGCCGGGTCCAGGACGTCGATGTCGATGGAGATGTACAGCGGCCGGTCGCCGACGCGCTCGCGCAGTTGCGCCGCGACCTCGTCCACACCGCGCCGCATCACGTCCGCGCTGGTGACGATGCCGAAGCCCATCCTCTCGTCCTCGTCCAGATCCTTCCTGCCGTACAGCGGGCCGCGGATGCCCACGTGGGAGAGCGCCTCGGTGTCCAGCAGCCCCTCCTCGAAGGCCCGCCGGAAGGGGGTGCCGTGGGTGTACTCGGCGCCGAAGTAGGTGTCCCAGGTGTCCAGGTGGGCGTCGAAGTGCAGCAGCGCCACCGGACCGTGCCTGCGGGCGACGGCCCGCAGCAGCGGCAGGGCGACGGTGTGGTCGCCGCCGAGGGTCATCAGCCGGGCGCCCGTGTCCAGCAGCTCGCCGGCCGCGGCCTCGATGGTCTCCACGGCCTCGCCGATGTCGAACGGGTTGGCGGCCACGTCCCCGGCGTCGGCGACCTGGGCGAGCGCGAACGGGGAGGCGTCCTGCGCCGGGTTGTAGGGGCGCAGCAGGCGGGACGCCTCGCGTATCGCGTTGCCGCCGAAGCGTGCCCCGGGCCGGTAGGAGACCCCGGCGTCGAACGGCACCCCGACCACGGCGACGTCCGCCGTGCCCACCTCGTCGAGGCGGGGCAGCCGGGCGAAGGTGGCGGGACCGGCGTAGCGCGGGATCCGGGAGGAGTCGACGGGGCCGCGCGGCTCGGTGGTGGTCATCGTGGCTGCCTTTCGGTGCGGCTCGGGGCGGCGCCGGGGGCGGCGCTCCGTCCCGGGCACCGCCGTCCGTTCGTCCGCCTGCTGGTCTTCTTCGTCCGCCCGCCGTCCTCTCGGTGTCGGCGCGGGCGCCGCCGCACGGCGCGTCCGCGGGACGCCCCCTCGCCCCGCGGTGGACGCGCCGGTGGGCCGGGCGCGGCGGATGCGCCACCGGCCCGTGGCGGGCGTCCCGGCCGGAGGCGCGGCGACCACGGCGCGGTCGAGGGCCATCCGGCCTCCGGAGCAGGGGAGGCGGGGGGACGGATCGACTGTAGGTGGCCCACGGAGGTCGAAGAAGTGTACGTTTCATCCACTTGGCCCGGCTCGCGGTGGAGGAACCATCCGGTCCGGGCCCGTCCGCCGCCCCTGACCGCACGGAATGCCCATGACCGATCCCACCACCGGTGGTGGCGCCGTGCACACCGGGCGCGACCCCGCGTCCGCCACCCCTGCCGTGCCCCTGGCGTCGCTGCTGGACGGCCCCTGCGCCGGGAGCGGCCGAGCGGAGGGCGCCGCCCGCGGAGGGCTGGGGCTGCGGCAGCTCGCCGGGCCCGACGCCGCCGGGGTGCCCGTCCACTGGGTGCACACCAGCGAGCTGGAGGACCCGGCCCCGTACCTGCTGGGCGGGGAGCTGCTGCTCACCGCGGGCGTGCACGTCCCCGTCGAGGGCACCGACGCCTACCTGGACCGCTACGCGGCGCGGGTCGCGCGGGCGGGCGCGGCGGCGCTCGGGTTCGGGGTGGCGCCGCTGCACGACACCGTCCCGCGGGCGCTGGTCGCGGCCTGCGAACGGTACGGGCTGCCGCTGCTCGAGGTGCCGCCGCGCACCCCGTTCGTCGCGGTGGCGCGAGCGGTGTGGCTGGCCGTTTCCGAGGCCAGGCACCAGGAGCTGCGCCGCATGGCGGAGGCCCAGCGCGGTCTGGCGACGGCGGCGGGCGGCCCCGACCCGGTGCCCGCGGTGCTGCGCAGGCTCGCGGGGACCCTGGACGCGTGGGTGGTGCTGCTGGACGAGCGGGGGCGGGAGCTGCACACGGCGGGGGCCAGGCCCGGCGACCCGGTGCCCGCGGACCTGGTGGCGCTGGCCGCCGAGCTGCGCGGCGGTCGGGCCACGGCGGCGGACCACGCCCGGGGCCGGCACCTGGCCGTCCACGCGCTGCCCGGCTCCGGCCTGGCGCTCGGTGTGGCGGCGTCCCGCCAGGACGCGGTGGACCGGTCGGTGGCCGGGGTCGCCGCGGTGCTGCTGTCGCTGCTCACGGGGCCGCGGCGGGGCGTGGCCGCGGCCGAGGGGGCGGCGGGCGCCCTGGTCAGGCTGCTGCTCGGCACGCCGCCGCGGGAGGCGGCGCCGCTGCTCGGCGAGGGCCCGTGGACGGTGGTGCGCGGGCGCGGGGCGCGGCCGCAGGACGCCGGTGCCGCGGCCACCGCGCTGGGCGCCGCCCTCGGCACGCCGTTCGTCGACGTGGACGGCACGGAGCTGCGCGCGCTGCTGCCCGCCGGCGCCGAGGTGTCCGCGCAGCCCGGCTGGACGCTCGGGGTGAGCGCCCCCGCCTCGCCCGACGGGCTGGCCGGCGCCGACGGGCAGGCCGAGCGGGCGTTGCGGCGCGCCCTGGGCACCGGGGTGCCGGTGGCCCGTCACCGCGCCGGCGACCGCGGGGTGTCCGCGCTGGTGTCCCCCGCCGAGGCGGCGGCGCTGGCCCGGGAGCGCCTGGCCCCGCTCGCCGGCTCCCCCGCCCTGGTGGAGACGCTGCGCACCTGGCTGTCGCTGCACGGCGGGTGGGACCACACCGCCGCCGCCCTCGGGGTGCACCGCAACACGGTGCGGCAGCGGATCGCCCGGATCGGCGCCCTGCTCGACTGCGACCTGGGGGACGCGGACGTGCGCATGGAGCTGTGGTTCGCCCTGAGCTGGCTGCCCGGGCAGGGGGACGGCGCGGGCTGAAACCCCGGCGCGCCCGGGTCCGGCGTGACATGTGCCACGACACGTGTTCGACGCCGTTCCGCGGGCGGTGTCGTCACACGTTGGACAATGTCGCCATGCCGACAGACTCCATGCCTGCCCCCGTGCCCACCCGTTCCCAGCTCATCGCCCACCTGGTCGAGACCCGCATCGCGGGCGACGTGGCCACGCCCCGCGACAACAACCGCTCCCACTACCAGGAGCTGGCCGACGGCAACCGCCACTTCTGGCTCGGTCTGGAGTTCGGCGACCGCTGGACCGACGAGCGGGCGATCCTGGCGGTCATGGCCGAACGCGTCGGCGTGGTCGCCGACCCCGAGCACCGGGCGGGACAGGACACCATCGACCCGGAGCTGACGGTGGACGGGCTGGACCGGATGGCGGTGGCCCTGCGCAAGGCCGCGGAGAGCCGGCAGCGGGTGCTGGTCGCCACCGGGCACCCGGGCGGGCTGCTGCCCGTCCACCAGGCGGTGGCCGACGCGCTCCGCGCTGCGGGTTGCGAGATCGTCCTGCCCGCCGAGCGGCTGTACGCGGACGGCGGGGACATCCGGCACGTGGGCGGGGTGGCCATGGTGCACCGCGGCGGCAGCCTGGTGCACACGCACTCCCCCGAGCCGATGACCGCCATCCTCGACGCCCTGGAGCGGGACGGCCGGCCCCTGCCGGACCTGGTCTTCGCCGACCACGGGTGGGCGGGCTGCGCGGGTCAGCGCGGTGTGGACGCGGTGGGCTTCGCCGACAGCAACGACCCGGCGCTGTTCCTGGGGGAGGCGGAGGGCACGCTGGTGGCGGTGGTGCCGCTGGACGACAACGTGCCGCCGCACCACTACGCGCCGATGACGGCGTACCTGCTGGACGCGGCGGGGCTGGGCCGGCCGGAGTAGCGGGCCCTCCCGCTCCGCGGGGGTGCCGGTCGGGGCGAGCGGCGTGGTCTTCCGCGGCCGCCCGCCCCTTCGTCACCCGTTCGAGTGGGGGGCCTCGCCGCTCACGCCGTCGCCACGGCCCCGAACGCCCCCAGCGCCAGCCGGTGCAGCAGATCGGCCATGGCGGCGCGGTCCAGCGCGGCACCGCGCGGGGCGGCGCTGTGCGGGGTGGAGTTCAGCAGGCCGAAGACGGCGTGGACGGCCGCGCGGACCCGGGGCCGGGGCACCCGCGGATGCACCTGCGCGACCACCTCCACCCACAGCTCCACGTACTGCCGCTGGAGCTGCCGCACCAGCTTGCGGTCCGACTCCCGCAGCCGGTCGAGCTCGCGGTCGTGCAGCACGATCAGCGGGCGGTCGTCCAGCGCGAACTCGATGTGCCCGCGGACCAGCGAGTCCAGCGCCTCCGCGGCGCCCGCGGCGCTGTCCCTGCGGCGCCTGCCCTCGGCGAGCAGCCGCCCGCTGATCCCGACGAGCAGCTCGGCGAGCATCGCGTCCTTGCCCGCGAAGTGCCGGTACAGGCCGGGCCCGCTGATGCCGACGGCGGCGCCTATCTCGTCCACGCCCACGCCGTGGAAGCCGCGGGAGGCGAACAGCCTGGCCGCCTCGCGCAGGATCTGCTCCCGGCGCGACCCGGCGGCTCTGTCGGCGCCTTCGCCCCTGTCGGCCCCGTCTGCTCGCTCGGTCATGGCATCGGACACCCGGCCATTCTAGACAGCGGCGTTAGCAGGCGTTAACGTGGAGTCACGTTAACGATCGCTAACACGCGGGTCGATCACCGGTGTGCGCGATCGTGGACGCATGGGTGCCGGGGCGACCGCCACGGCGCCGCCCGCCCACCGGATCCGTCACCACCCCGGCCCACCTCCGGGGGCAAAGGAGCTTCCAGGCGATGGGACAGCAGACCGTCATCGCGCCCGCGGACGCCCGGGCCCCCGTCCTCGGCACCGCCGCGGACCCGGCCTCCGACTCCTACCGGAGCAACGCCGAGGCCCACACGGCCCTGGTCACCGAACTGCGCGCCAAGCTCGCCGCCGCCCGGCTCGGCGGGGGCGAGCGGGCCCGCGCCCGGCACACCGCCCGCGGCAAGCTGCTGCCCAGGGACCGGGTGGACACCCTGCTCGACCCCGGCTCCCCCTTCCTCGAGCTGGCCCCGCTGGCCGCCGACGGGCTGTACGGGGGCGATGCCCCGGCCGCCGGGGTGATCGCCGGAATCGGCCGGGTCGCGGGCCGCGAGGTCGTCGTCGTGGCCAACGACGCCACGGTCAAGGGCGGCACCTACTACCCGATGACGGTGAAGAAGCACCTGCGCGCCCAGGAGGTGGCCCTGGAGAACCGGCTGCCGTGCGTGTACCTGGTGGACTCCGGGGGCGCGTTCCTGCCCATGCAGGACGAGGTGTTCCCCGACCGCGAGCACTTCGGCCGCATCTTCTACAACCAGGCCACCATGTCCGCGCGCGGCATCCCGCAGATCGCCGCCGTCCTGGGCTCCTGCACCGCGGGCGGGGCGTACGTCCCGGCGATGAGCGACGAGGCGGTCATCGTCCGCGACCAGGGCACGATCTTCCTCGGCGGCCCGCCGCTGGTGAAGGCCGCCACCGGCGAGGTCGTCACCGCCGAGGAGCTCGGTGGCGGCGAGGTGCACTCGCGGGTCTCCGGCGTCACCGACCACCTCGCGGAGAACGACGAGCACGCGCTGCGCGTCGTCCGCGGCATCGTCTCCACCCTGGCCCCGCGCGCCCCGCGCCCCTGGGACGTGGCACCGGCCGAGGAACCGGTGGTCGACCCGGCGGGCCTGTACGGCGCGGTGCCGGTGGACTCCCGCACCCCGTACGACGTGCGGGAGGTGATCGCGAGGATCGTGGACGGCAGCCGGTTCGCGGAGTTCAAGGCCGAGTACGGGCAGACGCTGGTCACCGGCTTCGCCCGGATCCACGGCCACCCGGTGGGGATCGTCGCCAACAACGGCATCCTGTTCAGCGAGTCCGCCCAGAAGGGCGCCCACTTCATAGAGCTGTGCGACCAGCGCGGCGTGCCGCTGCTGTTCCTCCAGAACATCTCCGGCTTCATGGTCGGCCGCCAGTACGAGGCCGGGGGCATCGCCAAGCACGGCGCCAAGATGGTCACCGCCGTGGCCTGCGCCCGGGTGCCGAAGCTCACCGTGGTCGTCGGCGGGTCCTACGGCGCGGGCAACTACTCGATGTGCGGACGCGCCTACTCCCCCCGGTTCCTGTGGATGTGGCCCAACGCCAAGATCTCGGTGATGGGCGGCGAGCAGGCCGCCTCCGTGCTCGCCACGGTCAAGCGGGACCAGTTGGAGGCCCGGGGGGAGCAGTGGGCCGCGGAGGACGAGGAGGCGTTCAAGGCCCCGATCCGCGCCCAGTACGAGACCCAGGGGAACGCCTACTACGCCACGGCCCGGCTGTGGGACGACGGTGTGATCGACCCGATGGACACCCGTACCGTCCTGGGCCTGGCCCTGACCGCGTGCGCCAACGCGCCGATCCCGCAGCGGGATCCGGCCGCCCCCGGCTACGGCGTCTTCCGGATGTGAGGGGAACGCACTCATGAGCAACACCGCCTTCGACACCCACGGCACCGGCGCGGCCGGGGCCGCCGGTGCGCCCCTGCCCCGGGAGGGCGCCCGCCCGGCCGGTTCCCCCGCGCAGGGCGCGCCCGCCATGTTCGACACCGTCCTGGTGGCCAACCGCGGCGAGATCGCGGTCCGGGTCTGCCGCACCCTGCGGCGGCTCGGGATCCGCTCGGTCGCCGTGTACAGCGACGCGGACGCCGGTGCCAGGCACGTGCGGGAGGCCGACACCGCCGTGCGCATCGGGCCGGCGGCGGCGGCCGAGAGCTACCTGTCGGCGGAGCGCCTGCTGGACGCCGCGCGGCGCACCGGCGCGCAGGCCGTCCACCCCGGCTACGGCTTCCTCGCCGAGAACGCGGACTTCGCCCGCGCCTGCGCCGAGGCCGGCCTGGTCTTCATCGGCCCTCCGGCCGACGCCATCGAGCTGATGGGCGACAAGATCCGGGCGAAGGAGACCGTCGAGGCCGCGGGGGTGCCCGTGGTGCCCGGCAGCAGCGGCTCCGGGCTCACCGACGCCCAACTGATCGACGCCGCGGCCGAGATCGGCACCCCGGTGCTGCTCAAGCCCTCCGCGGGCGGCGGCGGCAAGGGCATGCGCCTGGTGCGGGACGCCGCCGCCCTGCCGGAGGAGATCGCGGCGGCCCGGCGCGAGGCGCGCGGCGCGTTCGGCGACGACACCCTGCTGCTGGAGCGGTGGATCGACCGGCCCCGCCACATCGAGATCCAGGTGCTCGCCGACGGCCACGGCCACGCCGTCCACCTGGGCGAGCGCGAGTGCAGCCTCCAGCGCCGCCACCAGAAGATCATCGAGGAGGCGCCCTCCGTCCTGCTGGACGAGGCCACCCGCCAGGCCATGGGCGCCGCGGCGGTGCGGGCCGCCGAGGCGTGCGGCTACGCGGGCGTGGGGACCGTGGAGTTCATCGTCCCCGGCGACGACCCGGCCGCCTACTACTTCATGGAGATGAACACCCGTCTCCAGGTCGAGCACCCGGTCACCGAGTACGTGACCGGACTGGACCTGGTGGAGTGGCAGTTGCGCGTGGCCGCGGGCGAGCGGCTGTCGCTGCGGCAGGAGCAGGTCACCCTCACCGGGCACGCCGTGGAGGCCCGCGTGTGCGCCGAGACCGTCTCCGCACGGGACGGCGGCCGCTCCTTCCTGCCCTCCGGCGGCACCGTCCTGGCCCTGCGCGAGCCGCAGGGGGAGCACGTCCGCACCGACTCCGGCCTCGCCGTGGGCACGGAGGTCGGCACCGCCTACGACCCGATGCTGTCCAAGGTCGTCGCGTACGGCCCCGACCGGCCGACCGCGCTGCGGCGCCTGCGGGCCGCGCTCGCCGAGACGGTGATCCTCGGCGTGCCGACCAACACCGGTTTCCTGCGGCGGCTGCTCGCCCACCCCGACGTGGTCTCCGGGAACCTGGACACCGGCCTGGTGGAGCGCGAGGCCGAGCGGCTGGCGGAGCCCGCCGTCCCCGCCGAGGTGCTCGGCGCCGCGGCGCTGGCCCGGCAACTGGCGCTGGAACCGGCCGGCGAGGGATGGACCGACCCGTTCGACGTGCCGAGCGGATGGCGCCTGGGCGAGCCCGCCTGGACGGTGCACCGGCTGCGCCCGCCGGGCGGCGAGCCGGTGGAGGTGCGGGTCCGCGGCCGGGCGAACGCCGCCGAGGTGGCGGTGGGCGACGCCGCTCCCGTGCCCGCCGCCCTGGACCGCGGCGAGGACGGGCGGCTGCACCTGGTGTGGGACGGCGTCACCCACACCTTCCACCACACGGGCGACTGGCTGGGCAGGGACGGCGACGCCTGGGCCCTGCACCCCTACGACCCGGTGGAGGCCGCCCTGCGGGGAGCGGCGGCCAAGGGCGAGGACACCCTCACCGCCCCCATGCCCGGCACCGTCACCGTCGTCAAGGCGGCGGTCGGCGACGAGGTCACCGCGGGGCAAGGGCTGCTGGTGGTGGAGGCGATGAAGATGGAGCACGTCATCACCGCGCCCCACGACGGCACGGTCAGCCGGATCACCGTCGCCCCGGGCGCCACCGTCGCCATGGACGAGCTGCTCGCGGTCGTCACCCCCCGGGAGGCGGAGGGCGAGCAGACGCCGCAGGGCGGGACCCCGGGCCCGGAGTCCGGGGGCGGCGGCGAGGAGGCCCGGCGATGACCGACACGCCCGTCACCGGCCTGCCCATGGCCTTCCCTCTCGAGGGGCTGCCTCCACGGGTGCGCATCCACGAAGTGGGCCCCCGCGACGGCCTCCAGAACGAGAAGGGCATCGTTCCGGTCGAGGTGAAGGCCGAGTTCATCGAGCGGCTCGCCGCGGCCGGACTCGACACGGTGGAGGCCACCAGCTTCGTCCACCCCAAGTGGGTGCCCCAGCTCGCGGACGCCGAGGAACTGATGCCCCGGCTGACGCCGCTGGCCGCCGCCGGGACACGGCTGCCCGTCCTGGTGCCCAACGAGCGCGGCCTGGAGCGGGCGCTGGCCCTCGGCGCCACCGAGATCGCCGTGTTCGGCAGCGCCACCGAGTCCTTCGCCAAGGCCAACCTGAACCGCACGGTCGACGAGGCGCTGGCGATGTTCGCGCCGGTGGTGGCCAGGGCCAAGGAGGCCGGTGCGCGGGTGCGCGGCTATCTGTCCATGTGCTTCGGCGACCCCTGGGAGGGCCCGGTGCCGCTGGAGCGGGTCACCGGCGTCAGCCGCCGCCTGCTCGACCTCGGCTGCGACGAGCTGTCCCTCGGCGACACCATCGGCGTGGCCACCCCCGGCCACGTCACCGCCCTGATCGACGCGCTCACCGCCGCCGGCGTGCCGGTCACCCGCATCGCGGTGCACTTCCACGACACCTACGGCCAGGCCCTGTCCAACACCCTCGCCGCGCTCCGGCGCGGCGTGACCACGGTGGACGCCTCCGCCGGCGGCCTCGGCGGCTGCCCCTACGCCAAGAGCGCCACCGGCAACCTCGCCACCGAAGACCTCGTGTGGATGCTCCAGGGCCTGGGCATCGCCACCGGGGTCGATCTCGGCCGTCTCGTCGCCACAAGCGAGTGGATGGCCGACCGGTTGGGCCGGCCCAGCCCGTCCCGCACCGTCCGCGCCCTCTCCCACAAGGAGCAGTCATGACGATCGATCACCGGCTGGACGCCGAGTACGAGGAGCTCCGCCGCACCGTGGAGCGGTTCGCCCACGAGGTGGTCGCCCCCAAGATCGGCGAGTACTACGAGCACGACGAGTTCCCCTACGAGATCATCCGCGAGATGGGCCGCATGGGCCTGTTCGGGCTGCCCTTCCCCGAGGAGTACGGCGGCATGGGCGGCGACTACTTCGCGCTCTGCCTGGCCCTGGAGGAACTGGCCAGGGTGGACTCCTCGGTGGCGATCACCCTGGAGGCCGCGGTCTCGCTGGGCGCGATGCCGATCCACCGCTTCGGCACCGAGGAGCAGAAGCGCACCTGGCTGCCGAAGCTGTGCTCGGGCGAGATGCTCGGCGCGTTCGGCCTGACCGAGCCGGAGTGCGGCTCCGACGCGGGCGGCACCAGGACCACCGCCCGCCTCGACCCCGAGACCGACGAGTGGGTGATCAACGGCACGAAGTGTTTCATCACCAACTCGGGCACGGACATCACCGGGCTGGTCACGGTCACCGCGGTCACCGGCCGCAAGCCCGACGGCCGCCCGCTGATCTCGTCCATCATCGTGCCGACCGGCACGCCCGGCTTCACCGTCTCGAAGAAGTACAGCAAGGTCGGGTGGAACGCCTCCGACACCCGTGAGCTGTCCTTCACCGACTGCCGGGTCCCGGCGACCAACCTGCTGGGTGAGCCCGGCCGCGGCTACGCCCAGTTCCTGCGGATCCTGGACGAGGGCCGGATCGCCATCGCGGCCCTGGCCACCGGGCTCGCCCAGGGCTGTGTGGACGAGTCGGTGGAGTACGCCAGGACCAGGCAGGCGTTCGGCCGCCCGATCGGCGCCAACCAGGCCATCCAATTCAAGATCGCCGACATGGAGATGCGCGCGCACACGGCCCGGCTGGCCTGGCGCGACGCGGCGTCCCGGATGCTGCACGGGGAGCCGTTCAAGAAGGAGGCGGCGCTCGCGAAGCTGTACTCCTCGGAGATCGCCGTCACCAACGCCCGCGAGGCGACCCAGATCCACGGCGGCTACGGCTTCATGAACGAGTACCCGGTGGCCCGGATGTGGCGGGACTCCAAGATCCTGGAAATCGGGGAGGGCACCAGCGAGGTCCAGCGCATGCTGATCGCCCGCGAACTGGGCCTGGCAGCGGACTGAACGACCACCCGCGTCCGGGGGGAGGGCTGGCCGCGGCGGCGGACCCCGGAGAGGCCCGCACCCTGCTGCGGCGGGCACCAGAGCTGCCCGCACTCCGCTGCGGCGGGCGCCGGAGCTGCCCGCACCCCGCTGCGGCGGGCGCCGGAGCGGGCCGGCACTGCGCCAGAGCACGGAGCACGGGGAACAGGGCACAGGCATCCAACGGGGCAGAGGACACAGAACGGAGGAGCAGCCCGCCCCCGGCGCCCCGGGGCCCGGTCGGGTGCTGAGATCCGACGGGGCTGGCCCCCGGCTCGGGTGGGCGCTGCTGACGAGGTTGGGCTCGGCGGGGCGGGGATCGGCGGGGCGGGGCTTGGTTGATGTCGGCCCCGGCCCCGGGCAGGCCCGGGCGGGCCCCGGGCAGGCTCCGAGGCGAACAGGGGTGCACAGGGGCCGCTCACCCCCGTGCAAGGGTCCCGCCTGTCCGTGGGCCCGGTCGGAGACCCGGGAGAGCGGTCGCGCGCCGTCCCGGTGCTCGCCATGGGCGACCAGCAGGCCCATCGGCTCCGTCGGCTCCCCCGGTGCCGCGCACGCCGCCGGCGGGGGCGGCAGCGCGGCGCGGGACGCCCCAGGAGGCCGGCTGCCCTCCACGCGCTCCCATGCACCCGTCCACCGGCCGCCCAGGCCACCGCCCCGCGCACAGGCGCTGAAGCCGCCGCTCAGGCTACGTCGGCCTCACTCCGACCACCGCAAGGGCCGAGGGGCGCCGACCACCCGTCAGAAAGCCTTCCCATCCCCTCAGACGGGCCGCAGCGGGGCTCTGAGGCCATCTCCCCGCCTCCAACACCCCGGAGCCCGCCCAAGAGGCTCACAAGCCGTCTCGCCGACCCTGCACGGGCCGCGCCACAACACACGGCAGGCCGCACCGGCACGCGCGGCGGGCGGGGGCTCGGACCTCGCCCTCACCCGGCTGCCGCGGGCCGCCCGTCCGTCAGCCCGGCGCTCGCCGCTGAGCCGCTACGGGACCACGACCACCGGTCGTTGCGCCCTGCGGGCGAGGCGGCCCGCCACCGAGCCGAAGATCTTGCCGATGACGCCGTGGGTGCTGCCCACCACGATGGCGTCGGCCGCGTACTCCCGGCCGACCTCCTCCAGTTCGTGGCAGATGTCACCGCCGCGCTCCACCAGGATCCACGGCACGTCCTCCAGATAGTCGGAGCAGGCCAGTTCCAGGCCCAGCACCTCCGTGCGGTGGTCGGGGACGTCCACGAAGACCGGGGGTTCGCAGCCCGCCCACACCGTGGCGGGCAGACGGTTGGCGACGTGGACGATCACCAGGCCCGACCCGGACCGCCGGGCCATGCCGATCGCGTACGCGAGTGCGCGCTCGCTCGACATGGAACCGTCGAAACCGACCACCACTCCGTGCTGGAAGGCGGGGTCGCAGGCTGGGCGGGACTGACTGGCCGCCTCCGCGTCCGACGCCGGACCGGCGAGGGGCTTGAGGGGCTTGTTGCCTTCTGCGGGCTCGGGGATCTCGTTACCGGCCATCTCTGGTCGCTTCGGCGTCAAGGCCGATGTCTCGGCGGAACTGGAATGTTGAAAATGAAAGGGCGTGGAATCGCCTTACCTGGGCTACTACCCCCAGGGTACGGCGACGCAACGTCCCGGCACAGGCGCATAGCGTACAAATCTCGCGATTCCTCCCGCTTTGCGGAGACACGAGGCGCTTCCCGCCGCCCCGAGCCGGGCCGTGGAGGGAGCATGCCGGAGGTCGGCCCATTCCGCAATGGGCTGGTTGTCCGGTCCCGCCCGCACGGGCGGCGTGACCTCGGGCCCGTCCGCGCGTTGTGCCACGGGACACACTCTCGCGCGTCCACGAGGTCCGGCCCGCCGCCCCGCGCCGGGGCCGAGGGCCCCGCGCGACGGGCGGAACACGGAGGGAAGGTGCCACCCTGTCCGGTTACCGGCCCCCTTGGCCCGACTCCCCACTCCCCGGCCGCCCCACCGTGCCGCGCCCCCGCCCGGCGCCGCCCCGCCCCCTCCCCCGGCCGCGGCCCGCTCCGCTGCCCCGGGCGTCCGCAAGCCCCCGCGCGTCCGCGGGAGAGGTGGTGCGGTGGGGGCTGTTCGCCTCCGCGCTGGTGCCGGCCGCGCTCGCGCTGTGCGGTGTGCCGCTCTCCCGAGCCCTGGCCCCGGGAGCCGGTCTCGCGCTGGTGGCGGTGGTGTGCCGGGCCCTGCTGCGCCGGTCGCTGCGAACCCCGCGCGGACCCCGCGTCGCACCACCCGGCGCGCGCCACGCCCCCGGCGCCGTGAACCCGCCGCCCCCCTCGCACCGAGACGGCCGGAACCGCCTGCCCGCACGTCCGGCTTCGGCGTCCCCGCCCGCCGCCGAGGCAGGGGCGCACCGAGGTGGACGGCATGCGGCGAGGCGCACCACCCGGCGCTGAACGACAGAACCCCGCCCCCACCCGTCACTTTTCGGCCAACTTCTCAAGCATCCGCAACCTTCGCGCGCACACGGCCCGAACAGGGGTACTGCCCTGGCCAACCGGCACGAGGACGGCGTCAGGTCCCTAGAAACCACGGAAGACGAGGTAAGGCGCACTTCCCTCGAAGCCCCACCAATGCAACAGTTCGTGATCGAATGCTTTACGCCACGTGTTCATGTGGACGTTGCAGCGAGTGGTGAACTTGTCACACCAGCCTCTTCGAACGCAGTAGATTCGATCTTGGGCAACACGTCGGGGGAGAACACAGATGCAGAACTGGAGAGCCAGTCGCCGGCGTCCCGGATAAACGGGCCCACCGGCGCTGGAGGGCGGAACAAGCGAGGGGGGCTTTAGGGCCATGAGCCAGGACTCCATGACCGGTCTTGCACCGGATGGTGCGGTTGCGTCTCCCCGCCCCGTGACATCAGCGATCGGCACCGCGGGACGCAAGCTCTCCGCACGCCGACGCCGCGAGGTGGTCGCGGTGGTGCTGTTCAGCGGCGGACCCATTTTCGAGAGCTCCATTCCCCTGTCCGTCTTCGGCGTCGACCGCCAGGACGCCGGGGTGCCGCGCTACCGCCTCCTGGTGTGCGCGGGCGAGGAAGGACCGCTGCGCACCACGGGCGGTCTGGAGCTCACCGCTCCGCACGGCCTGGACGCCGTCGCCCGCGCGGGCACGGTCGTCGTCCCGGCCTGGCGGTCGATCTCCCAGTCGCCCCCGGCGGAGGCGCTCACCGCGCTGCGCCGGGCGCACGAGGAGGGGGCACGGATCATAGGGCTGTGCACGGGCGCGTTCGTGCTCGCCGCCGCGGGGCTGCTGGACGGCCGCCCCGCGACGACGCACTGGATGTACGCGCCCACGCTGGCCAAGCGGTACCCGACGGTCCATGTGGACCCGAGGGAGCTGTTCGTGGACGACGGCGACGTGCTCACCAGCGCGGGCACGGCCGCCGGGATCGACCTGTGCCTGCACGTGGTGCGCACCGACCACGGCGCCGAGGCGGCGACCGCGCTGGCCCGCAGGCTCGTCGTGCCGCCGCGGCGCCAGGGAGGACAGGAGCGCTACCTCGACAGGTCATTACCAGAGGAGATCGGCGGCGACCCCCTCGCGGAGGTCGTCGCCTGGGCGCTGGAGCACATCAACGAGCAGTTCGACGTCGAGACCCTCGCGGCGCGCGCCTACATGAGCCGCAGGACGTTCGACCGCCGGTTCCGCTCGCTGACTGGGAGCGCTCCTCTCCAGTGGCTGATCACCCAGCGGGTGCTCCAGGCACAGCGGCTGCTGGAGACGTCCGACTACTCGGTGGACGAGGTCGCCCAGCGCTGCGGCTTCCGTTCGCCGGTGGCGCTGCGCGGGCACTTCCGCCGCCAGCTCGGCTCCTCCCCCGCCTCCTACCGGGCGGCCTACCGGGCCCGGCGGGGGCAGGAGGAGCCGGTGGAGCGCGCGGAGGGCCCGGGGCTCGGCAAGCCGCCGTCGGACATGTACGCCTCCCGCCCGCAGGAGCAGCACGCGCGGGCGGACTCGGCCGTGGGCCGGGGCGAGCAGCAGGAGGGAGGCAGCAGGCAGCGCGGCCGGGCCGAGCCGATGCCGCAGGGCCGGCAGGTCCCGGCGCGATCCGCGCGCGGCCCCGTGGTCCCGGGGCAGCGTGATCGCGCCGTAGGGTGAGACACATGAACGACCGGATGGTCTGGATCGACTGCGAGATGACAGGGCTGTCCCTGCACCACGACGCTCTGGTGGAGGTGGCCGCCCTGGTCACCGACTCCGAGCTGAACGTGCTCGGCGAGGGGGTGGACATCGTGATCCGCCCTCCCGCCGAGGCGTTGCGCCAGATGCCGGACGTGGTGCGCGAGATGCACACCGCGTCCGGGCTGCTGGAGGAGCTGGAGTCGGGGGTCACCCTCGCCGAGGCCGAGGCACAGCTTCTGGGCTATGTGCGCGAACACGTGGCCGACCCGCGCCGGGCGCCGCTGTGCGGCAACTCGGTGGCCACGGACCGGGGCTTCCTGGCCCGGGACATGCCGGAGCTCGAGGCGCACCTGCACTACCGGATCGTGGACGTGTCCTCGATCAAGGAGCTGGCGCGCCGCTGGTACCCGCGGGCGTACTACAACAGCCCGGAGAAGAACGGGAACCACCGGGCTCTCGCGGACATCAGGGAGTCGATCGCGGAGCTGAAGTACTACCGGGAGGCGATCTTCGTGCCGCAGCCCGGCCCGGACACCGACACGTGCCGGGCCACCGCGGCCAAGTACGTGCTGCCTCCGGGTTGACCGGCGGCCCCGGGTCCCGCCGCGCCCTTCGGCCGGTCCCGCCGGCCGGAGGGCGCGGCCCGGGAAACCTGGCGACGAGCACCCCCCGGTTCCCTGTATAGTTTTCGAAGCCGGTGCGGAGACGACACCGGCGATGGTGGGCGTAGCTCAGTTGGTAGAGCACCTGGTTGTGGTCCAGGTGGCCGCGGGTTCGAGTCCCGTCGCTCACCCCGAGAGGTCCGGCCCCGGACAGCGCGAGCTGTCCGGGGCCGGACTCATGTGCGGGCGTCGGGTCCGCAGGAACGCCGCATCGGCTTTTTCGGCCCGGGGTCACCGCCGGGCGCCGACGAGCGCCGCGCCACGCCGCGACGGCACCCCCGCACCCGCCTTGCCCGCACCCGCACCCGCACCCGCACCCGCACCCGCACCCGCACCCGCACCGAACAACGCCGCGCGGGAACTCCTGTGCGGGCGCGTCGGCAAACGGTATGTTCGCTGCCGGAACATTGCGCGGCGGCGAGTGAGGCGGGGGATCCATGCACCAGGACCTGTGGACCGACGTCGACAACTGGTTCGAAGAGCTGCTGGTGCCGGGCGACCCCGTGCTGGACGAGGCCCTGCGGGCCGGGGACGCGGCCGGCCTGCCCGCGCACAGCGTCGCCCCGAACCAGGGCAAGCTGCTGCACCTGCTGGCACGGATCCGCGGGGCGCGCTCGGTGCTCGAGATCGGCACGCTCGGCGGCTACAGCACGATCTGGCTCGCCAGGGCGCTGCCCGAGGGCGGGCGGCTGGTCACGCTGGAGGCCGACCCCGCGCACGCCGAGGTGGCGCGCGCCACCATCGCCCGTGCCGAGCTCGCCTGCACCGTCGACCTGCGCGTCGGCAGGGCGCTGGACACGCTGTCGCGGCTCGCCGCCGAGGGCGCGGGCCCGTTCGACTTCGTCTTCATCGACGCCGACAAGCCCAGCAACCCCGACTACCTCGCCTGGGCGCTGAGGCTCACCCGGGCGGGCAGCGTCATCGTCGCGGACAACGTGGTGCGCGAGGGCGCCGTCGTGGACCCGGGGAGCGACGACCCCAGGGTGCAGGGGGTGCGGCGGTTCACCGAACTGGTCGCGGCGGAGAAGCGGCTGACCGCCACGGCGGTGCAGACGGTGGGCGGCAAGGGGTGGGACGGGTTCGTGCTGGCCCTCGTCACCGGGGAGCCCGGGGAGTCCGGGGAGTCCGGGGAGTAGGGCGGACGGGCTTACAGGGCGTCAGGGCGGCCCCCGGCGCGGTCCGTGGAGGGTTGAGCCGGGTGGGCCCCGACGCCCGCCATCAGGTCGCCCGGCGCCGAGGCGCGGGCGCGCGGCCGTCGCAGCCCCGCCGAACCGGCGTAGGCGCGGGCCCGGCTCCTCCGTGACGAGGGTCGCGGACACGCTCCCCCCTCCCCCGGACGGGCCGCCGCGCCCGGAACGGACGGGCTGGGCGGGGCGGAGCGGCGAGATTGGCGGCATCGCGTTCGCCGGGGATGCGGATTCCGCCGCGATCGTCGCCCGCGGGCGCTGACGGCGAGTCGGTCGCGCGGCGGACGGCACCGGGAGCCGCCGCGGTGGCACGGGCGGACGCCCGTCGCCGCCGTCCCCGCCGCCGCGATCGGGGCGACGGCCGCTCCCGGTCCGCGACCCGGGTCCGCCGGGAGGAGCGGTCGGCGTCCGGTGGGGTGCCCCGGGCGGCGCGGCGCGCGGTTTTATACCAGCGGCTGATTCCGGACCGAGCACGAAGATGTGAAGGCTTTGCGAGGGTCCTTATACGACTTCTGAAGGGGCCAACCGAGACGTCAATCGCTCAAAGCGTGGGTTTGTCCAAAAAATGAACGAGAGCACTGTCGAACACGTCAGAGCGAGGGGTCCGCGACCGGGCAGCGGAAACGGGAATGGGGCCCGGAAACGGAAGCGTTCGGGCGCCGGGAGAGGGCTCAGGAAAGAGGGCGACGGGGCTCGCCGGACGGGGTTGCCGGGCGCCCGCGGGGGGCCGGATGTCACGAAAGCGGAGTCTGCCGACGAGGGCTCAGGCGGCCTCGGACCGCACAATTCCAGCCGTCATCAAGTGGCGCTACAGGCGGAATGCGCGATTCCGCCGGATGGGGACGGAGTGCGGCGGTCGCTCTGGGGCTCTTCGCCGTCCGGCCCCGGAGAGGGCCGCCGAAACGCCGCCGTGCGGGGCGGAATGGCATGTCAGAGGGCCCGGAGACGAGGGGAGAGGATGAAGGGGGCCGGGCGGCATGGTGTTCGGCCGTTCACGGCCCGGACGGCGGCTCGGCGGGAGCCGCGGGTCGGCAAACGTGGGTCGCGGCACCGTCCGCCATGCCGCTCAGGGCCGGGTGGGCGGGGAAAGCCGGCGTCGGGGCCCCGTTCACCGCCGGGGGAACGGCCCCGGAGGCACCTTCGGCCGGGGCTCGACCGCCCAGCTCCCACACCCCGCGCCGCGGTGATGCGGGCACGGCGGCCAGGGAATGGGGGACGACCGGAAGCCGCGGGGGCGGGCCGGCTCAGGCCCTCCGGGACGGGGGCCTGCCCGGGAGAGGGCGTGACCTGGGCTTCGCGCGTGTCCCCCGCGTCCGGCCGCCGTGCCGGCCGGTGGTGCGGGGCCTGCGGCGGCGGGCTGCTGCGGACGTCGCGCCGAAGGAAGCCCGCCCCGCCCGGATCGGCCCTCGCAGCTCCTACTCCCCGCAGGGAAGCGCCCCATCCGAACGCCTCTGAGCAGGAACGTCGGACCGTGACAGGTCGCGGCCGCCCCCACAGCCCGACGCAGCGGCCGCCCACCGCCCGTCGGAACGCCGTGGCCCTGAAAGCGAGAAGGCCCCGAACCCGGGGCCTGTCGGCGCGCGAAGCGCCACGGTGGTGTCGAGCCGCAGCAACGGAGCCGCCCTGCGGCGAGGAACGTCGGCGTCCGCATCCGCGCAGGTCACCGCCCCAAGGGCGGCACCGTGACGCGCTGTCGTCCCAGCGGGAGCGCGGCCGCCCGAGGGCCCACTGGCGAACCGCCCGTCCCTCTTCGCGGGGGCCGGCAGCCTGAGTGCGTCCGGGCCGCCGCGACGGGCAGCCCGCGCGGACGTTCGCAACCGCGCCGCGGAACCCACTCACCAGCCCCCGGCCCGGAAAGCCCCCGCCCCTACGCCGACCCCCGCGGCACCAGCTCCGTCGGCAGGACCACCTGGCGCCGCAGCCGGCCGGGTTCGGCGATCTCGTCCAGGAGGAGCCGCGCCATGGTGCGGCCCATCTCCTCGGTGGGCTGCCTGACGCTGGTCAGCGGGGGGTCGGTGTGCCGGGCGACCACCGAGTCCTCGAAGCCCACCAGCGCCACGTCGCCGGGCACCGACCGGCCCGTCTCGCGCAGCACCTGGAGCGCGCCGGACGCCATCACGTCGGACGCGGCGAACACCGCGTCGATGTCGGGGCGGCGCTCCAGCAGGGTCCGCATCGCCCGGCGGCCGCTGTCCTCGGTGAAGTCGCCGGCCGCGGCCAGGTCGTCGTCGCAGGCCAGGCCGCCTTCCTCCAGGGCCTGGCACCAGCCGTCGAGGCGGGAGCGCGCCACGTGCATGTCCAGCGGCCCGGTGATCGTGGCGACCGTGCGGCAGCCGCGCCGCAGCAGGTGGCGGACGGCGGACCTGGCGCCGCCGGTGTTGTCGGCGTCCACGTAGCTCACCGACTCCAGGTCGGAGCGGCGGCCGGAGAGCACGGCGGGCATCTCGATGCGGTTGAGCAGGTCGGGCAGCGGGTCGTCCTCGTGCACGGACACCATGAGGACGCCGTCCACGCGGTGCGCCGCCAGGTACTGGCCGAGCCGGTCCCGCTCGTGGCTGGTGCGGACCATGGTGAGCAGGAGCTGCATGTCGGTGTCGGCGAGCTCGCCGCTGACCCCGCGGATGATGTCCGAGAAGTAGGGTTCGGCGAACAGCCTGGTCTCCGGCTCGGGGATGACCAGCGCGATGGAGTCCGTCCTGCTCGTGACCAGCGACCGGGCGGCGCGGTTGGGCACGTAGCCCAGTTCGGCGATGGCGGTCTCCACGGCGACCCTGGCGCGTTCACTCACCTTGGGCGACCCGTTGATGACCCGCGAGACCGTTCCGCGGCCGACTCCGGCGAGCGCCGCCACGGCCTCCAACGTGGGTCGGCGACCCCTGGCACCCGCCTGACTCATGCCTGTTACCTCTCTCCCCCTCGACGTGCCGCCACGTTAAGGCGTACGGCCTATTGTGCGCTTGTGCGCTTCCGATGGTTCACATTCCGGAAACGGGCGCGTCTTCAAGTCTTGACAGCGGGAGGAAGCTCTAAGAGGCTTTCTCCAGCAGTAATGGGAGCGCTCCCACTATTGCCGCACACTCTTCCACATCTTCCGCGCACCAGCACGGCCGACCCGTCATTCCCGTGGCGAACCGACCGCTGCGCCCCGCCCGCCACCGACCGGGCGGGCGGTGAAGCACCGCGGCGCCCTCGACCGCCACAGCGGCCGGCAGCGGCACGAACGGACGGCACCACTCGGAAGTGGGAGACGAGCAGCACGCTTCACCACAACCACGGAACAGTCCCGCAACCGCCCGCATCCGCATCCCTCGCGCGACGTCCACCCCGCCCGCCACCGCGCGGCCGGGGCCAGGCCGGTCGCGCGGTGGCGCAAGGAGTGATGGAATGCGCACCGCCCGCAAGCACACCCGGAAGACCGCAGCCCTGGTCTCGGCCGCCCTGCTCGCCACCCTCGCCACCGCGTGCGGGGACGACGGCGACGGGAGCGACGGCGACGGCAAGATCACGCTCAACCTCGGCCTGTACGGCGTGATGGGCTTCGAGGAGGCGGGGCTGTTCAAGGAGTACGAGAAGCTCAACCCCAACATCAAGATCAAGGCGACCTCGACCGCCGACGAGCAGAACTACTACCGCACCCTCCAGACCCGCCTCGCCGCCAACTCCGGCCTCGCCGACATCCAGGGCATCGAGGTCGGCCGGATCCGCGAGGTGCTCTCCACCCAGGCCGCCAAGTTCACCGACATGTCCAAGGTCGCCGGCGTGTCCGAGGACCGCTGGCTGCCCTGGAAGTGGGCGCAGGCCAAGGGCGACGACGGCAAGGTGATCGGCCTGGGCACCGACGTCGGCCCCATGGCCATCTGCTACCGCAAGGACATGTTCGAGAAGGCCGGGCTGCCCACCGAGCGCGACGAGGTGGCCAAGCTGTGGGCGAACGGCTGGGAGGGCTACGTCGAGGCCGGGAAGAAGTTCAAGGAGGAGTACCCGGACGACAAGGTGGCCTTCATGGACACCGCCAGCGGTCTGTACAACGCGATGGTCTCCTCGTCCGAAAAGCAGTACTACGACGAGAACGGCGAGGTCATCTACAAGGACAACCCGGTCGTGACGGAGGCCTGGAAGGTGGCCACCTCGGCCGCCAAGGACGGCCTGACCGCCAAGCTGCGGCAGTTCGACACCTCCTGGGACCAGGGCTTCTCCAACTCCCGCTTCGCCAGCGTGGTCTGCCCGGCGTGGATGACCGCGCACATCAGCGACAAGTCCGGTGAGGCCAACAAGGGCAAGTGGGACATCGCCGCTCCTCCCGGCGGCGCCAACTGGGGTGGCTCGTTCCTGGCCGTCCCGACCACCAGCAAGCACCAGGAGGAGGCGCAGAAGCTCGCCGCCTGGCTGACCGCGCCCGAGCAGCAGGAGAAGCTGTTCGCGAAGCTCGGCCTGTTCCCGTCCACCGCCAAGGCGGTCGAGTCGGCCGCGGTCACCGGCGCCACGCTCGAGTACTTCGGCGGCGCCCCGTCCGGCAAGATCTTCTCCGACTCCGCCAAGAGCATCCCGGTGGCGACCCTCGGCCCGAAGGACGCCGCGATCAAGGACAACATCTCCAACGGCATCCAGCTCGTCGAGCAGCAGGGCAAGAGCCCCGACTCCGCCTGGAAGACCACGGTCGACACCATCGACGACGACGTCCTGGGCTGACCTGACGCCATCGGCGCGGCCCCGCCCGCCGCACCGCCTACGTTGAGAACCCCTCCGCCGCTTCCCGCCCGTCCCTGACCGGGTGGGAGGCGGCGGAGGCTCACCGCGGGTGCGGGCAGGACGCGCCCTTCCCCCTGGAAGGACGCCCGACGTGGCCACCACCGTCATCGACAAGCCGGCTCCCGCCCCGGCGCCCAAGCCGCCGCGACAGCGGCGGTCGTTGCGGCACTGGCTGGACTTCAAGGCCGCCCCGTACGTGTACGTGGCGCCGTTCTTCCTCGTCTTCGGGGCCTTCGGCCTGTACCCGCTGATCTACACGGGCTGGATCTCCCTGCACGAGGTGGAGCTCCAGACCCCCGACCAGCGCGACTGGGTCGGGTTCGGCAACTACACCGAACTGCTCGGGGACGACAAGTTCTGGAACGCGCTGACGAACACGTTCACCATCGGCGTGATCTCCACCGTCCCGCAGCTCTGCATGGCGCTGGGCCTGGCCCACCTGCTCAACTACAAACTGCGCGGCTCCACCCTGTGGCGGGTCGCGATCCTCACGCCGTACGCCACCTCGGTGGCCGCGGCCACCCTGGTGTTCGCGCTGATCTTCGGGCGCGACTTCGGCATGATCAACTGGTTCCTGGACATCTTCGGGGTGAACCCGATCGACTGGGAATCCGGCAAGTGGACCTCGCAGATCGCCATCTCCACCATCGTGACCTGGCGCTGGACCGGCTACAACGCGCTGATCTACCTCGCCGCGATGCAGGCCATCCCCCAGGACCGGTACGAGGCGGCATCCATCGACGGCGCCTCCCGCTGGCAGCAGTTCCGCCATGTGACCGTCCCGTCGCTGCGGCCCACGATCCTGTTCACGATCGTGGTCTCCACCATCGGCGCCACCCAGCTCTTCGGTGAGCCGCTGCTGTTCGGCGGCTCGGCCGGCGCCCGCGGCGGCACCGACGGGCAGTACCAGACGCTGGGCGTGCTGGTGTACCAGGAGGGCTGGTCGCTGTTCCACTTCGGCAACGCCGCCGCCGTCGCCTGGCTGATGTTCCTGATCCTGCTGATCATCGCCGCCGTCAACGCAGTCATCACGCGCTACATGCGCCGGGCCTGACGCCACCGGGAGCCTTGCCATGACCACAGACACCGTGCCCCCGCTGGCCTCCGCGGCCGACACGCCGAAGACCCCGAAATCGTCCCGGCGCGTCAAGCTGCGCCCCGGCGCGGGCCGCCAGATGCACGGCGGGCCGCTGACCTACGCCGTGCTGATCTTCGCGGCGCTGGTCTCGCTGTTCCCGCTGTACTGGACGGTCGTCGCGGCCTCCACGTCCAACGGCCGGATCACCGAGTCCCCGCCGCCGTTCATCCCCGGTTCGAACCTGGCGAAGAACCTGGAAGAGGCGTGGACCCAGGTCCACATGGAGACGGCCCTGCTGAACACGTTCATCGTGGCCGGGACGGTGGCCTTCGCCACCGTGCTGTTCGCCACGCTGGCCGGGTTCGCCTTCGCCAAGATGCGGTTCAAGGGCAGCAACCTGCTGCTGCTCCTCGTCATCGGCACCATGATGGTCCCGCCGCAGTTGGGCGTCGTCCCGCTGTTCATGCTCATGGGCGATCTGGGGTGGAGCAACGAGCTCCCCGCCGTCATCATGCCGACCCTGGTGAGCGCCTTCGGGGTGTTCTTCATGCGGCAGTACCTCATCGAGGCGCTGCCGACCGAGCTGATCGAGGCCGCACGCGTGGACGGAGCGCACTCGCTGCGCATCTTCTGGCACGTGGTGCTGCCCGCCGCCAGGCCCGCCATGGCCGTTCTGGGCATGCTGACCTTCGTGCAGTCCTGGAACGACCTGTTCTGGCCGATGATCGTGCTGAACGCCGACAACCCGACCGTGCAGGTCTCGCTCAGCCAACTGGGACAGGGCTACGTCCCCGACCGCTCGGTCATCATGGCGGGCGCCCTGATCGGCACCCTGCCGCTGCTGCTGCTGTTCCTGCTGCTCGGCAAGCAGATCGTCAACGGCATCATGCAGGGGGCGGTCAAGGGCTGAGGGCCCGCCGCGACCCCCCTTCCTCGGACGGCACCCGCACCCCGTCCCGACATCCGCACACCTTTTGATGGGAGCGCTCCGTATGACCGCGATCCAGACCCAGTCCGCCCCGGCGGGCACCCGCCGTTTCCCCTCGGGATTCCTCTGGGGCGCGGCCACCGCCGCGTACCAGGTGGAGGGCGCGGCGGCAGAAGGCGGGCGCACCCCCTCCATCTGGGACACGTTCTGCCGCACGCCGGGGAAGGTCCGCAACGCCGACAACGGCGACATCGCCACCGACCACTACCACCGCTTCCGGGACGACGTCGCGATGATGGCGGACCTGGGCCTGGGCGCCTACCGGTTCTCGGTGTCCTGGCCGCGGGTGCAGCCGACCGGGCGCGGGCCCGCGGTCCAGTCCGGGCTCGACTTCTACCGCCGGCTGACGGACGAGCTGCTGGACAAGGGCATCACCCCGGTGGTGACGCTGTACCACTGGGACCTGCCGCAGGAGCTGGAGGAGGCGGGCGGCTGGCCGGCGCGGGAGACCGCCGAGCGGTTCGGCGAGTACGCGCTGCTGGTCGCCGAGGCGCTGGGCGACCGGGTGGGAACGTGGACCACGCTCAACGAGCCGTGGTGCAGCGCCTTCCTCGGCTACGGCTCCGGGGTGCACGCCCCGGGCCGCACCGACCCGGTGGCCGCCCTGCGCGCCGCCCACCACCTGAACCTCGGCCACGGCCGGGCGGTGGCCGCGCTGCGCTCGGTGCTGCCCAGGACCGCGCAGTTGGCGATCACCCTGAACCTGCACCACGTGCGTCCGCTGAACGACACCGCCGAGGACCACGACGCGGTCCGGCAGATCGACGCCCTGGCCAACCGGGTGTTCACCGGCCCGATCTTCGACGGCGCCTACCCGGCCGACCTCCTCGACGACACCGTCGGCCTGACCGACTGGTCGTTCGTGCACGACGGCGACCTCGCCGCCACCTCCGCCTCGCTCGACGTGCTCGGCGTCAACTACTACACGCCGACCGTGGTGTCCCTGACTCCGCCCGCGCCGGGCCACGCCTCGGACGGCCACAAGCCCAGCGCCCACTCGGCGTGGCCGGGCGCCGACCGCGTGTTCTTCCACCGCCCGCCCGGCGAGCAGACCGCCATGGGCTGGGCCATCGACCCGACCGGCCTGTACGACCTGCTGACCCGGCTGCACCGGGAGCGCCCCGGACTGCCCCTGATGATCACCGAGAACGGGGCGGCGTTCGACGACTACGTCAACCCCTCGGGCGAGGTGCTCGACCCGGAGCGGGTCGCCTACCTGCACGGCCACCTTTCCGCGGTCCACCAGGCCATCGAGGCGGGCGTGGACGTGCGCGGCTACTTCCAGTGGTCGCTGATGGACAACTTCGAGTGGGCCTACGGGTACGCCAAGCGGTTCGGCATGGTCTACGTGGACTACGCCACGCAGAAGCGGATCCCGAAGGCCAGCGCGCGCTGGTACTCGGACGTGGTGCGCACCGGCGAGCTGCCGCCGCTGGGCTGACCACGGACGGCCCCGCACCCCGGCCGACCGTTCACGGCACGACCCCGTGGACGGTCGGCCAACTCGTGCACGGGCCGCCCGCGGGGTGGGGGACGGGCAGGCGGGCGGGCGGAGGGGCGTCGTACGCCTCGAGGAACGCCGCCACCTCGGGGTCGTCGTGGTGGGCCCGCAGCGCCCGCACGGTGGTGGCCAGCATGGCCCGCACCCGCGAGGAGTCCACCCGGCGCTCCAGCAGCTCCAGCACCCGGTGCCCGTGGTGGGCGGCCTCGGTGACCTCGCCGCGGCCGGTGAGGTCGTGCGCCAGCTCCGCGGTGTACAGGGTGATGTTGCGCGTGAAGTGCGGGTCCTGGAGGTCCACCGCGCGGCGCGCGCCCTCCACGGCGCGGTCGAAGCGGCCGAGCGCGGACCAGCACTGGGCCTGGAGCCCGGCCAGTTCCGCCTCGCCGAAGAAGGACATCCACTCCGGGTCGGCGTCGCGCGGCCCCTTGGCGAACAGCCGCTCCGCGACCGCCATGGCCCGCTCGCAGCCGGGCCGGTCGCCGAGCCCGGCCAGCCCGCCGGCCTCGCGCAGGGCGAGCAGGGACAGCAGCCGGGGGGACGCCAGGTGGCGGGCGGCGTGCCGTCCGGCCCTGGCCGTGTACAGGGCCTCGCGGGGCCGCCCGAGGTCGCGGGCGAGGAACGCGCTGACGCAGAAGGCGTGCGCCTCCAGCGCCCGGTCGCCCACCGCGCGGGCGATGCCGAGGGCCTCGGCGTAGTGGGTGCGGGCCCGCGCCGGGCGCAGCGAGTCGTGGGCCAGCCAGCCGACGGACAGGGCCAGTTCGCCGGTGTCGGCGAGGAGCCGGTCGGTGCCGCGGCGCGGCCTGGGGTACTCGTCGAGCAGGCGGCGGGCGGTGTGCAGGGAGTCGAGGGCGCGGCCGTAGAAGGCGTCGGAGCCGTGGCCGTCGTCGAGCAGCCGGATGCGGCGCACCACCTGGCCGACGGCGTATCCGGCGGCGCTCGGCCGCAGCAGGGCGGCGCGCAGCAGGTCGGCGGCCTCGTCGAGGTCGTCGGCGCCGCGGGGGCCGGGCAGGTCGCCGGGGTCGTCGGCCTCCTCGTCGGCCTCCCGCAGCAGCCAGGGCCGCAGCGGGCCGGTCTCCTCGCGGGTGCCGGGCTCCGTGCCCTGCCCGGGGTCGGCGCCGGGGCCGGGCGGCGCGCCGGGCGCGGGGTCGGCGACGGCCCGCAGCTCGGCGGAGGCCCGTCTGCCGCGCACCACTTCACGCGGGGCGAAGCCCAGGTCGCGCAGGGTGGCGCCGGGGAACATGTGCCGGAAGACCCGTTCGTAGGCGTAGTTGGGGCACTGGATCTCCCCGGACTCCACGCGTCCGATGTAGCGGGCGTCGCACGAGACCTGCTCGCCGATCTCCCGCGCGGCCCGGCGGACCGCGGAGGCGAACTCGCCCGGGGAGAGGCTGCCGCGCAGGGCGCGGAAGGCGGTGTTGGGGCTCGGGCGGGCGGGCTGCCGCTCCTGGGCGGGTCGGGAGCGGGAGTGCGGTTCCCGGCCGTGGTGGGGCCGGTCGGCCGGGGACCGGTCGGGTTCTGTCCGGTCTTCTGAAGAGGGCGCCATGGCTTCGTTCCCCCTGACGGTCGCGGGGCTGGCGGGCCGCCTTCGGCTTGCGCGACGACCGTACCCGGTGTGATCAGGACACCACTCAGGGTTTGGCCGCAAAACGGGCGGCGCGGTTCCCATCTGCCATGAAATGCCACGCGTCTTACGGCCACCGGGCCGTGGCCGGGGCCGTCCCGGCGCGTTGGACACGGGGAGGCACGGGGGTTCCGCGAGTCCAGCGACCTGATCAGCAGGGAGGACGGTTCTCTTGAGTACCAGCGCGTCGCACCCGAGGACGGCGAGGCCGGGCGCACCGGCGGAGGCCGGAGCACCCCCGGCACCGGCGGGGCACCGGCCCCTCGAGGTGGTCACCGTGCCCGCCCGGCAGGGCATCGAGGCGGTGGACATCCTGCGGCTGCGCACCACGGTGGGCCCGGTGCTGCACGACTCCTACGGCCGCACCCTCGGCTTCCTCGTCCCCGGCGGCACGGCCGAGCACTGGGACGTGCCGGGCAGCGCCTGCACCTCCGCCCTCCCGCACACGGCGCGCCCCGGCGAGCCCCCCCTGTCCGACACCGGCTGGCTGCTCCCCCCGCACGCCGCGGCGCCGTTCACCGACCCCAGGCTGCTGCGGAAGGCGCTCGGGGAGGCGGCGGTCACGCTGGAGGCGGCCGACCGGCTCTGAGCGCGGACGCGGGGCGCCGCCGCGGCGCGGGATACTGGCCGGATGGCGGGCAGGACACGGCGCGGCGGGCAGGACGGCCCCCGGGAGGGCAGGCGGGGGCGGCGCGCCCCCGAGCCGGTGACGGCCGCCGTGGCGTCCGGCACCGCCGAGCTGGTGCCCGACCCGGACCGCCCCCGCGCCTGGACGCTGTACCTGGACGGCGCCCCGCAGTCCCATGTGGACCTGGACGACCCCGCCCGCCTGGACGTGGAGTACCTGCGGCGGCTCGGCCACGCCGCGGACCTGGCCGCTCCCCCGGGCCGCCCGGTGCGGGCCGTCCACCTGGGCGGCGGCGGGCTGACCCTGCCGCGCTACGTCGCCGCCACCCGGCCGCGCTCGCGCCAGCAGGTGCTGGAGGTGGACGGCCCGCTGGTGGAGTTCGTCCGCGAGGCGCTGCCGTGGCCGCGCACCTGGCAGTTGAAGGTGCGCGCCCGCGACGCCCGCGCCGGGCTCGCCGCGACCCCGGACGACTGGGCGGACCTGGTGGTGGCCGACGTGTACGCGGACGCGCGGATACCCCGGCACCTGACCACGGCGGAGTTCGTCGCGGAGGCGGCGCGGACCCTGGCGCCCGCGGGCGTCTACGCGGCCAACGTGGTGGACGGCCCCGGGACGGCGTTCCTGCGCTCCCAGGTGGCGACGGTGCGCGCCGTGCTGCCCGAGGTGTGCCTGGCCGCCGACCCCGCGGTGCTGCGGGGCCGCCGCCGGGGCAACGCCGTCCTGCTGGCGTCGGCCGCGCCCCTGCCCGCGGCGGAGCTGACCCGTCTGGTGGCGGCGGACCCGTTCCCGGGGCGGGTGGTGCACGGCGCGGAGCTCGACCGGTTCGCCGCGGGCGCGCCGGTGCTGCGCGACGCCGGGGAGGCGGGCCCGCCCTCCGGGGAAGGCGGCTAGCCCTCCATGTGCGCGGTGTCGTTCCAGCGCTCGATCGCGGGCTCCCCGTACGCCCAGCCGAGCACCGACAGGGAGGCCGGGGTCAGGGCGAACGCGGACGCGGCCGAGGGGGGAAGGCCGAGCCAGCGCACCGCGAGGGTGCGCAGGAAGTGCCCGTGCGAGAACAGCACCACGTCCCGCTCGCCCTCCTTGGCCCAGGCCGCCACGGTGTCCGCGCGGGCCGCGACGTCGGCGAGCGCCTCGCCGCCCGGCACGCCGTCGCGCCAGATCACCCAGCCGGGCCGCTCCTCGCGGATGTGGGGGGAGGTGCGTCCCTCATAGGCGCCGTAGTCCCACTCCACGAGCGCGTCCCACTCCTTCGCCCGCTCGCCGAACCCGGCCGCGGCGCAGGTCGCGGCGGCGCGCGCGAGCGGGCTCGTCCGCACCTCGACGTCGGGCAGGCCGTGCCACGGCGCGCCCTTCAGGCGCTCGCCGAGCAGCCGCGCGGCGCGCTCGCCCTCCGCGGTGAGGGGGATGTCGGTGCGGCCGGTGTGGCGGCCGGAGCGGGACCACTCGGTCTCGCCGTGGCGGACCAGCACAACGCGCGGGGGCATGCGTCACCTTCCGGAGTCCTGGAGCAGGGAGGCGGGTGTCTCCTCCTCCCCATCGTCCCCGACGCGCTCCCCGGCCGCGGTGGCGGGCCGCCCGGCGCCGCGGGCGGCGCCGCCGTGGGGGCCGAGGAGGCCGTCGAGCAGCGCGTCCAGGCCGTACTCGAACGCGGCCGCCGCGCAGGACGGGGCGCGCTGGGCCGTCTCGGCGGCGCACGGCCGCGGCTCGCCCTCGTGGGCGCGCTCGTGCGCCCGCTCCGCCCACAGCGCCACGCCGAGGGTGTACTGGGTGAGGGCGGTCTGCGCGCGGAGGGCGTCCGCCCCGTCGAGGCCGGAGCGGCGCAGCAGTTCCCCCAGGTGGCCGGCGCCGATGCGCAGGGCGCCGCGCCGGTCCCTGGCGCCGACGAGCAGGTCGAGCACGGAGGGGTGGTCGGCGAGCAGCCGGTACACCGCGAGGCATGCCTGGCGGAGCTGCTCGCGCGGGCTACCCTCCTGCCGGGACGACGCACGGGGTTCCTCCGCCCCGGCGCCGGAAGCAACCCGCGCCTGCGAACCGGCGTCCCCCAAGGGGAGGGTTTCCTGGCCCGCGGCGGGTGGTACTGGGCCTTCCTGCCCGGCGGCGGGCGGGAAGATCTCCTCCCGCCCGGCAACGGACGGGACCGGTTCCCGCTGCGGAGGAGGAGGACCAAAGAGACTTTCCCGCCCAACGGGGGGCAAGCCCGACTCCCCCTGCCGGGCGGGGTCACCGAGGAGACCCTCCTGCCCGGTGACGGGCAAGCCCGGCTTCCCACGCGGGGCAGGGTCGCCAAAGAGACTCTCCTGCCCGGTGACGGGCAAGCCCGGGTCCCCCCGCGGGGCAGGGTCCCCAAAGAGACTCTCCTGCCCGGTGACGGGCAAGGAGAGACGGTCCAGCAGTCGTTCCGTGGCGGCGTCGAACAGTTCGTCCTTGCCGCGGAAGTAGGTGTACAGGGCCATGGCGCCCACGCCGAGCTCGTCGGCGAGGGCGCGCATGGTGAAGGCGTCGATGCCCTTGCCGTCGAGCAGGCGCAGAGCGGAGTCGAGGATGAGGTCGCGGCTGAGCGTGTTGCGCGGGGCTCGGGCGCGCGGGGGTCTGCCGCCGGAGGGCCCGGACGGGGAAGGTCGCGGACGGGTCATGGCGCACACCGTGCGGTCGTGGGGTGGGGGGACGGAGGCGGCACTGGCGTTCCAGAGGCTCGCAGAGGCAGAGGACGGACAGGTGTACGGAAATGTGGCGAGGAAGCGGCGGAACAATGAAACACTTGGCCGGAATCTCCGGTGTCGACAGGCGTACCTCCTAGCGTACGGCGTACGGTAGATCCACGAACCCGACTGATCTGGAGACTTGTTGCCGTGTCCATAGCCGTGCCTCGTCAGAGGTCCGACGGGAGCACACCGACCGCGGCGCACGAGCTGTCCGCCCTCCCGCCCGCCCGCCGCCCCCGGTGGTGGACCGAACTTCTGCTGGTCGTCGTCCTGTACGCCGCGTACTCCGCCGGACGGATGCTCGCCAGGGGCGACGTGGAGACGGCGCTCGACCACGGTCGGCAGATCCTGCACGTCGAGCGGGTGCTCCACATCGACATCGAGCTCGTGCTCAACGAGGTGCTCACCCGGGTCACCGCGCTGGGCGTCGTGTGCGACTTCGCCTACGCGACGCTGCACTACGTGGTGACCCCGGCCGTGCTGGTGTGGATCTGGAAGCGGTATCCCGGCCGCTACCGGGCCGCCCGCACCTGGCTGGCGATCTCCACCGTGCTCGGCCTGTTCGGCTTCGTCCTGCTGCCCACCGCGCCGCCGAGGCTGCTGCCCGACTCCTACGGGTTCGTGGACACGATGGCCCAGTACGCCTCGTTCGGCTGGTGGGGCAGCGAGGCGAGCGCGCCGCGGGGCCTGGGCGGCATGACGAACCAGTACGCGGCCATGCCGAGCCTGCACGTGGGCTGGTCGCTGTGGTGCGGTGTGCTGATGTGGCGCTACGGGCGCTCGCGGGCGCTGCGGACGCTCGGCGTCGCCTACCCGCTGCTGACGGTGTTCGTGGTGATGGCCACGGCCAACCACTACCTCCTCGACGCGGTCGGCGGAGCGCTGGTGATGCTGGCCGGGGCGCTGCTGGTGCGGCCCTCGCTGCGGCTGACGGGCCGCTGGCGCGGCTCGGTGGAGGCGTGGCTGGCCGTGCGGTCGGCGGAGCGCGCGGGCGCGGGCACCTCCGCGCAGCCGGCTCCCGGCAAGACCGCCCCCGGCAAGACCGCTCCCGCGAGGGCCGGGGCGGGCGAGCCGCTGGCGGCGCCCGCCCGGCACGGCTCGCTCGACGGGACCCCGCTGATCGTCCAGCAGACGGCCAGGATCGAACCGGACACCGGCCCGCCGCCCGGCGGCGCCCGGCGCGGCGGCCTGGAGCCCGAGCACGACTCGGCGGTCGGCGGGCCCTAGTCCGCACCGCTTCCGGCGGCCCCGGTGCGCGTTCCCGCGCGCCGGGGCCGCCGCTTCTCCCCCGCGTGCGGGAGCCGCCCGCCCCCGCCGCATTCACCCGTTGTCGGACCCGGATGCGAGACTGCCGCGCGTGAGCACCAGCACTCTGGACGAACGGCTCGCGGCCCTGCGCGGGCCCGTGCCGCCCCGGCCGATGGACGCGCGGACCCTGGCCGCGCTCGCCGCCAACCCCGGTTGCCGCCGCCGCGCCCTGCTGGACGCCGCCGGCGTCGACAAGGGCGCGCTGGCCCGGCACCTCGGCAGACCCGCGCCGTTCGGCCAGTCCCAGTTCGCGATCGTGCGCGGCAACGCCTTCGAGGCGCGGGCCAAGGCCGACGGGGGCGCCGCGCTGCTGCGGCTCGCCGGCGACTGGCTCGGCGTGGAGCCACCGCCGCGGATACCGGTGCCCGACCTGACCGCGGCCGGGCCCGCCGGGCGGGCCGAGCGCACCCGGCAGGCGCTGGAGGAGGCCACCCGCGGCGACGGCTGGGCGCTGCTCGACCACCCGCTGCTGCGCCTGCCGGTCGCCGGCTCCGCGGTGTACCTGGAGCCGGACGCGGTCCTGGTGCGCCCGGGCGGCCGGTGGACGGTCCTGGAGATCAAGTCGTTCCCGATCCTGGACGGCGCCGCCGACCCGGCGAAGGTGGGCGCCGCGGCGCGGCAGGCGGCCGTGTACGTGCTCGCGCTGCGGGAGCTGGCCGGGCGCCTGGGGACAGGCGAGGCCGACCACACGGTGCTGCTGGTGTGCCCGCGCGACTTCAGCAACCAGCCGACGTGCGCGCCGGTGGACGTGCGCAGGCAGCTCGCGGTCACCGCCCGCCAGCTCGGCCGCCTCACCCGGGTGGAGGAGATCGCCGCGACCCTGCCGGACGGCACCACGTTCGACCTGTGCCTGACCGACGACGGCAGGACGGCGACCCGCCCGCCGGCCGAGCTGTCCGCCGCGGTGGACGCGGTGCCCGCCGCGTACGCGCCCGACTGCCTCGCGGCGTGCGAGCTGGCGTTCCACTGCCGGGAGCGGGCCCGCGAGCGCGGCGCGGTGGAGGTGCTGGGCCGCGGGGCGCGCGCCGAGCTGGGCGCGCTGGAGACGGTCGAGGAGGTGCTGGCCGCCGCCGAGGGCCCCGGCGGCGATCCGGACGGGGACCCCGGGCAGCCAGGGCAGCCAGGGGACCCAGGAGACGCGGTGGGCGAGCAGTTGCGGCGCGCGGCGCGGTTGCGCGCCGAGGCGCTGGCCGGCGGTGGCCCGTGAGCCTGATCGCCACGCTGGCCCGCCTGGAGGCGGCGCGGGCGGGCCGGGCGCGCCCGCGGGCCACCGTCAGGCACCGGCACCTCGCGGAGCGGCCCATGGCGTTCGTGCCGCTGACCACGGCCGGTGAGACCGGCGCCCCGCTGGGCGCGCTCGTCGGCACGGACCGGGACGCGCCGCGGCTGCTGGTGGTGCCGCAGCCGCGCGACCGCGATCTGCGGTTCGCGTTCCTCGCGGAGCTCGCCGAGACGATGCTGCCCCACCTGGAGGACGGCGCGGACGAGGTGGACGTGGAGGTCCGCAAGGAGAAGGACCCGGAGACGGGCGAGCGGGTCGAGGTGCGGCGCGAGGTCTGCCTGGACGCCCCGCAACTGCTCGTCCCCAACGCCGCCGGGGTGGCGTATGCGCGGCTGCTCGGCCGCTCCACCCGGTTCCGGCGCACCGCCGAGGAGGACCCGGCGGAGCCGTACCCCGTCCCGTCGCGGGTGCCGCTGCTCGGCCGGTGGCTGACCCACTACGCGGAGCGGGCGCTGACGCCGGGCTCGTCGCTGCTGCTGGCGATGACGGAGCTGCTCGCCCGGCACTGGGCGACCGGGCAGAGCGCCCTGGAGGACCAGCACCTGGGCGCGCTGCTGGCCTGGATCGACCCGCCGGAGGGCACCCACGGGGCGGACGCGGCCCGGTGGGCGGAGACCGCGCGGGACGCCCGCGGGCTGCTGCACTGCCCGCCCGCGGGCCCGGCCACCGACCCGGAGTTCGACAACCGGCTGCTCGCCCCGGCGATGGCCCGGTACGACGCGGGGACACCGGGCGCGGAGCGCGAGGTGCGGGAGTTGGTGGAGAGCCAGTTGCGGCCCACCTGGGACCTGCTGTGGCGGGGCGTGGACCTGCTGCGCGGGCTGCCGCCGGGCGAGCGGGTCGCGCAGCGGTGGGAGAGCGACCGCTGGTCCTACACCGGTCACCGGGACCGGCTGCGCGCCGGCGAGCCCCCGCAGCCGCGGCGGGACGACGCGGTGACGGCGGCGGCCAAGCTGGTGCGGCGGGAGCTGGAGCAGTTGCGCCTGGAGGCGCACGAGGCGCTGGACGACCCGCTGGCCATGGCGGAGCGGCAACTGGCGGGCGAGGCGTTCGCGGGCGAGGCCGCCGAGGTGGAGATGGCGTACGGCGAGGGCCGCTCGCCCCGGCCCCGGCCGCTGGTCACCGTGCGCACCGGGGACCGCCCGCACGTCGAGCCGGGGACGCGGGTGTTCCGGGCGCTGGCGGGGAAGGCTCAGGAGGCCGAGGTCGTCCTGGTGGAGCCGGGGGTGGTCCAGGTCCGGCTGCTGAACCAGATGGGCCGGGGCAAGGTGCCCGCCGAGGGCAGCGTCCCCGCCGTCGGGGACCGGCTGTGCTTCACCGCGTTCGAGCACGACCCGCGGCCCGCGGCCCCGCTGCCGCCGCCGGAGCTGACCCCGTGGACGCACGGCGGCCCGCCCGGCGACCCGGTGGCCGCGGTTTCCGACCCGCTGACCGACGAGGACTTGCTGTGATCGCTGCCGAACGCGGCGCCGCCGATCCTTCGGCGGACGCCGCCAGTGTCACCGAGGAGATCCTGCGCGACACCCTGCGCGGGACCGCGCGCGGCGTCGTGGTGGACTCGCCGCCGGGCGCGGGCAAGTCCACCCTGGTGGTGCGGGCCGCCCGGGAGCTGGCCGCGTCCGGCGAGCGACTGATGATCGTCGCGCAGACCAACAGCCAGGTGGACGACCTGGTCAGGAGGATCGCCGCCAAGGACCCGGAGCTGCCGGTGGGCCGGCTGCACGGGGCCGAGGGCCCGCCGGACCCCGCGGTGGCCGCGCTGCCCTCGGTCACGGCGTCCTCCTCGGTGGGCGAGCTGGCCGGGCAGAAGGTGGTCGTGGCCACCGCCGCCAAGTGGGCGTACGTGAAGGACGTCGAGCCGTGGCGGCACGCGATCGTGGACGAGGCGTACCAGATGCGCTCCGACGCGCTGCTGAAGGTGGCCGGGCTGTTCGAGCGGGCGCTGTTCGTGGGCGACCCCGGGCAGCTCGACCCGTTCACGGTGGTCGGCGCCGAGCAGTGGGCGGGCCTGTCCTACGACCCGTCGGCGTCCGCGGTGGTCACCCTGCTGGCGCACAACCCGGGGCTGCCCCAGCACCGGCTGCCGGTGTCCTGGCGGCTGCCCGCCACCGCGGCGCCGCTGGTGTCGGCCGCGTTCTACCCGTACACGCCGTTCCGCGCCGGGACGGGGCACGGCGACCGGCAACTGGTGTTCGGCGTGCCCGGGGACGGCTCCGCGCCCGACCGGGTGCTGGACATCGCGGCCGAGTCCGGGTGGGGGCTGCTGGAGCTGCCGCGGCGGCGCACGGTGCGCACCGACCCGGAGGCGGTCGCGGCCGTGGCCCAGGTGGTCCGGCGGCTGCTGGACCGGGGCGGGGTGGCGGTCTCCGAGCAGGGCACGGCGCCCCTGACCGCGGAGCGGGTCGCGGTGGGCACCGCGCACCGCGACCAGGCGGCCGCGGTGCGCGCGGCCCTGGCCGCGGCCGGGGTGAGCGGGGTCACGGTGGACACGGCCAACCGCCTCCAGGGCCAGGAGTACGACGTGACCGTGGTGCTGCACCCGCTGTCCGGCCGCGGCGACGCCACCGAGTTCCACCTGGAGACGGGCCGCCTGTGCGTGCTCGCCTCCCGGCACCGCCACGCCTGCGTGGTGGTCTCCCGGGCGGGCATCACCGAGCTGCTGGACGAGCACCCCTCGACGGAGCCCGTGCGGCTCGGCGTCACCGTGCGCTTCCCGGACGGGTGGGAGGCCAACCACGCGGTGCTGGCGCACCTGTCGGAGCACCGGGTGCCGCACCGGCCCTGAGGGGGCCCGCCGGGAATGCGGCGGGCGTCTCCAGCCGCTCCCCAGAGGTGCACTTGCGCACGGCGGGACAATGGACGAGAAACGTCACGGAGGTCACATCCCATGCCACAGCCGCATCCGTCCGAGCAGGAGGAGCAGCGCGAGCGGAAGCGCCGCCTGCGCCCTGCGCCGCTGCTGTTCGAGCCCGGCGCGCCGGACAGCGGCCCGGAGCACTTCTTCGACCTGGAGTCCCTGGAGGACCCGCGGGAGCTGCTGGACCGCTCCACCGAACTGGCCCTGGCGTTCCGCGCGGCGGCGGAGCGGGCCACCGAGTTCCAGGCGGTTGCCGCCGCCCAGTTGGCCGACCCGGGCCGCTTCGACCAGGTGTCCGTGGAGGGCATCGCGGAGCGGGCGGACTGGACGCCCGACTACGCCAAGAAGATGATCGAGTTCGGCCGGGACCTGCTGCGAAACGAGCGCGAGACCCCCTGATCCGGCGCCCGTCGGTCCGTTGATATCAATTTCTGGTCGACGCCGACGGGGTGCTAGTCTCTCCACGTCAGCGAGCGCCGCTAGCTCAACTGGCAGAGCAGCGGACTCTTAATCCGCGGGTTCGGGGTTCGAGTCCCTGGCGGCGCACACGACACGAGCGCCTCGACCGGTTGACCGGTCGGGGCGCTCGGGCTTTTCCGGGGCGCACCGTCCGGGAGGCCTCCTGCCCGGGGCTCGCGGCGGGCCGAGTCAGCCGGTGCGCGGGGCGGGTGCCGTGCCGCGCACGCGCAGGCGGCGCTCGAAGACGACGACGGCGGGCACGAGCAGTGCCGCCCCGAGGAAGAAGTAGCTGTTGATCGCCAGGCTCTGCCAGAACTCCGGGGAGCCGCGGTCGGCGAGCTCCTCGGCCCGGCCGAGCAGCCCCTTGGGGGTCAGTCCGCTCGCCGTGGTGACGGCCTCGACCGCGCCCGGCACCCCGCGCAGGGTGAGCAGGGCGCAGCCGAACCACAGCGGGGGCCGCACCGCCCACAGGGGCAGGCGGGCGCCCCACGGCCGCACCGTGGCCAGGGCCAGCAGGGCCCCGGCGAGCGAGGCGGCGGTGACGGCGCCGTCGTAGACGAGGAAGACCGCGACCGACATGCCGCCGTCCTCGCCGCCCATGGTGTCGCGGTAGTCCACGGCCATCCAGGCGTGCCACACGAAGGAGACGGCCATCCAGGCGCAGGCGGCGTGGGCCCATGCGGCCCGCCCCGGCGCGGCGGGACCCGCGCTGCTGAGTGTCATGGGGGGAACGGTAGGGGCGCGCGGGCCCGTTGATCGTCGGCCCCTGGGGCCATGGAGGCGTCAGCCCGAGGGCGTACGGGCGTGCGGGGCGTCCGCCCGCGGGGGGAGCGCGCCGGCGCGGGCGCGGCCCGGCCCTTCCGCGGCGTGCGGGTCGGCGGCGTGCGGCACGGTTCGGCGGCGGCGCCGGTGAGGGGCAGGGTGCGGAGGCACCGCGGCACCGAGGAAGAGCCGACCGCCCGAGGACGGCGGCACGAGGGGTATTCGACCGGCGTTCGATCGCACTCTGTCCACCGGAGCCGCGCACCGGCGGGGAAAGCCGGCCCCGCGCCATTCCGCTTCCGCGCGACCGGGCGCGATCCGGGGCCGCGGGCGGATTCCACGCCCCGCTTCCGGGGGAAATCCGAGGGGCCGCGAATCCCGCTTTTCCCGGCCCCGGGCGCACCGCACCGGGCGGGTTCGCGCGGGCCCCTCGCACTTGACAAAAACCGCCGGGTTGTGGGCAGCCGGGGCCGGCAAGTGGCACTCCGAGGTCGCTCCGGCCCAGTGCACACAACCTCGGAGAAAACGCAAGCAAAATTCACGGAAATCCATTACGGGGATTCCCGTGAACAGAGCCGGAGGTAGCAGGCGCGGGGATTTGTCAAGGGCGAGAAGAACCACATCACATTTCTCCGTCCGGGCCCCGGAAGGCCGCGGGGCGAATGTTAGAGTCGCTCCGGCCCCGAGCCGTCCCGATGCCGTGCGGCATGTCCGCACCGGCCTGCACTCGGGGATCCCGGACCGCCGGAATCCCTTCACCTCCCGGTTTCTCCCCGGAACTGGCGACCGGCTCTTCCATGCCTGTTTCCGAATCCGGGGAGAGCGTCGTCCTCCCACTGCCTGGAGCCTTTCCATGCCCGCTGACCGCACCTCTTCCGCCCCCGCGCCGAAGGGGACCTCCGACGCGCCGCCCGGGGGCGGCCGTCTCGGCCTGGCCCTGTTCGTCATCGCCGCGGCCCAGTTGATGGTGGTGCTCGACGCCACGATCACGAACATCGCCCTGCCCAGCATCCGTACCGACCTGGAGGTGTCCGACGCGAACCTGGCGTGGATCGTCAACGCCTACGCCCTGGCGTTCGGCGGGCTGCTGCTGCTCGGCGGCCGGGCCGGCGACCTGTTCGGGCGCAGGCGGATGTTCCAGGCCGGGATCGCCGTGTTCACCCTCGCCTCCCTGCTGGGCGGGCTGGCCCCGAACGAGCGACTGCTCATCGGCGCCCGCGTGCTCCAGGGCGTCGGCGCCGCGCTCGCCGCGCCCAGCGCCCTGGCCCTGATCACCACGACGTTCCCCGCGGGCCGGCCGCGCAACGCGGCCATGGGCGTGTACGCGGCCATGGGCGGCATCGGGGCCACGGTCGGCCTGCTGCTCGGCGGCGCGCTCACCGACGTGCTGGACTGGCGGTGGGTGTTCTTCGTCAACATCCCCGTGGGCCTGGTGGTGCTCGCCGGGACCAGGACGCTGGTGGAGGCCGACCGCCACCCCGGCCGCCTGGACATACCCGGCGCCGTCTGCGGCACCGGCGGCCTGCTGGCCCTGGTCCACGGCATCACCCGCGGCGGCGAGCACGGCTGGACCGACGGCCTCACCCTGGCGTCGTTCGCCGCGGCGGCCGTGCTGCTGCCCGCGTTCCTGGTGATCCAGGCGCGCACCGGGCACCCGATGATGCCGCTGCGCCTGTTCCGGGACCGCACCAGGTCGGGCTCCTACGCCACGATGCTGTTCATCGGCGCGGGCATGTTCGCCACCTTCTACTTCCTGACGCTGCACATGCAGCTCATCCTGGAGTACAGCGCGGTGCGGACCGGCTTCGCCTATCTGCCGTTCAGCGTCGGCATGGGCGTCGCCGCGGGCGTCAGCTCCAAGCTGGTCGCCCGCCTCGCGCCGCGGGTGATCGCCGCTCCGGGGCTGCTGGTGGCGGCGGCGGGCATGTTCTGGTTCTCCGCGCTGGAGCCGGACTCGTCGTACACCGGGCACCTGATGCCGGCGATGTTCGTCACCGCCCTCGGCCTGGGCATGAGCTTCGTGCCGATGACGCTCGGCGCGGTCAGCGGGGTCAGGCACGAGGACAGCGGGATCGCCTCGGCGCTGCTGAACACCGCTCAGCAGGTCGGCGGGGCCCTGGGCCTCGCGGTCATGTCGACGATCTCCACGTCCGCGGCCGACGGCAAGCTGCCCGACGCGGCCTCCGCGCTGTACCGGGGCCTGGCCACCGGGGACGCCGCGCTGGTGGCGAGGGCCGGGGAGGCGCTCACCCACGGCTACACGATGGCGTTCGCCGCCGCCGCGGTGCTGTTCCTCGCCGGCCTGGCCGTCGCGGTGACCGCCGTCACCGCCGGGAGGCAGCAGCACGCCGAGGGCACGGCGCCCGTCCACCTCGGCTGACGCCGGGACATGGCGCCGGTGCGGCCGGACATGGCGCCGGTGCGGCGGAGGCCGGGGCTGTGTGCAGTCGTCCTGCCGGGGGCCCGTCCTCCGTCCGCACCGGACGGAATCAGACGTTAGTCGGCGGCCGGGGGCGCCGCTTTGACCGTGCGCGCCACGTGCTTAACCCGCAGTGCCCTGTCGGTCCGCGGCGCGCCGCCGGCCCCCGGCGGCGCGCCGCGGGGCGGACCCGGACGCGGCCGGAACCCGCCCCTCCCCGTCACGCCCGGGTGCCCTCCGGCCGGGGCTCGCGGCCGGTGCCCTGGCGGGGCACGGAGCCGGTGGCGGCGGCCCACGGGGCGCCGTCGCCGTTCATCCGGTCGTAGAAGGGGCTGCCGGGGCCGATCTCGCCGCGCCGCACCGGCCGGTGCCCGAACGCCGAGGCGTAGGTGGCCGCGACGAACTCCATGGTGGCCCTGGTCTCCTGGGTCGTGACCGGCGGCGGCAGCCCCTCGGCCAGCGCGGCGCGCACGGCGGCGAACTGGCTGCCGTGCCCCGACGGCCGCCCGTCGAGCCCCGCCGACCAGGCGGTGCGCACCGTGTCCTCGTGGCCGGGCGCCGGGGTGATCCGCCAACTGTCGTCGCCGTAGCCGTACAGGTGCTCCACCTCGACGGTGGCGTACTCGAAGTCGAACCGCAGGTAACTGGTCTCCCGGGGGGACAGCAGCGAGTTGACGATGGTGGCGACGGTGCCGTCGGCGAACGTGGCGATCGCGCAGGACAGGTCCTCGGTGGCGGTTGGCCTGGCCCGGCGGGCGGCGACCGCCATGACCTCGCTCCAGTCGCCGAGCACGGAAAGCAGCAGGTCGAACTGGTGGATGCCGTGGCCCATGGTGGGCCCGCCGCCCTCGCTCTCCCAGGTGCCGCGCCACGGGGCGGCGAAGTACTCGTCCGGCCGGTACCACAGGGTGTTGCACACGGCGACGAGCGGCCGCCCGAGGGAGCCTGTGGCCAGCAGGGCGCGCAGGTTGACGGCGGCGGAGCCGAAGCGGTGCTGGAAGACGGTGGCGAAGCGGGCGCCGTCGGCGGCCGAGGCCTCGGCCTCGGCGATCGCGTCCATGTCGGCGAGGCTGAGCACCGGCGGTTTCTCGCACAGCACGTGCGCGCCCGCGGCCAGGCAGGCCAGGGCCTGCTCCCGGTGCAGCCCGGGCGGGGTGCACAGGTGGACGAGGTCGGGGCGTTCGGCCGCGAGCATGGTGGCCAGGTCGCCGTAGCGGCCGGGCACCTCCCACCGGTCGCAGAAGGCCGCGAGGCGGACCGGGTCGGTGTCGACGGCGGCGGCGAACGGCCGGCCGCCGCCGAGCCGGGCCAGGTCGGCCGCGTGGACGGCGGCGATGGCGCCGGTGCCGACGACCGCGGTGCGCAGAGGCTTCATCGGAGTCTCCTGTGCCTGGCTGCGGTCTCGCCGCGCCGGGTCTTCGAAAGATTCGAACGATGTACCGAAATTGCGATGTTCCCGGACGCTACGGTTCCGAATGGCGGGCGTCAATGCCCGGTGGCCGCCGGGCGCATGACGGGCCGTCGCGCCGGAGCGCGAGGAAGGGGCCCGACGGGAGAGACTCCCGTCCGGCCCCTGGGGTTGCCCCCGCCGGCGGCCGGCGGATCCGTCCCGGTCGGCCCGTCAGGCCGAGGTGGCGTGCTCGATCCCGTCCGGCGCCTTCATCCGGATCAGCCGCTGCTCGCCGTCCAGGGTGCTGATCTCGAAGTGGTCGATGGCGGTGGGCTCCATGGCGGTGCCGCCGTGCATGTACAGCGGCTCCCTGGCCACCGCGTTGGTGCTGTCCTTGATGCCGTAGCCCCACTTGGGCACGGCCCAGGTGGTGACGACCTCCCGCTCGCCGTTCTTCCCGACGGCGACCAGGTCGCACTTCAGCGGGCCCCTGACGTTGCCGAGTTCGAGGACGACATGGGTGCCCCAGCTCTTCGTCTCCACGCCGATCGTCGCGTTGACGGCGGTGGCGGGGTCGGTGCCGCTGACCTTGTTCGCGGCCGGGACGTGGTCGAAGAAGTACTTGGCGGGCCTCTCCAGGTCCACGGCCACGGTCTTCTCGCCGCCGGACACCGACGCCGTCACCACGGCGGCGGCCACCGGCCCGCCCACGATCAGCGCGGCGGCCGCGGCCACCAGGTAGAGCCCGCGCCGGCGCCGGCGCTTCCTGGTCACCGAGATCTCGCCGACCAGGCGGTCGAGCATCCCCGAGGACGGCTTGACGGACAGGGACTCCGCGTTGGGCGCCGAGGCGGCGAAGTCCGCGAGGATCGGCTCCAGGCCGATCAGGTCGTCGAACTCCGCGGCGCAGCGCGGGCACATCCCCAGATGGGCCTCGAAGCGGGCCGAGTCCTCCGGGTCCAGCACCCCCAGTACGAACGCGCCGACGTCGACGTGCTGCTCCTGCTCCGGCGCGCTCATGCCGTCGTCACCCCTCGTTCCTGTAGAGCGAGCTTCAGGGAGCGCAGCGCGTAGAAGATACGAGACCTCACGGTACCGGCGGGAATGCCGAGCGCCGCTGCCGCCTCGTTCACGGTACGCCCCTTGAGGTAGGTGGCGACGAGCACCTCCCGGTGAGCGTCGGTCAGGTCGTCGAGCGCGTCGGATATCGTCATGAGCCACAGGGCCCTGTCGAGTTCGTCCTCCGCGGGCATGAGTTCCAGCGGAGAGGCGTCGACTTCCTGCGGGCGCGCCTGCCGGCTGCGGTGGCTGTCGATGACGATACGGCGGGCGACGGTCACCAGCCAGGGGCGGATGGACCCGGTCGCATTGCTCAACTGGTCGGCGTTCTTCCAGGCGCGCAGCAGCGTCTCCTGGACGATGTCCTCGGCCCGGTGCCGGTCCCCCGCGACCAGCCGCAGCACATAGGCGAGCAGAGGGCCCGCGTGCTCGCGGTACAGGGCGCGCATCATTTCCTCGTCGGGCGCGGTGCCGGAATGGGCGCCGTGTCGCCTGCCCCGGCTTCTCGAAGGTCGGTCGTTGGCCACGGCCGCATCCTTGCGCACCCGAACCTCCCGGTCGACACATTCCCTGGACAATTCCCGGTCCCCCACGCGGAATGCCTGGTCAGTGAGGGTAAGTGTGGCCATCTTCGCTCGCCTCGTCAGAAGCCGATTCCTCGGCCGACTGCTCATGCAAGGTCCTTGGCACGGACTAACTCCTCTTGAATGCGGGCAGGTTGGACCTGGCTGCACGAGCCTTCGGCGGGCGCCCCCGTGGCGCCACAACCTTCTCTACGGCCGGGTGAACACCTGGCACTCAACGGCCGCCGGAGAATTTTTCGCCGCATTGCGCGGCGTATGCGGGGGCGTATTGGGCGTTGTGCCCGCGGCGCGGGAAAAGGGCGCACATGGCGGTTGCGGACGGCTTGCCGTGACAAAGCACGGTTTTCCCCGACGGGGCGCGGCGGCGCGGTGCGCGGGGCGGGCCGGAATCCGGGCGGGGGCCCTGGGGTGACGGCGGGTCCGGGCGCGGGGGTGGTGGGGTCGGCGCCGTCGCGCGCCGGGAGCGCCGTCGTGCGCTCCGACGGGTGGTGCGCGCCCCCCTCACCCGGGGGCGTGCGGAGGGGCTGTCTCCAGTCGTGCTTGAGCGCCCGGTCGCAGTCTCGTGTGGAACAACTCCACATGTGACAGATGAGCGCACCACATGTGGGAACCCACCCGTCTCACTCCCCCTCTTCGCGTACCTTTCGACAAGCCGCTGAACGAAACCGGCCGGGCCGGGCACGGGCCGGGGCGCCCTTCCCCTCCCGCCGCCGGGACGTTCGCGGCAGAGCCGCCGAAGCGGCCTCACCGGGCCGCAGCGAACGTTGAAGGAGCAGTAGATGGCCCCACCAGGTTCCGGACGTCGGGGACGCGAGTTCCGCGACGGCCGGCCGCCGGAGCGCCCGGCACGGCACCGTGCCGGGGCGCGCGTCGGCGGCGGAGTCCCCGCCGCCCGAGGGAGTGCCCGGTGAACCGGGCCGCGGACCCGGGAGTGGCGTTCCTGTTCACCGGACAGGGCGCCCAGTACCCGGGCATGACCGCCAGGCTGTACCGGGAGTCGCCGGTCTACCGGCGCTATCTCGACGAGGCGTCGGAGGCGCTTCTGCCCTACACCCACGAGGACGTCTCGGCGCTGCTGCTCGACGCCGACCTGCGGGTGCATCTGACCGGCTTCACCCAACCGATGCTGTTCGCCGTCCAGTACGCGCTGGCGAAGACCGTCCAGTCCGAGGGCGTGCAGCCGCGCGCGGTGCTCGGGTACAGCAACGGCGAGTACGCCGCCGCCTGCGTGGCGGGGGCCCTCCCGCTGCCGGACGCGGCCCGCCTGGTCGCCGTCCGGGGCGCGTTCATGCAGGCGCTGCCGACGGGCGGCGGGATGCTGAAGGTGCTCGCCGGGCGGGCCGAGGTGCAGGGTCTGGTGGACTCCGAGCGCATGGTCGGCATCGGGGGCATCAACGGGCCGGGCGAGACCGTCCTGTCCGGCGACCTCGCCGCGCTGGACCGGATCGGCGGGTCGCTGCGGGAGCGGGGCGTGCGCACCGTGCCCGTGCAGGTGTCCCACGGGTTCCACTCGCCGATGATGGAGCCGATGGTGACGCGCTTCGCCCGGGTGGCGATCCGCGCCCACGGCCGGGTGCCGAAGCTGGCGTTCTACTCCACGGTCGCGGGCCGCCGCCTGGTCGGCGAGCCGTTGAGCGGCCCTTACTGGACGGAGCACGTCAGCGCCACCGTCCGCTTCTCCGACGCCGCCGCGGCGCTGCTGCGCGACGGCTACTCCCGCCTGGTGGAGATCGGGCCGCGTCCCGCCCTGTCCCGGCTGATCCGCCGCCTCGGGGCGGCCGAGAGCCTTCGGGTGTGCGCCAACCCGGTGCTCGGCGAGGACTCCGGCCCCGCCGAACTGCGGATGGCGGCGGCCACGGCGCTCGGGCGGCTGTCCGAGGTGCCGGTGGAGGACGGGCTGTACCAGCCGCAGGCCGTGTAGACGGCCCGGCACGTGAGCGGCTCTCCCGCGACGCGCCCCGGCGCGTCAACGGGCGCGGAGAGCCGCGAGCCGGCGCGGTGGGCCGAGACCCGGCCCGGCGCCTATCCCCCTCCGCCCGCGCGCGCGGGCACCAGCGGTTCGCCCCTGAGCATGGAGCCGATGCGCTCCGGCGAGGCGGGGCCCGCGTAGAACCAGCCCTGCGCGGTGTCGCACCCGATCGCGTGCAGGCGCTCGGCCTGCTCCGCGCTCTCCACGCACTCGGCGGTCACCGTCAGGCCCAACTGGTGCGCCAGCCGCACCAGGGCGGTCACGATGGTCTCGTCCGCGGGGTTGGGCGGCTGGTCGGCGCCGAAGCCCCGCACGAAGAGCCCGTCGAGCTTCAGCGCCCGCACCGGCAGGCGGCTGAGGTAGGCGAGGTTGGAGTAGCCGGTGCCGAAGTCGTCGATGGCGATGCGCACCCCCATGTCCGACAGGTCGTTGAGGGCTTGGAGGGGCCGCCCGGCCGAGCCCATCACCGCGCTCTCGGTCAGCTCCAACTGGAGCAGTTGCGGCGGCAGTCCGGTGCGCTCCAGGATCGCGGCCACATCGGCGACGAGGTCGGAGTCCCACATCTGGCGGACGGCCACGTTGACGCTGACGAACGGCGCGGCCTCCCCGTGCGCCAGGTGCCAGCGGCGCGCCTGGTGGCAGGACCGCTCCAGCACCCACCGGCCGAGCTGGACGATGGCGCCGTTCTCCTCCGCCAGGGGGATGAACCGGCCCGGGGAGAGCCGCCCCAGCTCCGGGTGCTCCCAGCGCACCAGCGCCTCCACGCCGCGCAGCACTCCGTCGCCGAGTCCGACCAGCGGCTGGTACTCGATGGTGAACTCGTCCCGGTCCACGGCGGGACGCAGGTTGCTGGACAGGGCGAGCCGGGTCATGCGGTGGGCGTTGCGCTCGGGGTCGAACAGCGCCCAGCGGGCCTTGCCGTCGGCCTTGGCCCAGTACAGGGTGGTGTCCGCGGCCTGCATCAGGGCCGTGGTGGTGGCGCCGCGCACCGGGCGCTCCACCACGCCGACGCTCGCCGAGACCGTCAGCCGCTGCCCCTCGATGTCGAACGGGCGGCCGAGCGCGTCCAGCACCGCGGTGGCGAGCGCGGTGGCCTGGGCGGTGCCGCGGGAGCCCGCGAGGAGCACGGCGAACTCGTCCCCGCCGAGCCGGGCCACCAGGTGCCCGTCCGGCCGCGCGCAGTCGGTGAGGCGCTCGGCCACGGCGGTGAGCAGCAGGTCGCCGACGTGGTGGCCGAGGGTGTCGTTGACGGCGCGGAAGCCGTCGATGTCCAGGTAGCACAGGCCGACCCGGTGGTCGGCCTCGTCGTCGCCCAGCACCGCGGCGAGGCGGTCGAGGAACATCTCGCGGTTGGGCAGCCGGGTCAGCGGGTCGTGGGTGCGCAGATGGCGCAGGCGCCGCTGGAGGTCGCGCCGGTCGGTGATGTCCTCCGCGGTCAGCAGGGACCAGGCGGGGCCGCCGTCCGCGGTGTCCAGCGGGGTGAGGGTCACCCGGGCCCAGACGGTGCGGCCGTCGGGGTGGCGGATGCCGCGGGTGTAGCGCAGCCGCCGCCGCTCGCCGCGGAGCAGTTCGTGGTAGCGGGCGCTGGTGCGCGGGTCGCCGTCGGCGGCGGGGCCGAGCCGCCCGCCGTCGCCCTCGCCGAGGGCGCGCAGCGCCGGCGTGGGATCGCGGACGCAGCCCTCCCGGTCGACCAGGCCCATGGCGATCCCGGCCGCCGCCAAGGCGTCGCGCAACTGTTTCGCGGAGAGCTCATGACGCTCCGTGATCGCCGTCGTGAGGAGGTGCCCGTCACTCGAACTGCCCACTGGCCCGTCCACAGCTCGCTCCCGCTTGGCAGTCATCTCGCAAGTCGTCCGGGTGCCGCACTGGAAATGTGGCGATCATAGAGGGCCCGGGCGGGCTCCACCAGCGCCGTTCACGGTGATTCCCTGGAGGGCACTCGTTCGAACGACCTTCTCCGATGATCACTGACGGTAGTCAGTTGATCGTTTGTTCGGAGCGCTGACGGAGTATTCACGCTGCGCGCACAGCGCGCTCGGTGACGCGCGGGTGACCCATCCGTGACGGGCGCATGACAGACGCAGGTGGGGGCGCCCCCGGGCCCGCGGCACCCGCTCCCGCGGCGGCGCGCACGCCGTGCCCGCGGGCGGGCGCGCCCCGGCCGCACCCCCGGCTCGTGCCGGACTCACGCAGAACTCGAGTCGTACCCGAGACACGCCCAAGGGACCTGCGAGGTGTGCCCGAGCGGCGTAACAAAAGGGGTCGCGGTCCGACATTCCGCCCAGCATGGTCCCTATGCGGAGCCACCTCTGCGGCGCCACGGCCATCGTCGCGGCCCTGACCCTTTCCCTCGCCACGGCCGGCCCCGCCTCGCCGGACGGGCCGGAGAGCCGGTGCGCGTCGGTGCGGACCAGGGCCCACCACTCGGAGGGCCTGGACACCTGGAACCGCTCCTACACCCGTCCCGTCGGCCGGGTGGACGCGGCCCTGGTGTTCCTGAGCTTCCCCGACTCGCGGCCGGTGCTGACCACCGACCAGATAGCCGCCGACCACATCCCCGACACCCAGGGCTTCTTCGACACCGCCTCCTACGGAAGGTTCGACTTCAACCTCGTGCCCGTCCCGGGGTTCGTCCCGATGCCCGACGCGTCCACCGACTACCGGATCGAACGCGACTGGGACGCCGAGCCCCGCAGGCGCTTCCTCGCCGACGCGGTGGACGCGGCCGACCCCCACGTGGACTTCCGCGAGTTCGACGCCGTCTTCTTCGTCGCCGACCCGGACGCCCCGGGCGTGGACCCCGACGCCACCAAGGTCGTCAACCTGGCCCGGCCGATCGTCGCCGACGGCGTGCGGCTCTCCCACATCGGCACGATCTTCGAGGCGCACCCCCCGGACCCGCACGTGTTCGCGCACGAGAGCGCCCACGTCTTCGACCTGCCCGACCTGTACCGGCGGCCCGCCGCCGGCGACCCGCACGGCGACTGGAACAGCGAGGTCGGCGACTGGGACCTGATGGGCGACCAGAAGGGCCTGTCCCCCGACCCGTTCGCCTGGCACAAGTGGAAGCTCGGCTGGCTGGAGCCCGAGCAGGTCGTGTGCCTGCCCGAACCCGGCCGGGCCACCGCGCGCCTGGCGCCCGTCGAGGTGCCCGGCGGCGCCAAGCTCCTCGTCGTCCGGCTGGACGACACCACCGTGTACGCCGTGGAGGTGCGGGCCCGCGCGGGCAACGACACCCGCTCCTGCGCCGAGGGGGTCCTGGTGTACCGGGTCCGCTCCGACGTCCGGTCGGGCGCCGGGCCCATCCGGGTGATGGACGCCCACCCCGCCACCTCCGCCTGCCAGGACACCGCCGTCCACCCGCCGCTCGCCGACGCCCCGTTCGCCGTCGGGGAGGAGTTCCGCGACGACAGGAACGGCGTGGTGGTCAGGGTGACGGGGCGGGAGGAGGACGGCACCCACACGGTGGAGGCCGTCAGGACCGAATGACCGGGCGCGGCGCCCGCCCCGCGACCCGCACGCACGGCAGGTGTCCCCGACTACCCAGGGAGGCCGAGTGGAGCAGCCGACCCGTCCCGCCGCTGGCCCCATACCCGCCCTCGTCCGGCGGGCCAAGACCGCCGCCGTCACCTTCGCCGTGGCGATGACCACCGCGGCCCCCGCCGCCTCCGCCCTGCCGCCCGCGCCGGGCCCCGCCGACCCGTCGCTGCCCGGCCCGTGCGCGCTGCCTGCCGTGCCCGGGGTGACCATGTCGGAGGGCTTCCCGGTGGACCACTCCGTCTACGCCCGCGCCACCGGCCGGGTCCGGGCGCTGGTGCTGTTCGTCGACTTCCCCGACGCGCCCGCGCAGGAGGGCGCCGAGCGCCGGTACGCCGAGTTCTTCCCCGCCGCCCAGCAGTGGTTCACCACCAGCTCGTACGGCAAGCTGCGATACGAGCCCCACCCGGTCATGAAGTACTACCGGATGCCGCGCGGGTTCCGGGAGTACGGGATCGAGCGCGGCTACGGGTGGCGGGTGCACGAGCGGATGATGCGCGACCTGCTGAAGGTCGCCGACCGCGAGGTGGACTTCAGCCGCTACGACCTGGTCAACGTCCTGGTCACCCCGAACGCGGGCCCGCCCGCCGCGCAGAGCGTGCTGTCGGTCACCTGGACCGGCGCCACCGCCGCCGTCACCGACGACGGCGCCCGCCTGGACAAGGTGTCCGTCCTGTACAGCCACGACGCCGCGGGGCACCGGGTGCTCAACCACGAGAACGGGCACATCTTCGGCCTGCCCGACCTGTACGCCGGGCACGACTTCCGGCGCACCGACCGGTGGGCGGGCCAGTGGGACATGATGTCCCTGGACTGGGGCCTGCACAGCGACTTCCTGGCCTGGCACAAGTGGAAGCTGGGCTGGCTGGAGCCCGGGCAGGTGGGCTGCGTGACGCGGCGCGGCACCACCGAGCACGTCCTGTCGCCGGTGGAGGTGCCGGGCGGCAGGAAGCTGGTGGTCATCCCGGCCCGCAGGACCGGGGCGTTCGCCCTGGAGGTCAGGAGCAGGCAGGGCAACGACAGCGGCGGGTGCAGCGAGGGCGTCCTGCTGTACTGGCTGCGCACGGACGTGCCCTCCGGGCAGGGCCCGGTCCGCGTTCTGGACGCCAACCCGGCGACGGACGCCTGCCGGTCCAGCAGCACCTCCTTCAACTCCCACAACGACGCCCCGTTCGCCGTGGGCCAGAGCTACCACCACGAGCCGACGGGCACGCTGGTGCGGGTGGTGGCCAAGGACGCGCAGGGCCGGTACACCGTCCGGGTGACGAAGGGCTGACGGCCCGCCCGGCCGACCGCGTGCGTCCAGGCGGGCGGCGGCACCGTCGCGGTGCACCCGGGCGGCGCGCCCGCGACGACGCGGCCCTCCACCGCGGAGCGAGCTCGGCGGGCCGAGCGGTCACCCCGTCCCGTACACCCCGGCCACGATCTCGTACGACCGCAGCCGCGCCTCGTGCCCGTGCACATTCGAAACGATCATCAGCTCGTCCGCCTGGGTGAGCTTGACCAGCTCGTCAATGCCCTCGCGCACTCCGGGACCGTCGCCGTGGATGACGTTGCGCAGCCAGTGGGCGGTGAACTCCTCCTCCAGCGGGGTGTACGGGTACGCCTCCGCCTCCTCCGGGGAGGGGACCAGGCCGGGGCGGCCGCCGCGCAGCCGCAGCATGGCCAGGGCGCCGGAGCGGGCCAGCCGCAGCGCCTCCGCCCCGGTGTCCGCGGCGACCACGGACGCGGCCACCATCGCGTACGGCTCGTCCAGCACCCGGGAGGGCCGGAAGCTCTCCCGGTACAGCTCCAGCGCGGGCAGGGTGTTCTGCGCCGAGAAGTGGTGCGCGAAGGAGAACGGCAGACCGAGCGCGCCCGCCAGCCGGGCGCTGAAGCCGCTGGAGCCCAGCAGCCACACCGGCGGGCGGCCGGTGCCCGGCACCCCGCCGGGCACCTTGCCCTGCACGGGCCCCGGCACGGCGTGGACGCGGGCCAGCGGGTGGCCGTCGGGGAAGGAGTCGTCGAGGAACGCGGTCAGCTCGGCGAGCTGCTGCGGGAAGTCGTCGGCGCCCTCCGCCGCGGACCTGCCCTCGGTGCGGCGCAGCGCGGCGGCGGTCGCCGGGTCCGTGCCGGGGGCCCGGCCGAGGCCGAGGTCGATCCGCCCCGGGTGCAGCGCCTCCAGCAGGCCGAACTGCTCGGCGATCACCAGCGGCGCGTGGTTGGGCAGCATCACCCCGCCGGACCCCAGCCGGATGGTGCGGGTCGCGGCGGCGAGGTGGGCGAGCAGCACCGCGGGGGCCGAGCTGCCGACCCCGGGCATCGAGTGGTGCTCGGCCACCCACAGCCGGTGGTAGCCCCAGCGCTCCGCGCGGCAGGCCAGCTCGGTGCTGGTGGCGAGGGCGTCGCCCGCGGTCTGGCCGGTGCCGACGGTGGCGAGGTCGAGCACGGAGAGCGGCACCGGAGCCGAGCCTCGGGCGGCACCGCGGATCGGGTCGGGGCGGTGGGTGGTCACGGCGCGCGCTCCTTCGCGGGTCGGGGTTCGTCCCCGCGCACAACCGGACCACCTCTCCGGATATTCCTCGCCGGCGGCGGCCCCAGGAACCGGTGGCCGCGCCGCCGTCCGGACGCCGGGCGCCGGGCGCCGGTCCCGGGGCCGCGGGCCCGGCCCGGTGCTCAGGGCGCGGTGCTCAGGGCCCGGTGCTCACGGCTCAGGGCTCACGGCTCCAAACGGTGGCGCACGAACTCCGTCAGCTCGTCCTGGCCGATGACGCCCTTGTCGGACCTGACCACCAGGGTGGGGAAGCCGGGGTCGGCCGGCCGGGTGAGGTCGATCACGGCGACCGGCTCCTCCCACTCCTCGCAGCTCTGCGTGCACTCGAAGTACGGCTGGGTGAACACCAGCGCCTCGCCGAGCGGGGTCCGCACCCGCTCGGCGCCCGCGCGCCGGTCGGCGGGGACGTCCTCGGCGGACCGGTACGCGCCGTGCCGCCCGTTGCCGGGCTTGGCGGTGCCGTCGTGCCGGCAGTCGGGGCCATACACGGTGAGGACGACCGCGCTCTCGCCGTCCGACTCCAGGGCGCTCCAGGTGGCCGGGCACCCGTCGCCCGCGGTGTCCGGCGACGTGGTCAGCCGCTCCCCGGCCCCCACGCTCACCCCGAGGGACATCTGCGGCCGGTCGATCCGCCGGACCTCGTACCCGGTGGCCGACACGCTCGGCGACGGGCTGCCGGTCGGCGCGGGGTCGTCTCCTTCGCCGCCGCCGTCCCCGCCGCACCCCGCCACCACGAGCCCGGCCACGGCCACGGCCACCAGACCACGCACTCCCCGCACCGCTCCCCCGTCCACGTCACGTCGATCGCACTCGCCCGGAGGGGACGGCCCCGGGCCCGCGGCGGTTCCCGCGGGCCGCCGCCGGGCGTGGCCTCACACGTCCACCGCCACGTACTTCACCTCCAGGAACTCCTCGATGCCGACCCGGCCGCCCTCCCGGCCCAGGCCCGAGTGCTTGACCCCGCCGAACGGGGCGGCCGGGGTGGAGACCAGGCCCTTGTTGAGCCCGACCATGCCCGCCTGAAGGCCCTCGGCGTAGGCCACCGCGCGGCGCAGGTCCCGGGTGAAGACATAGGACACCAGGCCGTACTCGGTGTCGTTGGCCAGCGCCAGCGCCTCCTCGTCGGTGTCGAACGGCACCACCGGCGCGACGGGCCCGAACACCTCCTCCTTCAGCAGCCGGGCCTCCGGCGGCACGTCGGCGAGCACCGTCGGCGCGTAGAAGTAGCCGGGGCTGTGCTCGATGTGGCCGCCGGGCAGCACGGCCCGCGCGCCCGCCGCGACCGCGTCGTCCACCAGCGACGCGACCTTCTCCAGCGCGGCGCCGTCGATGAGCGGCCCGACCTCCGCGTCGTGCTCGGTGCCGCGGGCCACCTTGCAGGCGGCCAGCCTCGCGGCGAGGCGGTCGGTGAACTCCTCCGCCAGCGAGCGGTGGGCGTACATGCGGTTGGCGGCGGTGCACGCCTCGCCGGAGTTGCGCAGCTTCGCGGTCACCGCGCCGTCCACGGCCCGGTCCAGGTCGGCGTCGGCGCAGACGATCAACGGGGCGTTGCCGCCCAGCTCCATGGAGGTGCGCAGCACCTGCCGGGCGCTCTGCTCCAGCAGGGTGCGGCCGACCTCGGTGGAGCCGGTGAAGGAGACCTTGCGGACCCGCCCGTCGTCCAGCAGCGGCGCCACGACCTCCCCCGCCCGGGTGGTGGTGAGGATGTTCAGCACGCCGTCGGGCAGCCCGGCCTCGCCGAGGATCCGGCCCAGGGCCAGCATGCTCAGCGGCGTCTGGTGCGCCGGTTTGACGATCATGGTGCAGCCCGCGGCGACGGCCGGGCCGATCTTGCGGGTGCCCATGGCCATGGGGAAGTTCCACGGGGTGATCAGCACGCACGGCCCGACCGGCTGCCGCATCACCAGCAGGCGCCCGCCGCCGTCCGGGGCCCGCTGCCAGTCGCCGCCGACGCGCACCGCCTCCTCGGAGAACCAGCGGAAGAACTCCGCCGCGTAGCGGATCTCCGCCCGCGACTCGGTGACGGGCTTGCCCATCTCCAGCGTCATCAGCAGCGCCAGGTCGTCCTGCCGGTCGATCAGGATCTCGTAGGCGCGGCGCAGCACCTCCCCGCGCTCGCGGGGCGCGGTGGCCGCCCAGGCGGGCTGGGCGGCGGCGGCCGCGTCCAGCGCGGCGAAGGCGTCCTCCGGCCGGGCATCGGCGACGGCGCACAGCGGCGAGGCCACCGACGGGTCCTCCACCTCGAACTCCCCGCCCTCGGCCGCGGGACGCCACTGCCCGCCGATGAGCAACTGCTTGGGCACCTGCTCGACCACGCACTTCTCGTACTTGTCGTCAGCCACGTCGCTGCCCGCCTTCCTTCCCAGTGCCCTGCCCGGCCGCCTCGTCCGGGTCCCCCGCCGCGGGCCGGCCACACCCCGGCCCGCGCCCGGTACGGCGAATCTCCCCCGTCCGGGCCGCGCCGCCGTGGCCGCCGCGCCGCCGTGGCCGGAACGGGTCACCGCGTGCACCCGTCCGCCCCGGCGGAACCGGCGGCACGGGTGACACGGCGGCCCCGGGACCGCCCCGGGCCGCGGCCCGGATCCGGGCCGCCGCGGGCTTGCGCAACGGCCACCTCGCGCCCGCGCGTTGGGGCTATGGTGGTATCCGGCCCAGACGCCGGGCCCGGAAGAACGTCAGCACCGTCGGTGACCGGTTGCGACGGCAACGACGCGAACGGTCACACCTGCGAGGGGGACACCGTGGCGCTGGAGCACGGACAGGTCGCACCGGCGGGCGCGGTCCACAACGCGCTGCGCCTGCTGGAGACCGTGGACCGGCACGAGCACGGCGTCTCCGCCGACCAGCTCGCCCGCGAGCTGAGCCTGCCCGGCGGCACCGTCGCCCACCTCATCGGGATGCTGCTGCGGGAGAACTACCTGCGGCGCCTGAACGGCGGCGGCTATGTGCTGGGCGAGGCCATGCTGCGGCTCGGCGGCTCCGACCGCCGCCGCGAGCTCGGCGAGCGGCTGCACGCGGGCCTCGGCTCGCTGCGCGACGAGGTGTCCGCCGCGGTGTACTTCAGCCGCTACGACAACGGCGAGATCGTCATCGTCGACTGCGCCGACAGCCCGCTGGCGCCCCGGGTCAGCGAGTGGGTGGACTTCCGGGCGGCCGGGCACGCCAGCGCCATCGGCAAGTGCCTGCTCGCGCAGCTCGACCACGACGGCCGCCGCGAGCACCTGTCCCGGCACCGCACCGCGCGGCTCACCTCGCACACGATCACCGATGAGCGGCTGCTGCTGAACCGGCTGGAGAAGCACCCGGCCACCGCCCCGGTGCTGGACCTCCAGGAGTACGCGCCCGGCACGGTGTGCGCCGCCGTCCCGGTGACGGCGGGCTCGGCCGCGGGGTGCCTGGCGCTGTCGATGCCGGTCGGCCAGACCTTCCGGCTGCGTCAGGCCGCGGAGCTGCTGAACCAGCGGGCGGCGCCGCTGATGCTCTCGCTCGCCCTGTGAGCCCGGCCACGGCGGGACCCGCTCGGCGATCTTGGCGCGGAGCACCCCCCGGGTTCGGGTAGTATTTCGTCCGTCAGCGAGCGCCGCTAGCTCAACTGGCAGAGCAGCTGGCTCTTAACCAGCGGGTTCGGGGTTCGAGTCCCTGGCGGCGCACCTGAGAAGAAGGCCGCTCTCCCTTCGGGAGGGCGGCCTTCTTGCTGTCCGGGTCCGCCTTGCTCGTCCCGGCCCGCCTGCTGTCCCGGTCCGGCTTGCCGGTGCAGGTCCGGCTTGCCGGTGCGGGTCCCTCCGCGGTGGGCGCGCGGTCCCCGTGGAGCGGCTGAACGCGGGGACGTCAAGATGGCGGCATCATGCATGCATCGTGAACGGACACCGGTTCGTGCCATGAGTCCGTCATATGCCAGGCAGGCCGCCGGACGCGGTTTTCTGTGCAGTTTTCGGGAGGTTTTCGGGCAGATCGCGAGATCGTCACGCCCGGCGAGGCGGCCGGGAGCGGGGCGGCGGGGCCCTGAGCGGGCGGGCCGGGGCCCGGCGGGCCGCCGGTAAGGGGGGCGGCGAGGGCCGAGGGGGGCGTCGGCCGGCGGTGGGCGGGGGTGCGAGGCGGCACACGGCGGGCTCCCGTCGGCTCGGCGGCGAGGACGCGTCCCGGTCGGGCGGGCGCGGTCCTCGTCCCGTCGTCCCCAGGCACACCCCTGTGCATCTCACGAACCGCTCGCGAGCGGTTCGTGAGCGGCTCGACACCCGGCCGGGCGGCACCTCGCGGGGGTGGCCCGCACGGGCCCGCGGACACGACGAAGCCACCGCCGGACGGATCGTCCGGCGGTGGCGGGGCGGTCGCCGCTACGCGGCTCCCGCGGAGGCTCCGGTCCTGGTGGTCAGCAGGGCCGCGAGGCCCGCGACCGTGGGGTGGTCCCAGGCCGCGGTGGGCTCCAGGACGATGCCGAACTCGTCCTCGATCTCACCTGTGAGGCCGATGGCGGCCACCGAGTCCAGGCCGTACTCGGTGAATGGCACGTCGACGGCTATCCGGCTCCGGTCGCACCGCAGGTGCAGGCTCAGGCGGTCGATCAGCCAGTCGCGGAAGACGCTCTCCCCTGTGTCGGGGTCCAAGGTCTCCATGGTCTGCTCCTTACGGAAACGCCGGAAAGGCTCCGGTGAACGTGACGCGGCGGTGCGTGGGCATCTTGAGTTCGGTACCTCAAGCCCCACTCGAAGTCGCGTCGATCGTCACCGGAGCCTTGACCGGCCCGCGGGGAGTGCTACAGCCGGGTCACACCGCGAAGCGCTCGGGGATCCGGCCCCCGCGGCCTCCGCGCTCGTCCAGCGCCGGGTCGCAGGCGAGGACCGCCCGCTGGAGGCGCTGGAGCCGGGGGGAGGGCTCGAGCCCGAGCTCCCCGACGAGGGTGTCGCGCAGCCTCGTGTAGACGTCCAGCGCCCGCCAGGGCCTGCCGGACCGGTACAGCGCGATCATGTACTGTGCCTGGAGGTCCTCGTGCAGCGGGTGCTGCGCGGCGAGCACCGCCAGTTCACTGAGCAGCTCGTGGTGGCGGCCCAGGCGCATCTCCGCGCCGATCCTCCGCTCCAGGACGCCGAGCCTGTCCTCCTCCAGCCGGGTGACCTCCAGCTCGAGCCGGGCTCCCACAGGGACGTCGACCAGGGCTGGACCGCGCCACAGGTCCTGCGCCTGGCGAAGCAGCCGCACCGCCGCCTCGTCGTCGCCGGCCTCGAGCGCCTGGCCGCCGGCGGTGGCGAGGCGGTCGAACTCGTGCGCGTCCACGGAGCCCGGCGGGACGTCGAGCAGGTACCCGCCGTGCCGGGTGACCAGGACGTCCTTGGCCTGCTGGCCGCTGCCGGGATTGCACTTCTCCAGCAGGTCGGCGATCCGCCGACGGAGCTGGAGGATGTACGTCTGCAACGTTGTCGGGGCGCTGCGCGGCGGTTCCGCGCCCCACAGCTCCTCCATCAGAGAAAGGACGGGCATGACCTCGTTCGCACGGATGGCCAGCAGCGCCAGCACCTGGCGCGGCTTGCCCGCGCTCGGCACGATCGAGACGCCGTTCTCCTGGGCCGTGAGCGGTCCGAGTACTCGTATCTCCATGGTCTTTTGGTCCCCCGGCTTGGGTTAGTCCGACGGTGTAACAGGAGAAACGGTTGAGGCCCCCTGCAACGCCGGACCGGTCGGGCTTGACCGACCGTGGATGCAACATGTCATGACGGGCGAAACGGGGGCCAGTGAGAGCATCACGAGACTCTTCCTGAGCTTCTCCGACGCCCACCATGAAGATTTCAGGCTTTGACCATGACATGGCCACTGGTGACCAAGGCTGACGCCACCGCAGACTCCTCAGCAACAGTCGCCGCCGCCAGGGCGGCGCTTGCTGTGAATGGGGGAAGCAACCAATGCACGACACGACCGTGGTGGCGAGCGCGGCCGGTGCCTCAATCGGCGAGGAGCGCGAGCTCTCCGCCGTCGCACCGGACTCCGCGGCAGGCGAGCTGCCCGAGCTGGTCATCGAGGAGCTGGACCCCTGGTGGGGCGCTCCGCTCACCGAGCACGCCAAGGGAGAGGCGTTCTGCTTCAGCACCCCCGAGGCGGGCTTCTGCTTCAGCACTCCCGAGGCGGGCTTCTGCTTCAGCACCCCTGAGGCGGGGTTCTGCTTCAGCACTCCCGAGGCGGGGGGTCCTGAGCCGGTGTCCGGAAGCCACGCGTGAGAGTACGCGACGAGGACGGTCCCTCCGGGGGCGGGCTGCTGGGCTTCAGACCCCATCTGCGCGCCGAGGTGGTCCCCGGAGAGGCCGCCTACCTCTTCTCCGAGCGCGGCGCCCTCGCGGTGGCAGGGGCGCGGCTGGAGGAGCTGGTACCCCTGCTCGACGGCACGCGGGACGTGGACGGCCTCGTCCGCGCCCTGCGCGCCGCCGGCGGGGCGGGCGGTGAGGACCCCGGTCCCGGCGGCGCGGACGACTCCGTGCGGCGCGAGGTGGAGGAGCTGGTCGGGCGGCTGACGCGCGCCGGACTGCTGCGGCGCGTGACCCCCGACGCGGCGCCCTGCCCACGTGCCGAGGCGGCCGAGGTCTACTGGGGCCTCGCGGGCCTGGACGGCGCGGCGGCGCACGCCCGCACCACCGCGGCGACCGCCCGGGTGACCGCGGTCGGCGGCGTCGACACCGCGGAGGCCGAGTCCGCGCTCGCGGCGTCGGGTGTGCGCCTGGTGGGCGAGCGGGACGCGGCCGACCTGACGGTGGTGCTCTGCGACGACTACCTCCGCCCCGAGCTCGCCGAGATCGACGCCGCCCAGCGCGCCGAACGTCGCCCCTGGCTGCCCGCGCGCCCCGTCGGCGCCGAGCTGTGGGCGGGCCCGGTACTCCGCCGCGGCGGCCCGTGCTGGCACTGCCTGGCGCACCGGCTGCGCGGCCACCGGCAGGCCGAGGACCGGGTGCAGCGCGCCCTGGGCCGCAGCGGCCCGGTGCCGCGCCCCGCCGGCGCGGTGCCCGCCCTGGACGGCGTCGGCGCACGGCTGGCCGCCCTGGAGGCCGTCAAGTGGCTCGCCGGCCATCCCTCGCCCGCCCACGAGGCCGTCTGGGTGCTGGACACCCTCTCCCTCCAGGGGCGTCCCCACCCGCTGCGGGCCCGCCCCCAGTGCCCGGAGTGCGGCGACCCGACGCTGGTGGCACGGCGCGTCGCCCGCCCGGTCGTGCCCGCCCCCCGGCCCAAGGCGTCCGTCGAGGGCGGCGACCACCGGGCGGCCCCGCCCGAGCAGGTGCTCGCCGACTACGGCCACCTGGTCAGCCCGGTCACCGGCGTGGTCAAGGCGATCGAGCGGGACCGGCGGGGCCCCGCCGGTCTCAACGTCTTCCGGTCCGGGCCCAACGTCTCCCTGGGCCACGGCAGCCTCGGCGAGCTGAGCGCCGGGCTGCGCGGCGAGAACGGCGGCAAGGGCGTCACCGAGACGCACGCCCGGGTCAGCGCGCTGTGCGAGGCGCTGGAGCGGCACAGCGGCCACTTCCAGGGCGACGAGCCGCGCGTGCGCGGCTCCTACCGGGAGCTCGCCGACCGCGCCGTGCACCCGGACGCCTGCCAGCTCTACCACGAGCGGCAGTTCCTCGACCGCCGCCGCTGGAACGCGGGCCACAGCGCGATGCACCACGTCGTGGAGCCGTTCGACGAGGGCGCCGCCATCGACTGGACGCCCCTGTGGTCCCTCACCGAGCGGCGGCAGAGACTGCTGCCCACCTCGCTGCTGTACTACCGCGCCCCGGCCTCGTCGGGGCGCCGTTTCGCGTTCGCGGACTCCAACGGCAGCGCGTCCGGCGCCAGCCTGGAGGACGCCCTGGTGCACGGGTTCCTGGAGCTGGTGGAGCGGGACGCGGCGGCGCTGTGGTGGTACAACCGCACCCCCCTGCCCGGGGTGGACCTGCGCTCCTTCGACGACCCGTGGGTGGCGCGGACCGCGGCCCTGCACGACGGGCTGGGTCGCGCGGTGTGGGCCCTGGACCTCACCTCCGACCTGGGCATCCCCACCACGGCCGCGTTCTCCCGGCGGACCGGCGGCGGCCCGCAGGACATCGTGTTCGGCTTCGGCACCCACTTCGACCCGGCCGTCGCGCTGCGGCGGGCGCTCACCGAGGTGAACCAGATGCTGCCCTTCGTCGTCGACGCCAAGCCGGACGGCACCGGCTACGCGACCCGCAGCGCCGAGCTGGTGCGCTGGTGGACCGCGGCCACCGTCGAGGAGCACCCCTACCTGCTCCCCGACCCGCGGGCGCCGCTGCGCGCCCGGGGCCACCACCGGTACGAGCCGCGCGCCGACCTGGCGGACGACATCGCGGCGATCGAGTCCCTGGTCCGCTCCCACGGCATGGAGCTGCTGGTGCTGGACCAGACCAGGCCCGACATCGGCCTGCCGGTGGTGAAGGTGGTCGTTCCCGGGTTGCGGCACTTCCGCGCGCGCTTCGCGCCGGGCAGGCTGTACGACGTGCCCGTGAGGCTGGGACGGCTCCGGGCACCGCTGTCGTACGAGGAGCTGAACCCCGTCCCCATGTTCGTCTGACCCGTCTGATGACGGCACACCCCCGAGCCGTCCGCGCGTCGCTCCGGCCCGCGCGGCAACCGACGCAAGGAGCACCCGTGGCCACCGAGCCCTGCTTCACCGGTGACCCTCGCGTGCGACAGGTCGAGCTGTGGTCGCTGCGCGAGGACGTCGATCTGGAACTGGACGCCGACCAGGCGCTGATGCGCACCCCATGGGGCGGGGTGCGGCTGAGGAACCTGGGGCCGATGGCGCGCGAGGCGCTGCGCCGCATGACCTTCGGCCCGGTGTCCCTGGACAACGCCGTCTCCGGGCGGCTGAAGGACGCCTCCGCGCCGGGCGCGGGGCCGTGCTCCGTCCGCGGTGAACTGGCCCAGCTCCACATGCTGCTGAACCAGCTCCAGTACCTGGTGGTGCGCTCGCTGGCGGTGGAGTCCACCGACCCGCCGCTGATGTCGGTGGTGCCGATGACCCGCCGCGCGATGTTCGCCCCGCCGCGCGAGCTGACCGGCCCGGCCCGGCTGTCCCGCTTCGCCAGCCTCCGCCCGGAGGACGGCGAGCTGGTGCTGGAGTCCGCGCTGTCCCTGCACCGGGTGGTGCTGCACCGCCCGGACGCGGCCTGCCTGGTGGCGGCGCTGGTGCGGCCGGGCACCGCGGAGGACGTCGCCAAGGCCTTAGGGATGCCGGAGGAGGTCGCGACGGACGTGATCCGGTACCTGGTGGGGGCCGGGATGGTGGTGCTGGCCGAGCCCGCGGGCGAGCCCGGCGCCGCGGCGGACCGCGCGACGGTGCGGGGCGGGCCCGCCCCGGTCTTCACCGAGGACTCCGACCCGGCGCTGGTGACCTGGTCGGGCCGGGACATGCTGTTCCACTCGCGCAGCCGCCGGGGCCGCCACGACGAGCCGTACGGCGCGACCTACCCGTTCCTCGGCATGGTCTCCCCCGAGCCGCTGCTCAAGCCGGTGCCGGACGGGCCGCGCGTCCCCCTGCCCCGGCCGTCCCTGGAGCGGCTGCTGGAGGGCGACATGCCCCTGACCGCCGCCCTGGAGCGGCGCCGCTCCATCCGGGCCTACGGGGACGACCCGGTGACGGTGGAGCAGCTCGGCGAGCTGCTGTACCGGTCGGCGCGGGTGCGGGCGGTGTTCTCCACGTCCTCCGACAGCTCGGGGCGCATGATCGCCACCTCGCGCCCGTACCCGAGCGGCGGGGCCGCGTACTCGCTGGAGATCTACGTGACGATCGGCCGCCCCGCGCCGGGCGCCGGGCGCGGCATCTACTACTACGACCCGAGCGGGCACGCGCTGGTGCTGGTCAACCGGGACGAGAACGACATCAGGGAGCTGCTGTACGCGGCGCAGACCGGGGCGGGCCTGAACTCGCCGCCGCCGGCCCTGATCACGCTCACCTCGCGGTTCAGCCGGGTGTCGTGGAAGTACCGCGGGATGTGGTACGCCGCGATCCTCAAGGAGGTGGGGGTGCTCCAGCAGACCCTGTACCTGGTGGCCACCGCGATGGGCCTGGCCCCGTGCGCGCTGGGCGGCGGCGACGCCGAGACCGCAGCGCGGGCCTTCGGCCTGGACTGGCGCGCGGAGTCGAGCGTCGGGGAGTTCATCCTGGGCCCGAGGGAGCCGGAGGACGACGCGGGGCCGGGCGCCGCGCCGACCCATCTGGGCATGCCCGACCTGGTGACCCACCCGGTCAACGACGCCGACTGGGCCGCTCGCTGCCCCGACGCCCCACCGGGCGACGAGGAATGACACGTTCAGGTTCGCGGCCGGGCCGCGCCGCGTAGGCTCCAGACAGCCACCCGTCCGCGATCACTGGCTGCTTGCTTATCATTCGCGAGGAGATCCATGTCGGGCATCAGTCGTTTCACGAGGGGCAGACGCCGCCCGCCACTCGGAGAACGCGTCGGACATGACGACGCGGACCGGTCCTGGACCACCTCCGACGACGACCCGAGCGGGGCCCGGGTCAGCCCGCGCCCGCAGATCGCCCCCCGCTTCGCCCTCGCGATCGTGTCGGTGATCATCGTCGCCTCGCCCATAGCCGCCGTGTTCAACCTGCTGGACCGGCGGCCCAGCCAGCACGTCATGCTCGCCAGCCTCGCCACGCTGTTCACCCTGACCGTGCTCCAGTTCGGGCACCTGGCCTGGCACCGCACCCTGAAGCGCACCAGGCGCGGGCCCACGGCGCTGCTGGTGCAGGCCCTGCTGGTCTACACGCCGTTCCTGTGGGCGCGCAACGGCTGGGTGGGCGCGCCCTACTTCCTCGCCGCGTCCACCCTGCTAGTGCTGCCCCGCCGCTTCGCCTGGACGGTGTTCGCCGCGGTGTGCCTCACCGTCCCTGCCGTCCACCGGTCGGTGGGGGCGTCCTGGTTCGACACCGCCTACTACGCGGTGAGCACCCCGGCGCTCGGGCTCGCCGTGTTCGGCCTGACCCGCCTGGCCGACCTGGTCAAGGAGCTGTACGACACCCGCGCCGAGCTGGCCAGGCTGGCGGTGACGCAGGAGCGGCTGCGCTTCGCCAGGGACCTGCACGACCTGCTGGGCTACAGCCTGTCGGCGATCACGCTCAAGAGCGAGCTGGTGTACCGGCTGGCGGACCGGCACACCGCCCGCGCCAAGCAGGAGCTGGAGTCGGTGCTGGTGCTGTCCCGGCAGGCGCTGGCGGACGTGCGCGCGGTGTCCAGCGCCTACCGGGAGATGTCACTCGGGGCGGAGTGCACCTCGGCGCGCTCCATCCTGTCGGCCGCCGACATCGACGTGCGGATCGACGTGGACACCGACGAGATGAGCGGCGCGGTGAACACGGTGCTGGCCACCGTGCTGCGCGAGGGCGTGACCAACCTGCTGCGGCACAGCAAGGCCCAGCGCTGCGAGATCAAGGCGCTGGTGCTCGACGGCGCCGCCCGGCTGACCGTGGTCAACGACGGGGTGCGCCCGCCGCTGGGCGACTCGCCGGGGCGCAAGGGCACCGGCATCGAGAACCTGGCGCAGCGCGTGGAGGTCCTCGGCGGCGGCCTGGAGGCGGGGGTGGGCACGGACGGGCGGTTCCACCTGGAGGCGTGGGTGCCGCTCGATCCGCGTAGCGGCGAGCACGGGGAGGACGAGGACGGCGCGGGCCGGGACGGGCGGCCGGGCCCCCGGGAGGCGGGCCGGGGCCGGGACGGCGGGGCGGCCGGGGCGAAGGGCCCGCGGCCGGACCAGGGCGCCGCGGCGGGCCCGGGCGGCGAGCGGGACGGCCAGGGCGGCGCGCCCCGCGGGTGCGGCGCCGACGGCACGGCGGCGTGAGCGGCGCCGCCGTCCCGTGCGCGGGGCCGGTCAGACCCAGCCGGACTCCTGGGCCATGCGGATGGCGTCCACGCGGTTGCGCGCGTTCAGCTTGGCGACGATCGCGGTGAGGTAGTTGCGCACCGTGCCGGGGGAGAGGAACAGCCGGGCCGCGATCTCGACGGCCTCGGCGCCGCCCGCCGCCAAGCGCAGCACCTCCACCTCGCGGGAGGTGAGCGGGTTCTCCACCGCGTCCCAGGCGGCGATGGCCAGTTGCGGGTCCACCACCCGCTGCCCCGCGGCGACCCCGCGGATCGCCCCGGCCAGCCGGTCCGGCGGGGCGTCCTTGAGGATGAACCCGGACACCTGCGCGTCCATGGCCCGCCGCAGGTTACCTGGTCGGCCCAGGCTGGTGAGGATGAGCACCCGGCACTGCGGCAGTTCGCGGCGCAGCGCTCCGGCGGCGGTGATGCCGTCGATGCCGGGCAGGTCGATGTCGAGTACGGCGACGTCGGGGCGGACCTTGAGCGCCGATGGGAGGATGTCGTCCCCCGTCTCGACCTCGGCGGCCACCTCGATGTCGGGTTCGAGCTCCAGCAGGGCGACGAGCGCGCCCCGCACCATGTTCATGTCCTCGGCCAGTAGGATTCTGATCACCGTGCTCCCCCGTCACATGCGGCTCTTACGTATCCGGACTGGCGGTCCTGGTAGAGCGGCTCCCCGGTAGCCGAGCCACTACGGTCGGCGCTCGTGGTTACGGCGAATCGTAGAACACAATCCCAGCGGAAAGACCCTGTTCGCACGCATGTACGCACAGGCGCGCACCCAGTGCGGCACGAGCGGAGCCCGGGCGGTACGGTGGCGCGACTCGAGCGCCGCTCCACCCGGGCTCCGGAGCGGTCACCCCTGCCCGTGCGGCGCGGTGCGGCGGTCCTTGGGGCGCGATGTGGCCCGGGGCGCGGACCGCTGGGCGGGCGGCGGGGTCGGGTGGCCGTTGATCTGCTCGGTCAGGTGCTCGGCCAGCGCTTCCAGGGTCGGGTAGTAGCGGGTCGCGGCCAGGTCCAGGGTGATGCCGAACTCGTCCTCTATGGCGCCGCGCAGGGTGAACGCGGCCAGGGAGTCCAGCGCGTACTGCTGGAGCGGTACGGCGTGGCCGATGTCCCCGGGTTCCACCCGGAGCCGTTCGGCCAGCCGCTCGGCCAGCCACTGGCGCACGACGGGGAGGGTCACCTTCGGAGCGGGGTTCGTCATCTGCGGTGCTCCTTCGCGTGGGCGGCGATTGACGTGACCTTACGTGGGAGTAGGGGCCGGTGGGCGGCGGTCGGCGCGAATCCCGGGGCGGCCGCCCGGTCTCAGCGGGCCGTCCCCGTGGGACACGGCAGCAGGGTGAAAGTCTCGCCCGACCGGTACCGGTGCGCCAGTTGCCGCCCCATGCGCTCGAAGACGTCCTCCTCCCCCGCGGCCCCGCCCGGCGGGGCCGGGACCACCTGGAACGGCCTGTTCCACGGCCGCAGCCGCACCCGCAGCCGGGCCAGCGCGGCGTGCAGCCACAGCCCGTCCGGCCAGCTTCCGCGCACCGCCTCGCTGTGCCGCCACACCCCCAGGCAGGCGGACGCGGTCAGCAGCAGCCCGCAGCGGCGGGCCCGGTCGCGCACCTCGGGCGGGACCGGCCCCGCGGGGGCCGGCCACACGCACGGCCACTGCCCGTCCTCGCGGTGCAGGGCGGCGGCCGCGGCGGCGATCCCCTCCGCGTGGTGGGCGGCCCCGGCCAGGGCGGGCTCGTGGTCGGCCGCCCGGCGCAGCGCCAGCGCGGAGCCGGGCAGCGCGGCGAGCAGGCCGCTGCCGCGCCGCACCGGAAGGCACAGCAGGTCCAGGCGGGCGGCGGGCGGGGGCGCGGCGATGTCGAACATCTCACCGGGCACGGGCAGGACGGCGGCGTCGCCGGGGCCGGCCGGGTACGGGCCGCGCAACTGGGCGGCGACGCCGGGCAGGCCGGCGGCGGCGCTCCCGTCCAGCGCCTCGGCCGCGCGGTGGTCGCGCTCCAGGCGGGCGAACGCGCCGGACGGCCCGCCGCCGAAGGGCAGCGCGCGCGGGGCGGCGACCTCCCGCAGTTGGGCCAGCACCTCCTCGGTCATGGCGGGCACCAGGTGGCGCACGGCCGCCGAGGTCGGGCCGAGCTCCGCGGGCGCCAGGTGCACCCCGCGGGCCGCCACCGCGCTCAGCGCCTCCATGGCCAGCAGGTCGGCGTACGCCTCGCCGAGCACCCGCAGCTCCGCCGAGTGCCGGAGCCCTTCGCCGTGCGGCCCCTCGGACAGGGCGCCGCGCTCCCGGGCGGCGCGCAGGGCGAGGCGCAGCGCGTGGTCGGCGGCGCCCAGCGACAGCGCCGGGGTGAGCACCCGCACCAGTTGCGCGGCCTTGAGCAGGATCTCCACGCCCTGGCCCGGCGCGCCGATCCGGGCGGAGAACGGCACCTCGGCGCCGTCGAAGACCACTCCGGCGGGCCCGGCCCCGCGCACGCCCAGGGTGGGCACGGGGGGCAGGCGGCGGAACGAGCCGGGGCGCAGGGCGCGGGTGTCGGCCAGCAGCAGCGTCAGGCCGCGCGGCCCGCCGCCGGGCGCGGTGCTCGCCAGCAGGCACAGCAGCCGGGTGTCCGCCCCGCCGCCGAGCAGCCACTGCTCGCCGTCGAGCAGGTAGCCGTGGTCGGTGGGGCGGGCGGTGAGTCCCGCGGCGGCGCCGGCCGCGGCGAGGGGGGTGCCGCCGGGCGCGCCGCCGCCGGGGCCGCCGGGCCGCTGCCCGGTGAGGCCGAGCGCGACGGGCTCGCCCTCGAGCACCAGTTCGGCCAGCGCGCGGGCCAGCCACGGGCCGCCGCCGATCCAGGCGCACACCGTGCCCAGGAACGTGCCGCCGTGCGCCACGGCGGCGGTCAGGTCGCGCCGGGCCACGGTGCGCAGCAGGCCGAGCAGCTCCTGGTAGCTGGTCAGTTCGCCGCCGAGCGCGGCGGGCACGTAGTGGCGGTGCAGCCCCCAGCCGTCCAGCCAGGCGCGGGCCCCGACCGGGTCGGCGCCCCAGCCGCGGGCGGCGTCCGCGCCCGGCCCCGACGCCTCCGGGTCGCCGAGGAAACGTTCCAGCCGCTCGGCCGACCCCGGCTCCCGCGTCCCGGCGGCCGTGCCCTCCCCGCCGCGCAGCGCCGCCGTCACGGCCGTTCTCCCGGGGCGCCCGGCCGCCCCGCCCCGCCCGCGCCGACCAGGCCGTCCACATCGGGCGAGAGCATGGCGTGCAGCGGCTCGACCCGGCCGCGCAGGAACAGGTCGCGCATCACCGGGCGCTGCACCTTGCCGCTGGTGGTGCGGCGCACCGTGCCCGGCCGCACCAGCAGCACCCCGGCCACGGCGATCTCGAACTCGCGGGCCACGGTGTCCCGCACCCGGCCGGCCAGGTCCGCCAGGTCCAGGTCGTAGGAGCCGCTGGTGCGCACCTCCTGGATGAGCACGGCCTGCTCCCGCTCCTCCCCGGCCGGGCCCGCCGGCACGCTGAAGGCGGTGCAGAAGCCGAACCGCGAGTTGACCTGCTGCGCCACCCGCTCCATGTCCTGCGGGTACAGGTTGCGGCCCGCCACGATCATGATGTCCTTCAGCCGCCCGGTGACGAACAGCTCGCCGTCCACCAGCGTGCCCAGGTCCCCGGTGCGCAGGAAGCCCTTCTCGCCGCCCGCGGTGGCGCGGGCGAAGGTCTCGGCGGTCTCCAGCGGCCGGTTCCAGTAGCCGCGCGCGACGCTCTCGCCGCGCACCCAGATCTCGCCGATCCGGCCCTCGGGCAGCACCCGCAGGCTCTCCGGGTCCACGATCCGCAGCTCCAGGCCGCTGTTGACGGTCCCGCAGCCGACCAGCTCCCGCACCTCGGCCCGGTCCGCGCCGTCCGGGGCGGCCGCCTCCTCGAACCGGCCCTCCTCCAGCGCCCTGGCCGCCACCGCGACGGTGCGGGCGGGCCCGCCGGGGGTGCCGCCGGTGACCATCAGCGTGGCCTCCGCCAGCCCGTAGCAGGGCCACAGCGCCCCGGGGCGCAGCCCCACCGGGGCGAATCTGCGGGCGAAGGCGCGCAGCGTCTCGGCGCGCACCGGCTCCGACCCGTTGCACGCGCTCTCCCAGCGCGACAGGTCGAGCCCTTCCATCTGCTCGTCGGTGACCCGGCGCACGCACAGGTCGTACGCGAAGTCGGGGCCGCCGCCCGCGGTGATGCCGTACTCGGTGATCGCCTGGAGCCAGCGCACCGGGCGGCGCACGAACATCTCCGGCGGCATCAGCACCGCGGTGCCGCCCACCGACAGCGGGAACAGCAGGTGCCCGATCAGGCCCATGTCGTGGTGGAACGGCAGCCAACTGCCCGTCACGGTCTCGCTGGCGCCGCCCAGCGCCTTGGCGATGACCTCCAGGTTGGCGAGCAGGTTGGCGTGGGTGACCACCACCCCCTTGGGGTCGCTGGTCGAGCCCGAGGTGTACTGGAGCAGCGCGACGTCGCCCGGCCCGGTGCCCGGCTCGCGCCACGGCGGGGCCTCCTCCCGGAAGGCGTCCGTGGCCAGGCAGGCGACGCGTCCGTAGCCGTTCTGGGCCAGCAGCAGTGACACGCCGGGAGCGCTCTCCGCGTCGGTGAGGACCGTGTCCGCCGAGGTGTCCTTGACGATCCCGACCAGGCGCTCGGTGTTGTGCCTGACGGTGCCGGGCGGCGGGGCGGGGACGGCGATGGCCCCCGCGTAGAGGCAGGCGAGGAAGCTCGTGGCGAACAGCCTGCCGGAGCCGTGGACGACCAGCACGGGCTTGCCCGCGGCACCGCGCTGCTGGAGCCAGCCCGCGAGGCGGCGGGCCTCGGCGTCGAGCAGCGCGTAGGTGACCCGCTCGCCGCGCATCCGGCCGGCGTCCTCGTGGAGCAGGACGAGCGCGTCCCTGCCGGCCCCGTGAGCCGCGTGCGCCCGAACGAGTTCGGTGAGATTCCGGTACTCGGCCAAAGCCGCCCCCTAGTTGGATTCCCGTTCACCGGTGCCGTGGCCCTTCGCGCGGTGTTCGTGCGCTCACAGCACAGCAGTGCAACAACGAGACTCCGCTCCGGGGCTCAACCTGAACTAGAGCGTGGCTGGGCCAAGCTCGCGGGCATATGCCCAGTTGACCGGCCCTCCGGAGGCACTCGACGGCGCTCTCAGCAATGAGGGCCTCGCCTCGCGGTATTTCACTGTCCGGCAAGTCACCTGCGTCCCGGCAGGTGGGTGGGGTATGGAGGGGTCTGGAGGCGGAGGCTTCCGTTCCGAAGACTCCGGTTGAGCGGTCTCGCGGCCGCCTCGGTGCCGCGGCCGCCTGTCGCGGGCGGACCGCCCCCGAGTGGGGGTGGCCCCTTCGGCCAAGTGGCGTGAAGGTCCCGCAACGGGCCTTCGAAGGACCTGGGAAGGACCTTCAGGGGTCGCCGAGGACGCCCCGCGGGCACCGCCCGCCGGGCGTTCCGTCCGGCCGGCCCGGTCGGCCGCCCCGGGCCTCAGCTACCCGAGGCCCAGGACACCGGGGTGCGGTTGCGGTCCTCGCGGCGCCAGCGGGCGGGGCGGCGCGCGGTGTGCCCGCCGTCCTCCTCTCCGCCGCCGCCGCGCCCGGCCACCATGGCCAGCACCGCCGCGACCGCCGCCAGCTCCGTCGCGTCCGGGGCGCCGCGCACCACCCGCAGCACCGGCTGCCCCTCGCCGTCCTCGCGTTCCGTCGTCATCGCCGCCGTCACATCGGGGGGTTGCCGTGCTTGCGGGAGGGCAGCGTGCCGTCCTTGTCCCGCAGCATCTCCAGCGACCTGATCAGGATCTCGCGGGTCCTGGCCGGGTCGATGACGTCGTCCACGAGGCCGCGCTCGGCCGCGTAGTACGGGTGCATCAGCTCCTGCTTGTACTGCGCCACCAGCTCCGCCCGGGTGGTCTCCGGGTCCTCGGACGCGGCGATCTCCCGGCGGAAGATGACGTTCGCGGCGCCCTCGGCGCCCATCACCGCGATCTCGTTGGCGGGCCAGGCGAAGGACAGGTCCGCGCCGATGGAGCGGGAGTCCATGACGATGTACGCGCCGCCGTACGCCTTGCGCAGGATGAGCTGGATCCGCGGAACGGTGGCGTTGCAGTACGCGTACAGCAGCTTGGCGCCGTGGCGGATGATGCCGCCGTGCTCCTGGTCCACGCCCGGCAGGAAGCCGGGGACGTCCACCAGGGTCACCAGCGGGATGTTGAAGGAGTCGCAGAACTGCACGAACCGGGCGGCCTTCTCCGACGCCTCGATGTCCAGCACCCCGGCGAGGGAGGACGCCTGGTTGGCGATGATGCCCACCACGTGGCCGTCGAGCCGGGACAGCGCGCAGATGACGTTGGTCGCCCACTGCGGGTGGCACTCGAAGAACTCGCCGTCGTCGACGATGTCCTCGATCACGTCCCGCATGTCGTAGGAGCGCACCGGGTCGGTGGGGACGATGTCCAGCAGGCGCTCGTTGCGGCGGTCCGCCGGGTCGGCGCAGGGCACCACCGGCGGCAGCTCCCGGTTGTTGGAGGGCAGCAGGGAGAGCAGGTAGCGGACCTCCTCCAGGCACTCCAGCTCGTTGTCGTAGGCGAACGTGGCCACACCGGACTTGGTGGCGTGCACGTCCGCGCCGCCGAGCTCGTCCTGGGTGACCTTCTCGCCGGTGACCGCCTGCACCACGTCCGGGCCGGTGATGAACATCTGGGAGGTGCCGCGCACCATGAAGACGAAGTCCGTCAGCGCCGGGGAGTAGGCCGCGCCGCCGGCGCAGGGCCCGAGCATCACGCTGATCTGCGGGATCACCCCGGAGGCGAGCGTGTTGCGCTGGAAGATCCCGCCGTACCCGGCGAGGGCGGTCACGCCCTCCTGGATCCGGGCGCCCGCGCCGTCGTTGAGGCTGACCAGCGGGGCGCCGGCCTGCCGGGCCAGGTCCATGATCTTGTGGATCTTCTGCGCGTGCGCCTCGCCGAGGGCACCGCCGAAGATGCGGAAGTCATGGGCGTAGACGAACACCTTCCGGCCGTGCACGGTGCCCCAGCCGGTGATCACGCCGTCGGTGTACGGCTTCTTGTCCTCCAGGCCGAAGCCGGTGGCGCGGTGCCGCCGCAGCGTCTCGATCTCGGTGAACGAGCCCTCGTCGAGCAGCAGCTCCACCCGCTCACGGGCGGTCAGCTTGCCCTTGGCGCGCTGCGCCTCGGTGGCGCGCTCGCTCGGCCCGGCGTACGCCTGCGCCCGCTTGGCCTCCAGGTCGGCCACCGCGGCGCGCATGCCCGCGGGCGCGGCGGACGGCTTCGGCGGCCCGGCGCTCTTCGCCGTGTCAGGCCGGGCGCCGTCGCGCGGCGCCGCACCGAGAACCGTCTCACTGACGATCGTCATTCCAGACCTCCACTCGGTCCGTGGTCCTGACGGCGAAGACCGTAGGCAGAACTGCTCGCGAACAGCTCAAGCACGCAGACCGCGGCGTCCGCGTCACCCCCCGCGAGCCCGAGCGGGCCCCATCTTCTCAAACGTGGATCACACGGGGATTTCCAGAGAGTGAGGAGGTGCGACGTCGGGCCCGGGAAGACGGAGCGAAACGCCCCCCTAAATCCCCACTGTTCCCCAGAAAACGGACCCCGCCCTTTTGGGGAAACCCTACAAAGACGACGAGCCGATTGTGATGCATGCGGTCGGCGCCCGCGGCGGGCACGGGGCGGGGCGGCACACGGGTCGGGACCGCCCGGAAGACGGCGGGAGTACGGCTGCGAGGCCCGGACCGGCACCCGCCGCGCACCCGTCCCCCTCCGCCCCCGGCCACGGCGGCGCCCCCGCCCCGCACCACCCCGCCCCCGCCGCCCTGCCCGGCGCACCCGAGTCCCCACCGCTCCGGGAACGCCGGGGCGCCCGAGGCGGCGAGGGCGTCGTGGAGGTAGCGCAGGGCGTAGTCGTTGTCCCGCAGCATGGTGTCCACCGAGCCCGCCGCGGGCCACTCGTCCACCCGGTCCAGGCCCCAGAACTGGGACTCGGTGAAGTACGAGCTCTCCGCGCGGATCAGCGCGGTGTCCAGCAGCGGGTGGTCGCCGGCGTGCAGCCGCAGCCACGCCTGGAGCCGCGGGTGGGTGACGATCTGACGGTTCAGCCTGGCCGGCCGCCTGGGCACCTCGGGCGCCACGGTCGGGGCGATGTCGGTGCTCTCGGCGTAGGGCACGGTGCGGCCCGCCGCCACGCCCGGCCCGGCGAACACCAGCGGGACGCGGCGGCTGTCCTCCTGCTGCACCGGGTGCCAGCCGGTCCTGGCCTGGCCGTCGGAGAGCAGCACCACCAGGGTGTCGTGGAGTTCGCCGAGCCGCTCCAGGCCGTTGAGGAACTCGCCGAGGAGGCGGTCGGCCTCGCGGACCACCGCGGGGTACGGCGAGCCGGGGCCGTAGATGTCGCGGGCCCACGGCTCGCCGTCGGCGGCGTCGGCGACCCGCTGGCTGACGGCGTTGGCGTCCTGGAGCACCAGGCGCGTGAAGGACAGGTCGTCGTGGTCGCGCACCAGGCGCAGCGCCAGGCGCACGTTGTCCTCATCGGTGGCCCCGCGGTCCAGGCGGGTGTGGGTGAAGCCGGGGTTCAGCGACCGGTAGGCGGTGCTGTTGGCGATGTGGGCGGTGAAGCCGGGGAAGCGGTGCCGGAGGTGGGGCTGCTCCGTCCACGGGCGCAGGAACAGCGAGCCGGCGAGGGTGGTGGGGTTGGGCGGCGAGGTGGTGCTCAGCTCCCAGAAGCCGCTGACGGTCGGGTGCCACGGCGCGACGATCAGCGCCTCCCGCACCCGGGTGCCGACGCGCGCGAGCCGCCGCACCCGGGTGAGGCCGAGCCGCTCGGGCGCCCGGTGGCGCAGGGCGTCGATGTGGAACAGCACGACGCGGCGGGGGCGGGGCGGGCCTCCGGCGAGGGCCGCGCCGGGCCGGGAGGCGAACGCGGCCGCGGCGCCCGCGCCGGCCGGCTTCACGGCGGCGCGGCGGGTCGCGCGGGGCGGGGAGGGCTGGTTCCCATGGGTGGCTCCCTTCGAACGGGAAGGTGGGACGGGGGGGCCGTCCGACGGGCCCCAGGCCGCCCCGCGGCCCCGGCCCCCGGCCGATCCATCCGGTGAACCGGCGCCACTGAGAGGCGGCCGGTATCAGTGCCCGTACCGTGCGGCCCATGGAGCTGCGACACCTGCGCGCCGCCGTGGCGGTCGCCGACCACCTCCACTTCGGCCGGGCCGCGGCCCGGCCGGGCATGGCCCAGCCGCCGCTCAGCCAGGCCGTCAGGGCGCTGGAGGAGGAGCCGGGCGTGGCGCTGTTCGAGCGGCACACCCGCAATGTGCGGCTGACCGCGGCCGGGGAGGCGTTCGTCGCCGAGGCCCGCGCCGCGCTGGCCGCCGTGGAGCGGGCGGGGGTGCGCGCCCGGGCGGCGGGCCACGGCGAGACCGGTTCGCTGGCGGTGGGCCTCGTCGGCTCGGCCGTGCTGTCCGTGCTGCCGCCGGTGCTGCGCGCCTTCCGGGCCCGCTACCCGGCGGTCGAGGTGGAGTTGGTGGAGCTGCCGACGGCGCGTCAGGAGGAGCGGCTGTGCGACGGCACCCTGGACGTGGGGCTGCTGCGGGCGCTGGCGGGGGAGCCGTTCGTGCTCTTCCCGCGGGAGGCGGGGCCCGGCCTCCACGACCGGATCACCGCGCTGTGCCGGGACGCCGGGTTCGCGCCCCGGCCGGGGCAGCGGGCGGTGCAGATGCAGACCATCGTGGGCATGGTGGCCGCCGGGTGCGGGGTCGCGGTGGTGCCGGGCTCGGTGGCGGCGCCGGCCCGGCCGGAGGTGGTGTTCCGGCCGCTGAGCCCGGCCACGAAGGTGGTGGACCTGGCCCTGGCCCGGCCCCGCGGGCGCCGCTCGGCGGTCGCGGACAACTTCACCCGCCTGGCGACGGCGGCGCGGACCGGGCGCGCGCCGGGCGGCGCGGCGTCGTGGCCGGGGCGGCGGGCGGGGGCCGCCGCGCGGTGTCCGGCCCGGGGAGGGCCTCGGCGCGCAGGGCCAGCGGCTCGGGGGCGAGGATCCGCACGCCGCCGCGGTGGACCCGCAGCAGGCCCTCGCCCTGGAGGCGGGCGAGGGCGCGGTTGACCGTGACCCGGGTGACGCCGAGCGCCTCGGCGATCTCCTCCTGGGTGCCGGGGACGCGCGGGCACCCGGTGGCCGCGGCCCGCTCCAGCAGCCAGGCGGCGAGGCGGACCTCGGTGGGCAGGGTGACGGCCTCGGCCAACCGCCGCTGCTGCCGTCTGGCCTGGGCGGCGAGCATCGCCAGGACGTGGGCGCGCACCGACGCGGTGTCCTCGACGAGCTGGAGGAACCGCTCCCGCCGCAGGCCGCGCACCGCGCACGGGGTGCGGGCGGTCAGCGTCACGGTGTGGCCGCCGCCGTCCAGCAGCGCCACCTTGTCCAGCGCGCAGGGGCCGTCCCACTGCCCGAAGCCGACGCGCTGCCCGCCCGGGGTGGTCCCGGTGGCCGCGACCCGGCCCTCGAGCAGCACCAGCAGGTGCCCGGCCGGCTGCCCCGCGGTGCGCAGGACGTCGCCGGGCGCGTAGCGGCGCGGCACGGACTGCTCCCACAGCCGGCGCAGCCGGTCGGGCGGCAGCGAGGCCAGCAGGGGCACGTCCGCCAGCCGGCGCCACCCGTCGTCCACCGCGGTCGCGTCCATGTCCGCCTCCCGTCCGCCGTCCGCGCGGGGCACCGCCTCGGGCCCCCTGGCCCCGTCTGTGTATCACCCGATACGGAAGGAGCGCGCGCGACGGCGTAGGTTCCGTGGGGTCCGGCGGCGGTCGCCGGGCGGCACTCGAAGGGATCCGAGCATGCTGGTGGTCGAACTGTCCTTCTCCGAGCCGAGCGACGAGCGCCTCGCCGCGCGCCCGGCGCACCGGGAGTTCGTCGCGCGCCTGCACAAGGAGGGCAAGGTGGTGATCGCGGGTCCGTGGGCGGACGACACCGGGGCCCTGCTGGTGCTCGACTGCGACCGCGAGGAGGTGGACCGGATACTCGCCGAGGACGCGTACTACCGCACGCCGGGGGTCGAGGTGACGGCGATCCGCGCGTGGACGCCGGTGTTCGGGCCCGGGCGGGACTGAACCGGGCGGGGGCGCGCCGCGGTGGTTGACCTCGATCGCGCTTGAGGTTTCAGGATGGTTCCGGGTCCGGGGGCCGCGCAGGCCGCAGGGCCCGCAGGCCCGGCCGGACACGACCGACCCGACCGGACCGGACCGGACCCGACCGGACCCGACCGAGGAGCCACCGTGAGCGCATCCGCCCTGCCCGGCGCCACCCTGCCCGACATGACCCGGCCGGGGGTCGGCGCACCCTTCTTCAGCCGGTGGAGCCTGGGCACGCCGCAGCGCCAGCGGGCCGCCGTGGAGGCCGTGGCCGCCGCCTGGGAGGGGCGGCCCTGGCCCACCCCCGGCCTGCTCGGCTACCACGTCTACACGGGCACCGACGGCGACACCCTGATGCACCACTCCCAGTGGGTGGACGACGACGCCTACGAGGCGTTCGCCGCGGCCCAGCGCCCCGAGCGGGTCGCCGAGATCGACGAGGCGGTGCCGGGCCTGCGCCGCCTGGCGCTGCACCGCACCCGCAGGCACCGCGCCTTCGTGCCCGCCGCCGCGGACGATTCCGCGGCGGCGGGCGCGGTCGGCTGCGTGGTGCTGGTCGTGGCCGAGCTGAAGGGGCCGGACCCGCGGCGGCAGCGGGAGTGGGCGAACGCGGTGTGCGAGGCCCTGGAGACCGACCCGTCGCCGCCGCCCGGCCTGCTCTCCGCGCACTTCCACCTGTCCACGGACGGCACCGAGATCGTGAACTACGCCGAGTGGACGAGCGAGCGGGCCCACGCCGACGCCCTCGCGGCGACCGGCTTCGGCATCGGCTCCCCCACCCGCCAGTGGCGCCGCGTCCGCGACTTCCCCGGCGTCCGGCGCACCACCATGGGCCGCTACCACCTGGCGTGGAGCGGCACCCGCCCCTGAACGGGAGCGCGGGCGGCCGGAATGGCACGCGCCCGCCCGCGGTTGACCCGAGACGACGGGACGGACGCGGCGGCCGCCCCCCGGCGAAGCGGTGGAGGAGCGACGTGGACGACGCGGCACAGGACGCCTATCTGGCCCGGATCGGCGCGCGCCGCCCGGCGCGGGCCGACGCCGCGGCGCTGCGCGAGCTCCAGTCGCGCCACCTGCGCGCCGTGCCGTTCGAGAACCTGTCCATCCACCTGGGCGAGGACATCTCCCTGGCGGAGCGGGCCCTGCTGGACAAGGTGGTGCGCCGGCGCCGCGGCGGCTTCTGCTACGAGCTCAACGGGCTGTTCGCCGCGCTGCTCACCGGCCTGGGCCACCGGGTGGAGCGGGTCTCCGCCCGGGTGCACGGCCCGGACGGGTTCGGCGCGCCCTTCGAGCACCTCGCGCTGGTGGTGACGCCGCCCGGCGACGCCTCGGGCCCGTGGCTGGTGGACGTGGGCTTCGGCGACCACAGCCACCACCCGCTGCGGCTCGCCCCGGGCGTGGACCAGCCCGACCCGGCGGGGGTGTTCCGCGTCGAGGAGACCGCGGAGGGCGACCTGGACGTGCTGCGCGACGGCCGCCCGACGTACCGCGTGGAGCGGCGCCCCCGCGCGCTCGCCGACTTCCTGCCGACCTGCTGGTGGCAGCGCACCTCGCCCGACTCCCACTTCACCGCCAAGCCCGTGTGCTCCCGGCTCACCGGGGACGGCCGGGTCACCATCAGCGGCCGGACCCTGATCCGCACCGTCGCGGGCGAGCGGCACGAGGAGCCGCTGCCCGGCGACGCCGAGCTGCTGGCCGCGTACCGGACGCACTTCGGGGTGGTGCTCGACCGGGTGCCGTGACGGCCCGGCGGGGTACCGCCCGCCGGGGTCAGGCCCACGCCTCCAGCGCGGACGAATCGCGCATGGAGCGCTCCAGCAGGCCCGCCAGGTACGGCTCGTCGCGCATGGACACCTGAAGGCGGTTGTTGGTCAGGCGCAGGTACCAGCCCAGGAACGGCTCCACGGCGGTGGCCGGGTCCACCGGCTCGGGCCCCGGGTGCCACGGCGGGACGGCCAGCTTCCCGGCGCGGGCCAGCTCCGTGGTGCGCTCCCGCAGTTCGGCGCAGTGCTCGGCCCAGCGCCGCAGCGGCTCGGACAGGCCGCCCCGGCCGTGGAGCGCCCGGCGGACCCCGGCCACGCCGCGGGCCACCTCGGCGCCCGCGGCGTCCTGGCCGTGCTCGCGGCCGACCGGGGGCGCCGCGTCGGCCAGGGCGAACAGGCGCAGCCAGGACTCGTGGTAGCGGGCGAGGAAGTCCGCGATCAGCCGCTCCTCGTGCAGGAAGGCGGTCAGCATCACCGTCATGAGCTGCCCGGCCACCCCCAGCAGGGTGCTGCGCCGCGGGGAGGGCTCGCGGGCCAGCGCCACGGCCAGTTCACTGGAGTGCCGGAAGTGCCACTCGGCGAGCGCGGTCCCGGCCGGGCCGCCGTACCGCCCGCGGTCCGGCACATACGGCTCGAAGCTGTAGGTGTTCGTGGGGCGCAGGCGCATGCTCCCGTCCGGGCCGAGCAGCCGCTCGCGGTCCTGGGGGGCGTACTCCAGCAGGAAGACGGTGGTGTAGAAGTCCACCAGCTCCGGCTTCACCTCGTACAGCGCGGGCCTGCCCTCGAGGAACGCGCCGACCGCCGTCTCGGCGCGCCCGCGGACCGCGGCGGCGTCCTCGCTGGACCGGGACTTCAGCCGCAGCCGCAGGTGCGGGCCCTCCAGCCAGTAGTTGACGAAGAACCAGCTCGTGACCAGGCCCTCCACCAGCAGGCCGTCGACCAGCGGGCCGACGCACCTGGCCAGCAGCGGTCGCGGGTCGGCCGCGTAGAAGATGTGGATGGCCTGCCATTCCCCAGCCCCGAGGCCTCGCGTGGCCATGTCGCTTCACCCGCCTTGACGCCATGCCCCGTTCCGCGCTGTGTCCGAGTGAAACGTGACATGGCTCGCACGAGCCTGACTTGAGCCGCGGCGGGGCAGCCCCGGCACGGCCCGGGCACCGGCCGGGACGGCAGCCCGCCGGGGACGGCCGCGGGCGGCGGCCGGGTCAGGGCCCGCAGGTCAGGAAGGGCAGCACCGCGTCCAGGAACTCCGCTGGCCGGGCCGCGTGCACCTCGTGGCCCGCCTCGATCGTCACCATCCGGCAGTCCGGGATCAGCCGGCTCATCTCCGCGATCCCCTCCTGCGGCACATGGCTGCCCGGCCCACCGGCGACCAGCAGGGTGGGCGCGGTGATCCGGGGCAGCCCGGCCAGCCACGCCGGGTCCGGTTCGTCGATCTCCTTCACCAGGGCGGTGACGGCCGCCCAGTCGAAGGGCAGCGGCCCCTCGGGGCGGACCGGGGTGCGCGGCTCGCGGGGCCGCGGCGCGGGCACGTCCTCCAGCACCAGGCGCTCCACCCGGCCGGGGTGCGCCTGAGCGAACAGGTGGGCCGTGGCGCCGCCCATCGAGTGCCCGACCAGGGTGACCCGCGCCAGGCCCAGGGCGTCGAGGAAGCCGTGCAGGTCGTCGCGGAGCAGCGGCAGCGAGTAGGCGCCCGGCCACTCGCTCGCGCCGTGGCCGCGCGGGTCCAGGGCCAGGACGCGGTGGCGGGCGGCGAGGGCGGGGGCCACCCCGTCCCAGTCCGAGCTGTCGAGGCCGAGGCCGGGGAGGAGCACCAGGGGCGGGGCGGCGGGGTCGCCGGACTCGCGGTAGGCCAGCGTGATCCCGCCCGTGCGCGTCGTGAGGAGGTCTCCCATGCGGGGACGGTAACCCGCTCGGCGGTGACGGGTCAGCCCCGTTGCGCGCAGGGCGGAAGGGGTTCGGCGGGGGGACGGGGGCGCGGGGGCGCGTGGGGCGTTCAGACGTACTGGCGGTAGCGGGCGCACAGCCGCCCGACGGCACGGGAGGCGCGGCGGTGCACTTCCTCGACCGGCATGTCCAGCGCGGCGGCGGCCTGGGCGGGGGTGCGGCGCAGCACATGGAGCTGCCTGACCACGTCCCGGTCGAGCGCGTCCAGCTCGGCGAGCGCCCGGAGCACCTCGCCGCGTGCCGCCGTCACCGCCCGTTCGCTGATCGCCCTCACCGAAATCCCCCGATTCCGTGCCTGTGTGCCAGGAACTGCCAGGAATTGCCAGGAGTTGCCAGGGTGTGGTGCGCGGGGCGCCCGGCTCGTGCGGACGTCACCCACAGCCCACAGTGCCCTGTTCCTACCGGGGGTAACCATACGAGCGCGCATCCTGGCCGAAGAAGGGCACACCGGGGGCGCATCGGTGAGCGGCCGGGGTCGTGCGACGGGCGGTCGTTCCGGGCGGACCAGCGGTCGGGGCACCGGGGGCGCACGTCCCGAGCGCCCCCGGCGTCACGGCGGGGTGCGCCCGTCCCGGGGGCGGGTGCCGGGCGGGTCGGGGTGCACGCCCGCCCGGTACTTGGGGAAGCGGGCGGTGATCTTCATTCCGGCGCCGACGTTGGTCTCGATGACCAGCCCGTACTCGTCCCCGTACACCTGGCGCAGCCGCTCGTCCACGTTCCACAGGCCGATGCCGGAGGACGGGCCGCCCTCGCCGCGCAGGATGGCGCGCAGCCGCTCGGGGTCCATGCCCACGCCGTCGTCCTCGATGACCACCACCGCCTCGGCGCCCGCGTCCTGCGCCAGGATGGTGATGCGGCTGCGGGTGACCGCGCCCTCAAGGCCGTGCTTGACCGCGTTCTCCACCAGCGGCTGGAGGCACAGGTAGGGCAGGGCGACCGGCAGCACCTCCGGGGCGATCTGGAGGCTGAGCGACAGGCGGTCGCCGAACCTGGCCCGCACCAGGTTCAGGTACTGCTCGATGGAGTGCAGCTCGTCCACCAGCGTGGTGAACTCCCCGTGCCTGCGGAAGGAGTAGCGGGTGAAGTCGGCGAACTCCAGCAGCAGGTCGCGGGCCCGCTCCGGGTCGGTGCGGGTGAACGAGGCGATGGCGGCCAGCGAGTTGTAGATGAAGTGCGGGGAGATCTGGGCGCGCAGGGCCCGGATCTCGGCCTCGATCAGCCGGGTGCGGGAGCGGTCGAGCTCGGCCAGCTCCAACTGCACCGACACCCAGCGGGCCACCTCCCCCGCCGCCCGCACCAGCACCGCCGACTCCCGGGAGCCGAACGCGGCGAGCGTGCCCAGCACCCCGTTGTCGCCGGTCAGCGGGGCGAGCACGGCCCAGCGGACGCCGCAGCCCTCCACGTCGCAGGACACCGGGAACGCCTGGGTGCGGCCGGTGTCCAGCACCTGCCGGGCCTGCTCGAGCAGCCCGTCGCGGTGGTGCTCGCCCACGCCGTCCCAGGTGAGCACGGCCGTGCGGTCGGTCAGGCTGAGCGCGGGCGTGCCCAGCAGGGAGCGCAGGCGGCGGGCGGCCTTGCGGGCGGTGTCCTCGGTCAGCCCGGCCCGCAGCGGGGGCGCGGCCAGGGACGCGGTGTGCAGGGTCTGGAAGGTGGCGCGCTCCACGGGCGTGCCCAGGTCGCGCCCGCCCGCGCCCCGGCGGCGGGCGGCGACCGAGCCGAGCGCCGCGCCCGCGGCGAGCAGGGCCACGGCCGCGGCGAGCAGACCGAAAAGCGCCGGTCCCGTCACCGTCCCACCCCCTCGGCGGGGCGCTCCGGCAGGTGGAGGCGGGCCATGGTGGCGCCGGTGCCGGGCGGGATCCGGCTCGCCGTGGCCAGGGACACCCCGACCATGGTGAGGAACCCGAGCGGCACCGACCACACCGCGGGCCACGCCAGCAGCGCGCCGGGCCAGCCCCGGTCGGCGAGCCCGGCCATGGTCGCGGCGACCGCGGTCAGCGCCGCCCCGCCGCCGACGAGCACCCCGGCCACCGCGCCCGCCGCCGTCAGCCGCCGCCACCAGATGCCGAGCACCAGCAGCGGGCAGAACGAGGACGCGGACACCGCGAACGCGAGCCCCACCGCGTCCGCCACCGGCAGGTCGCTGACCGCCAGGTTCGCCGCCGTGGGCACCGCCATGGCCAGCAGCGTCGCCAGCCGGAAGTGCTTCACGCCCAGCGAGGGCAGCAGGTCCTGGGTGAGCACCCCGGCCACCGACAGGGCGAGCCCGGACGCGGTGGAGAGGAACGCCGCGAACGCGCCGCCGACCAGCAGCGCCTCCAGCAGGTTCCCGCCGAGGCCGCCGATCAGCCGCCCCGGCAGCACCAGCACGGCCACGTCCGTGCGCCCCGTCATGATCAGCTCCGGGGCGTAGAGCCGCCCCAGCGCGCCGTACACCGGTGGCAGCAGGTAGAAGGCGCCGACCATGGCCAGCACCACCAGGGTGGTGCGCCGCGCCGCGTGCCCGTTGGGACTGGTGTAGAAGCGCACCACCACGTGCGGCAGGCCCATGGTGCCCAGGAACGTGGCGATGATCAGCCCGTAGGTGGCGTACAGCGGGTGCTCGTCGCGGCTGCCCGCCAGCGGCCGGGACCAGCTCGACGCGCCGGACCGGTAGGCGTCCCCCGCGGGCTCGGGCACGGCCGCGTCCTCGGGGAAGCGCAGCACGGTGCCGCGTTCGAAGACGTGCTCGCCCGGCGGCAGCACCACCCGCTCGCCGTCGCGGGCCACGTCCCCGACGGTGCCGGTGACGGTGACGGGCAGCGGCTCGCCGATCCGCAGCCGCACGGTGTCCTCGACGCGCACGGTGGTCCGCTCCCGGAAGGTGGCGGGCTCGTCGAAGGTGCGCCCCGGCGCCCCGTCCCCGTACCAGGCGAGCACCAGGAACACCGCGGGGACCAGCAGCGCCGTCAGCTTCAGCGCGTACTGGAACGCCTGCACGAAGGTGATGCTGCGCATGCCGCCCGCCGCCACGGCCGCGGTCACCACCACCGCCACCAGCACCCCGCCGGTCCAGCGCGGCGCCCCGGTGAGCACCTTCAGGGTGAGCCCCGCGCCCTGGAGCTGCGGCAGCAGGTACAGCCAGCCGACGCCGACGACGAAGCAGCTCGCGACCCGGCGCGCCGCCTTGGACTCCAGGCGGTCCTCGGCGAAGTCCGGCAGGGTGTAGGCGCCCGACCGGCGCAGCGGCGCGGCCACGAACAGCAGCAGCACCACATAGCCCGCGGCGTAGCCGACCGGGTACCACAGCATCTGCGGGCCCTGGGCCAGCACCAGGCCCGCCACCCCGAGGAAGGACGCGGCCGACAGGTACTCGCCGCTGATCGCCGCCGCGTTCAGCCGGGGCGGCACGCTGCGGGACGCCACGTAGAAGTCGGACGTGGTGCGGGAGATCCGCAGGCCGAAGCCGCCCACGACCACGGTGGCGAGCACGACGGCCACCACCGCGGTCACCGAGTACGCCTGGTTCACCGCCCAGCTCCGCCGGTCACGGGCCCTCGGTCAGATCCGCGAAGTCCCGCTCGTTGCGCTCGGCGCGGCGCACGTACCAGTGGCCCACCGCGAGCAGCGCGGGGTAGGCGGCCACCCCCAGCACCAGCCACACCAGGGCGGGCCGGGACGGCCACCGGCCCGGGTCGGCGGGCAGCGCGGCGAACAGCAGCGGCAGCGCCCCGAACACCGCCGCGAGTACCACGAAGGCGGTCAGGCCCGCCCGCAACTGGCTGCGCATGAGCCCGCGGACGTACGCCGTGCCCACCGCCGTCTGCTCGTCGATCTCCGAGCGCGCCCGCACCGGGCCGGCCGGCCGGTGGCGCCGCCGGGGCTCACCGGTGACGACCACGCGCCGGGGCGCGGGGCGAGCGGGGCGATCGGGCACCTTCCCTCCCGTGCGGGCGGCGGAGCAGGGGCCGTCACGCTAACCGGGCCCGCCCCCGCCCGCCAAGTCCCGATGGGCGATCTCCAGCTCCGTGTAGGACTCCTCCGCCCTGCGGAACGCGATCTCGGTGGCCGCGGCCGCCCTGGGCCCGGCCAGGTGCCGCGCCGAGCGGTGCACCTCGTACAGCAGGTCCGCCCACCGCGCGGCGGCGGCCTTGAGGCGGTTGAGCAGCTCCGCGAGCTCCTCCGGGTCCCGCGGCGGCGCGGCGGGCAGGCCCCGCATCCGCGCGAGCAGGGCGTCGAGCGCGGCGCCCGCCTCGTGCTCCGTCTCGTGCTCGGTGTCGGGCATGCGCACCAGCGTAGGAGCGGGCGGCGCACGCTCCGTGCCCGCGCGGCCACCGGATCGCCGTACGGTGCGCAGCGGGCGTCGTACGGTCGCCCGCGCCCGCGACGAACGGCTCAGCGGTCAGCGGTCCCTGGCCTGCCGCACCAGCAGGTCCCGCAGCTCCCTGGCGTGGCGGCGGCTGACCGCGAGCACCGCGCCGCCCACGCGCACGCTGGTGGTGCCCGCGTCCAGGCGCAGCTCGTCCACCCGGCGCAGCGCCACCAGGTGGCGGCGGTGGATGCGCACGAACCCCTTGGCGCGCCACCGCTCCTCCAGCGCGGACAGCGGAATGCGCACCAGGTGGCTGGCGCCGTCCACCGTGTGCAGCCGCGCGTAGTCGCCCTGCGCCTCGGCGTAGGTGATCTCCTCGGGCTGCACGAAGCGGGTGACGCCGGCGAGCTCGACCGGGATGTGGTCGGGCGCGGCGTCGGCGGGCTCCTCCCGCTCCTGGCCCTGCGGGGGCGGGGCGGGCCTGCGGGCCGCGGCCAGCTCGGCGACGCGGCGCACCGCCTCGGCCAGCCGCTCCCTGCGGACGGGCTTGAGCACGTAGTCGACGGCCTTCAGGTCGAAGGCGCGGACCGCGAAGTCCTCGTGCGCGGTGACGAACACGATCAGCGGCGGGTCGGCGAAGCCGCCGAGCAGGCGGGCCAGGTCCAAGCCGTTGAGCCCGGCCATGTGGATGTCGAGGAAGACGACGTCCACGGCGTCCTCGCCGCCGGGCCCGCCGTCCAGCGCGCGGCTGATCCGCCGCAGCGCCTCGGTGGCGTCCAGGGCCCCGTCGGCCCGGCCGACCCGCGGGTCGGCGCGCAGCAGGTACAGCAGCTCCTCGAGCGCGGGTTCCTCGTCGTCCACCGCAAGAACACGCAGCATGCGGCGAGTCTAGGCGGCCCGGCGGGCGGGGGCGAAGGCCGCGGGGGCCGGAGGGGCACGCGCGGGCGGCCGCCCCGTCCGACGAGGGGGGACACGACGGACGGAACGGCCGCGCTTGCCCCGAGCCGGGAGGCCTCGGGTCGCCGCGGGGGTGGGGGGAACCCGCGGCTGCCCAGGAGTACGGACGCGGGGGGCGGGGTGTTCAGGGCGCGCGGGAGAAACCTCGGGGCGGGCGGCCGGGCGGGGCGTCGGCGGTCCGGGCCACGGTCGATCGGGGCCGCCGTCGGTGCGGGCGGCGGTCGGTGCGGGCGGCGGTCAGTCCGGCCGTCAGTCCGGGCGGCGGTCAGTCCGGGCCGTCGTCGTCCGGGCCGGCGTCCAGCAGGTCCGAGTCGCCGACCACCGCGAGCAGCGTCGGTGCCTCGGCGATCTCCAGGTAGTCCGCCCCGCAGGCGTAGCACCGCTGGAGGTGGGCGGCCACACGCCGGTTCTCCTCGGGGGTCAGCGCGCCGAGCACGTATGATCCGAGCAGCATGCCCACGTGGGAGCACTCGGACGCCGGCTGTGGCCTGGGCTCGGTCATGGGAACCCCCGTTCTCCTGTACCGATGGCCTTCATTCTGCGCACCGGCGGAACGCCCCGGCAAGCCGTGTGAGCCCGGACCGGCCGCCCTTCGGGGGGCGCGCCCGGTGCCCGTGCGCCCCGGCGCGGCCTTACCGGCGTCCAACGCGCGGTGAACGGCGCCTGAAGCCCTCGCCGAGCGCCCCCCTGGCACCTTTACCGCGACCGGCGGCGGGCGCTAGTAAGGAGCGGGGCACGCGTATGGCAACGAGGCCGGGTGGCGCCCCTTACCCACGTGCCGGCCCGGCGGGTCCGCCCGTCCCCGCCCGCCCCGCGCCCCGGGCGCCCCGCGGCGGCGGGTCCCGCCCGCGCCCCGTCCCCGAACCCGCCGCCCGCCACCGCCCCGCCACGTCCCAGCCCGCACCCCAGGAGGACGCCGTCCGATGCCGGATCCCCGACCGCCCGCCGCCCACCCCGCCCCCGAACCCGCGACCCCGGCGGCTCCCCCCGCCGCGCCCGCGGTGCGCACCGCGCACCGCCCCGGCCTGGTCATGGTGCTGATCCTCGGCACGCTCACCGCGCTCACCCCGCTGTCGCTGGACATGTACCTGCCCGCCCTGCCGGAGATCGGCGACTCCCTGCACAGCAGCGCCGCCCGGGTGCAGCTCACCCTCACCGCCTGCCTGGTCGGCATGGCGGTGGGCCAGCTCGTGGTGGGGCCGCTGAGCGACGCGCTGGGCCGCCGCCGCCCGCTGCTGGTCGGGATGGTGGTGTACGTGCTGGCCACGGCCGCCTGCGCGCTGGCGCCCGACGTGCCCACGCTGATCGCCTTCCGGCTGGTGCAGGGGCTCGCCGGGGCGGCCGGCATAGTGATCGCCAGGGCCGTGGTGCGGGACCTGTGCTCGGGTCTCGCCGTGGCGCGCTTCCTGTCCAACCTGATGCTGATATCCGGGGTGGCGCCGATCCTGGCGCCGGTGCTCGGCGGCCAGATGCTGCGGTTCACCGCCTGGCGCGGCATCTTCCTGGTGCTGGCCGGGCTCGGCGCGGCGCTCACCGTGGTGGTGGCGCTGTGGCTGGAGGAGACGCTGCCGAAGGAGCGGCGGCACAGCGGCGGGTTCGGGCACACGCTGCGCACCATCCGCGGCCTCGCCGGGCACGCCCGGTTCGCCGGGTACGTGCTCACCGGCTCGTTCGCGTTCGCGGCGCTGTTCGCCTACGTCTCCGGGTCCTCGTTCGTGGTGCAGGACGTGTACGGGGCGTCCCCGCAGACGTTCAGCCTGCTGTTCGGCCTGAACTCGGTGGGCCTGGTGACGATGGGGCAGATCCACGGCAAGGTGCTGGTCGGGCGGGTGCCGATGGACCGGGTGCTGGCCGCGGGCCTGGCCGTGGTGGCGGTGGCGGCGCTGACGCTGCTGGCGCTGGTCGGCGGGGTGTTCGGGGAGGTGGGCCTGGCGCCGGTGGCGGCGACACTGTTCGTGATGGTGTCCGCGATGGGCGTCGCGCTGCCCAACACCACGGCGCAGGCGCTGGTGCTCACCCCGCACGCGGCGGGCACCGCCTCGGCGCTGCTCGGCACCACGCAGTTCGTCGTCGGCGCCCTCACACCGCCGCTGGTGGGCGTGGCCGGCGAGGACACCGCGATGCCGATGGTGGTGGTGATCGCGGCGTCCGCGGCGGTGTCGATCGTCCTGTTCCTCGTCCTGTGCCGGCCGTGGCGGGCGGCACAGGAGGAGGCGGTGTGACGGGGATCCGAGAAGGGTTGGGCTCGCCGCGTGTTCGAGTACCACGGCTGGGTCACCGTGCGGGAGACCGCGGCCGACGATGACGACGACTCCCGGCTCGCGGAGATCGTCGAGGAGATCCGGCGGCGGATCGAGGACATCGCCAGCCCCTACCTGCTGGACCTGCGGTGGATGAACGGGGAGGTGTTCGTCCACCTCGGCGGCAACAGCAACCACCGCGGCTCGGGCGAGGAGGTGCTGGACCTCTTCGCCGGAATCGGCGCGCTCGCCCCCGGCTCCTACGGGCTGCTGCACATCCGCGACGACGAGGACCCCGGGCACGGCAACGAGGTGCGGGTGCTGCGGCTGGTCCGCGGCCGGGTCACCGAGCACACCGAGCCCCTGCTGTCGCCGTGCGTGCCGGTCCTGGAGGACCCGTTCGACGGCTGAGCGGTGTCCGACGTCGTGCCGTCCGTCAGGTGATGGGGACGGCCCGCCCGGTGACCCGGACCCGCGGGTCGGCGGCGTCCACGGCCACCCGCAGCTCGCTGGGGCGGCCCATGTCCTCGCCCTGGCGCACGGTGAGCGACCCGGACGGCGGCACCAGGCCGAGCTGCCGCAGGTAGGCGCCGAACGCCGCGGCGGCCGCGCCGGTCGCCGGGTCCTCGGCCACCCCGCCGACGGGGAAGGGGTCCCGGGCGTGGAACAGGTCGTCGGCCTCCCGCCACACCAGGTGCACGGTGGTCCACCGCTGCCGCCGCATCAGCTCGGCGAGGCCGTCGAAGTCGTAGTCGAGCCGGGCCAGGCGCTCCCGGGTGGCGGCGGCCAGCACCAGGTGGTCGTTGCCGGCGAACGCCACGTGCGCGGGCAGCGACGGGTCGAGGTCGGCGCGGTCCCAGCGCAGGGCGCGCAGGGCGGCGTCGAGCTCGGCCTCCCCGGCGGGGCGGGAGCGGGCCGGGACGCTGGTCAGCGTGGCGGTGACCGCGCCCGCGGCGTCCCGCTCGGTGAGCACCCGCACCTCGCCCGCGTTGGTGTCCAGCACCAGCTCGCCCGGGCCGTCCCGCTCGGCGAGGGCCACCGCGGCGGCCACCGTGGCGTGCCCGCAGAAGTCCACCTCGGCCAGGGGGCTGAAGTAGCGCACCCGGTGGCGGGCGCCCGCGGGTGCGAGGAACGCGGTCTCGGAGTACCCGACCTCGGCGGCGACGGCCTGCATCACGTCGTCGCCGAGCCCGGCGGCGTCGAGCACCACCCCGGCGGGGTTGCCCCCGGAGGGATCGGCGGTGAAGGCGGCGTAGCGCTGGACGGGGACGGACGCGGTGGAGATCGGTGCGGTCATGGCCCAAGCATCGCCCCGGCGCGGCCATCGCGTCCAACGATGAATTGCCATACGCTCCATCGGGATCCCCGATATCTCTCCCCCTATACCCCCGCTCCACCCCACTCCCCCGGAAGGCCGATGGACACCCGTCTGCTGCACACCTTCGCCGCGCTGGCCAGGACCGGCAGCTTCACCGCCACCGCCACGGAGCTGCACCTGGCCCAGTCCACCGTCACCACGCACATCCGGACCCTGGAGCGCGACCTGGGCACCCGCCTCTTCGACCGCCTGCCCACCGGCGCCGCGCCCACCGAGGAGGGACGGCGACTGCTGGAGCGCGCCGAGGAGGTGCTCACTGCGGTGGCCGCGCTGCGCGAGGCGGCGGCCCCCGGCGGCGCCGTCGCCGGCCGGGTGGTGCTGGCCGCGGGCGAGTCGCTGTGCTCGGCCCGGCTGCCCGCGGTCGTCGCCGCGCTGCGCCGCGAGGAGCCCGAGGTGGACGTGTCCCTGCACCCCGCCTCCACCGCCGCGGCCGTGGACGCGCTGCGCGCGGGCCGGGCGGACCTGGCGCTGCTGCTGGAGCCGGAGGCGGACCTGCCGGACATCGCGGTGACCGAGATCGCGCACGAGCCCCTGGTGTTCGTGGCCGCGCCCGGCCACCCCCTGGCCGCGCCCGGCGCCGTCGCCGACTGGGCGGACCTGGCCCGGGAGAGCTTCTTCCTGCACGAGCAGGGCTGCTCCTACAGCGACCGGCTCGCCGGGACGCTGCTCGCGCTGCCCGCGGGCCCGCCCCGGCTGACCAGGTTCGGCAGCATCGAGGCGGCCCGCTCCTGCGTGGCGGCCGGGCTCGGGCTCACCCTGCTGCCGCGGGCCACCGTCGAGGAGCAGTTGCGCACCGGGCGGCTCGCGGTGGTGGCGGGACCGCCGGTGCCGGACGTCCCGGTGCTGCTGGCGAGGCACCGCAGGCGCTGGGTCTCCCGGGCGGCGCGGGCCGTCGCGGAGGAGTTGTTGCGCGGTTTCCCTCACTCGGCCGAGATTCCGGGAACCTGGTGGGTGGGATGATCGTTGGCAGAGCGGGCAAAGAAAAAGTCAAGTGACCGCAGCTTCGGTGCGCGCCCGGCACCGGGAATGAGCAGGCTAAATCATGGGTGTCAGCCTCACCAAGGGCGGCAATGTCTCGCTGACCAAGGAAGCTCCCGGCCTCACCGACGTGACCGTGGGCCTCGGCTGGGACGTGCGCACGACGACCGGCGCGGACTTCGACCTCGACGCGTCGGCGCTGCTGCTCAAGGAGGACGGCAAGGTCGTCTCCCCGCAGCACTTCGTGTTCTTCAACAACCTCAAGAGCCCGGACGGCTCGGTCGAGCACACCGGTGACAACCTCACCGGCGAGGGCGAGGGCGACGACGAGCAGATCAAGGTCAACCTGGCCGGCGTGCCGGCCGAGGTCTCCAAGATCGTCTTCCCGGTCTCCATCTACGAGGCGGAGACCCGCGGCCAGAGCTTCGGCCAGGTCCGCAACGCGTTCATCCGCGTGGTGAACCAGGCCGGCGGCACGGAGCTCGCCCGGTACGACCTCACCGAGGACGCCTCCACCGAGACGGCGATGATCTTCGGCGAGCTGTACCGCAACGGCGCGGAGTGGAAGTTCCGCGCCGTGGGCCAGGGCTACGCCTCCGGGCTCGCGGGGATCGCCCAGGACTTCGGCGTCAACGGCTGACCCGGAGCCACCCAAGGCAAGCAAGGGAGTTCAGGACATGGCAGGCTTCTTGGACCGCGCGAAGGAATCCGCCCAGCGCGCGATGAGCGAGAGCAAGCACAAGGTCGACGAGTTCCAGGAGAAGCGGGCCGGCCAGGAACTCGTCCGCAAGCTCGGCGAGGCGTACTACGCCGCGCAGCGTGGCCAAGGCTCGCAGCAGGCCGTGGACGAGGCCAAGCGCGTCCTGGACGACTACGTCCGCGTGCACGGCGACTCGTTCCTGCACCAGCGCTGACGACCCCGGCCCGGCAGCGGGCCACGAAAGGCGGGCCGTCCCTCCGGCAGCGGAGGGGCGGCCCGCCCGCGTGTCCGCCGGGTGCGCGCGCCGTCCCCGGCCCGGCGTCGCCGCTGTCGCCCTGCATCAAGGGTTCTGCGCTCACTGCTAAAGACTCTTCCCCGCCTCCTGCGCAGACTTTGAGGCATGGACGCGGGCGCCGACCGGGCAACCAACGGCGCGCAGACCTGTTACGGGGGTACAGATCTGCCGCCCCGGCGGCGCCCGCGGCCATTCCCCCTCAGCCGGTCCACCCCCGAACCACCTCGGCCGTCTCCGGGTCGGCCGGCAGGAAGGTCTCCATGGCCAGTTCGGAGACCGTCACGTCCCAGGGGCTGTTGAAGGTGGACACCGCGCCGATGAAGGTCAGCTCACGGCCCCGGTGCAGCAGCCGCAGCGGCAGGGCGAACGGGGTCTCCCCGAACTCCACGCCCACGTCCTGGTGGCCCGGCGGCTCGGGCAGCGCCGCCACCTCGTCGCGCAGTCGGCGCAGCACCTCGGCCCCGTGCACCGCGATGTGCCGGTCCAGGCGGTCCAGCAGGTGCTCCCGCCACTGCTTGAGGTTCCTGATGCGCGGGGCCAGCCCCTCCGGGTGGAGGGCGACGCGCAGCGCGTTCAGCGGCGGGCGCAGCAGGTGCTCGGGCACCCCTTCGAGGAGCACGCCCATCGCCCGGTTCGCCGCCACCACGTCGTAGCCGCCGTCCACGGCCATGGCCGGGTAGGGGTCGTGCGCCTCCAGCAGGCGCCGCACGCCGTCGCGCAGGCCGCGCATCGCCGGGTCCTCCAGCGAGGTCTCCCCGTACAGCGGCGCGTACCCGGCCGCGACCAGGATCGCGTTGCGCTCCCTGATCGGCACCTCCAGGTGCTCGGCGAGCCGCAGCACCATGGCCTGGCTGGGCCGCGCCCGGCCGGTCTCGAGGAAGCTGATGTGCCGCGCGGAGGAGTCGGCCCGCAGCGCCAGCTCCAGTTGGCTGATCCCGCGCCGCTTGCGCCACTCCCGCAGCATGGGCCCGACCTGGGCAAGTGTCGTCGTCACAGTGGCGACGGTACCGGGGCCCGCTCCGGCGCGGCCGGGCCGCTCCCCTCGCCGGGCGGCGGCCAGGGGTCGCCCCACGAGGTGTCGCGGGCCGCGCGGTACAGGTCGCCGTGGCGCTTCTTGGTGACGACGGCGCGGCGAAGGCCCTCCTCGCGGGCGCAGAGCTGGAGGGTGACCATGCCCTTGCGCTGGAGGGGGTGCCTGACGACCCGGGAGGCGGCGGGGCGGACGGGCTCGCGGGAGGCGATGACGTAGGAGAACTTCTCGTCCTCGAAACCCAGGGACCCGCCCTTCACCTGCCGGTGCAGGGCGGAGCGCTGGAGCCGCACGGCGAAGTGGCACCAGTCCCGGCCGGGTTCCATGGGGCAGCGCAGGCTGTGCGGGCAGGGGGCGGCGACGGTCAGCCCCGCCTCGACGAGCTGGTCCCGCGCCTCGATGACCCTGCCGTACCCGGCGGGGGTGCCGGGCTCGACGACGGCGACGACGGCGGGGTCGCGCCGCAGCACGTCGGCGACCACCCGGCGGCGGTCCTCGTCGGAGAGCTCGTTGAGGACGTAGGAGAGGGTGACCAGGTCCGGGGCCTCGGGGAGCGCGGCGCCGATCTCCTGCCCGCGCCAGTCGGCGTGGCCCAGCAGGGCCGATCCCCGGGCCAGCTCGCGGCCGAGTCCGAGAGCGGGCTCGGACCAATCGAGGACGGTGACGTCCCGGACGGCGGGCCAGACGTCCGCCACCGCCCAGGCCGCGGCGCCCGTCCCGCCGCCGAGGTCCAGGTGGGAGCGGGGCGCGAAGGACGGGGCCAGCGCCGCGAACTCCCCGAGGGCGGCCCGCACGGCGGCGTAGGTGGCGGGCATGCGGTAGGCGGCGTAGGCGATGACGTCCGCCCTCCGCCGCAGCAGGGGCGCGGCGCTGTCCACCCCCCGGCGGTAGGTGTCGATGAGGGTGTCCACGGCGTGGGAGAGCTGCCGGGGCGGCACATCGGCGAGAACGCCGCGCAGGGCGCGGTCGAGGTCACCGGGCAGGTTCACTCGAACTCCCCGGCGACGGCTCCTGCCAGGTTGTCGGAGGGCAAGGCAGCCCCTTTCGGCGCTCTCTCCCGACGCGGTGCGCGGGGCGCGGTGCGCGTGCGGGATGCGGTGTGCGAGGTACGGCGGGCGGGACGCGGTGCAGGGGTGCGGCGGTCGCTCCCGCGGCTCCCGCACTCCGCGCGCGGCCCCGCCCACCTTATCCAAGACCTCCCGGCCCCTCCCGAGCTGCGCCGCCGCCTCCGCCGGCCGGGGCCCTGGGGGCGCGCACGCCCGGCCGAGGCGCGCGTGGGACGGTGCGCGCCCGAATGTGAGTTCCATGCGCCCCCCGGTCGGCGCGCTGATTGCGTCCGGCCCGTGTGCCGGGAGACGGTGGGGGTAGCCGCATGGCTGACCGCACCACCGTCGTTCTTCCCGCCGTCGAGGTAACGAATGTCCCAGCACCGGTTGTACCCGTGGATACGCGAACGGTTAGTCGGTGACACCGTCGTGGTCGAGGTCGAGGGCGAGATGGACGCGCTGTCCGCGCCACGGCTGATCGCGTACCTGGACTCGTTGACCGGCGGCGACCGCCCCGATGTGGTGCTGGACCTGCGCCGGGTGACGTTCCTGGATTGCAGCGGCCTGTCCGCCCTGGTCAGGACCCAGAACCGGGCCCGGGAGCGGTACGGGCGGGTGCGGCTGGTGTGCGACGACCCGCGCACGCTGCGGACGCTGCGGATCACCCAGCTCGCCGCACACTTCACGATCATGGAGGATCTCGCCGAGGTCCGGTGACGCGGGCGGCCGGGGCCGCGCCCCGGCCCCCGCGGCGGGCTGCGCCCAGGGCGCCTACACGACGTCCAGCAGGTCCGCGATCGAGTTGACCACCCTCGTGGGGCGGTACGGGTAGTTCTCCACCTCCTGGGGGCGGGTCAGGCCCGTCAGGACGAGGACGGTCTCCATGCCGGCCTCCATGCCCGCGAGGACGTCGGTGTCCATGCGGTCGCCGATCATGGCGCTGGTCTCCGAGTGGGCGTGGATCTTGTTCAGGCCCTCCCGCATCATCAGCGGGTTCGGCTTGCCCACGAAGTACGGCGCCTTGCCGGTGGCCTTGGTGATCAGCGCGGCCACGGAGCCGGTCGCCGGGAGCGGGCCCTCGGTGGACGGGCCGGTCTCGTCGGGGTTGGTGGCGATGAAGCGGGCGCCGTCGCGGATGAGGCGGATGGCCTTGGTCAGCGCCTCGAAGCTGTAGGTGCGGGTCTCGCCGAGGACCACGTAGTCGGGGTCGGTGTCGGTGAGGACGTACCCGATGTCGTGCAGCGCCGTGGTCAGGCCCGCCTCGCCGATGGCGTACGCGGTGCCGCCGGGGCGCTGGCCGTCCAGGAAGCGGGCGGTGGCCAGGGCGGAGGTCCAGATCGACTCCACCGGCACGTCCAGGCCCATCCGGTTGAGGCGGGCGTGCAGGTCGCGCGGGGTGTACATGGAGTTGTTGGTCAGGACGAGGAACGGCATGCCCGAGCCGCGGAGCCGCTTGATGAACTCGTCGGCCCCCGGGATCGGGATGCCCTCGTGGATCAGGACACCGTCCATGTCGGTGAGCCACGACTCGATCGGCTTGCGTTCCACCACTGGCTCGCTCCATCCCATGGCGTTCATCAGATGATCTCAAGAGTAAGCGCGCGTTCCGACGGCATGGTGACGCCCCGGGAACGGACGGGGCGGCACCGCGGTGACGAGTTCGGCCGCGCCCAGCGCCACCGTCCGCGGCCCGCCGGGCGCCAGCCCCACCTCGACCCGCTGCCACTCCGGGTCCGGGACCCGCTCCGCCAGCACCGCCGCCACCTCGCGCAGGTACAGGCCGGGCTCGGCCAGCACCGCCCGCCCGCCCAGCACCACCCGGTCGATGTCCAGCAGCCGCAGCAGGTTCGCCGCCCCCACGCCCACCAGGTGGGCCGCGCCCTGGACGTCGCCCGCGTCCAGCGCGGCCAGGCACAGCGCCTCCAGGCAGCCCCGGCTGCCGCACCCGCACAGGGGGCCGTCGAGCTGGACGGCCTGGTGCCCGAACTCCCCCGCGTTGTGCCGCGCCCCGCGGTACAGGGCGCCGCCGAGGACGAGCCCGGCGCCCAGGCCCGTCCCGAGGTGCAGGTAGGCCAGGGTGTCGCCGCCGGCGGGGCCGAGCACGGAGAGCACGGCCGCGTTGGTGTCCTTCTCCAGCACCACGGGCAGCCCGGTCCCGCGGGCCAGCGCGTCCCGCAGCGGGAAGCCGTCCCACCCGGCGGCGTAGGTGACCCGGCGCAGCGTCCCCGCGGGCTCGTCCAGCGGCCCCGGGCAGGCCACGCCCACGCCGAGCACCCGTCCCGCGGCGTCCCCGGCCACGGCCCGCACCTGCCCGGCGACGGTGTCCAGGACCCGCCGCCGCGGGGCGGTGAGGTCGAACGGGACGACGGCCTCCCGCACCGTGCGGCCCACCGGGTCGGCGAGGTCGGCGAGCAGCACGGTCAGCTCGTCCCGGTCCATGTGCACGCCGACCGCGTAGCGCACCCCGCGTACCGGGCGGAGCAGGGTGCGGGGCTTGCCCCCGGTGGAGGCGCCGCGTCCGGCCTCGTCCACCACGCCCTCGTCCCGCAGGCGTCCCACGATCTTGCTGACGGCCTGCGGGGTGAGGCCGGTGCGCGCGGCGAGCTCGACCCGGCTGAGCCCTCCGGCGCGGGCGGCCTCGGCGGAGCGCAGCAGGCGCAGCACCAGGGCGTCGTTGTGGGAGCGGACGGCGGGCAGGGTGGCCCCGGGGCCCGTGGGTGTGGAGCGGGTCGCGGCGGGTGGCGTCGTCACGCGTTCATTGTGGGGCCGCCTTGCGCTTTGGCAACAGCGTTGCTTAAGTTCCCGGCATGAGCAGCAACGCCACTCCCCTGCGCGTCGGGCTCGCGGGCTACGGCCTCGCCGGCTCCGTCTTCCACGCTCCGCTGATCGAGGCGACGGACGGGCTCGCCCTGTCCACGATCGTCACCGCCAACCCCGGACGCCAGGAGCAGGCGAAGGCCGCCCACCCGGGCGCCCGGGTGGTGGCCACGTTCGACGAGCTGCTGGCCGACCGCCCCGACCTGGTCGTCGTCGCCTCCCCCAACCGCACCCACGTCCCCCTGGCCCGCGCCGCCCTCGAGGCCGGGGCGGCCGTGGTGGTGGACAAGCCGCTGGCGGGCGGCGCCGCCGAGGGCCTGGCGCTGGCGGACCTCGCCGCCGAGCGGGGCCTGCTGCTGAGCGTCTTCCAGAACCGGCGCTGGGACGGCGACTTCCGCACCGTCCGGAGGCTGATCGAGGACGGGGAGCTCGGCGAGGTGCTCCGGTTCGAGTCCCGGTTCGAGCGGTGGCGGCCCGACCTCAAGGGCGGGTGGCGCGAGTCCGGCGACCCGGCGGAGGTCGGCGGGCTGCTGTACGACCTGGGCAGCCACCTGGTGGACCAGGCGCTCACCCTGTTCGGGCCGGTGGCCACGGTGTACGCCGAGGTGGACGTGCGGCGGCCCGGCGCGGGCGCGGACGACGACGTGTTCGTGGCGCTGCTGCACGACTCCGGGGTCCGCTCCCACCTGTGGATGGGCGCGGTGACCGCGCGGCTCGGGCCCCGCTTCCGGGTGCTGGGCACCAGGGCGGGCTACGTCAAGCACGGGCTCGACCCGCAGGAGGCCGCGCTGCGGGACGGCGCCCGCCCGGTGTCGTCGCGGGACGAGACCTGGGGCACCGAGCCCGAGGAGCTGTGGGGGACGCTGGGCGCGGGGGACGACACCCGCCCGGTGCCGACGCTGCCCGGCGACTACCCGGCGTACTACGCGGGCGTCGCGGCGGCCCTGCGCGAGGGAACGCCGCCGCCGGTGCAGGCGGTGGAGGCGGTCACCGCCCTGCGGGTGCTGGAGGCGGCCCGCCGCTCGGCGGCGGAGCACCGCACCGTGGAACTCTGACCCCGCGGGGCGCCCCCGGGCCGGGGGCGCCCCGCGGAGCCCGGTCCTATGCCTGGGCGAACTCCTGGCGTTGACGGCCCAGGCCCTCGATCTCCAGCTCCACCACGTCACCCGCCCGCAGGAACGGCTTGGGGTCGGGGTGGCCCAGGGCGACGCCCGCCGGGGTGCCGGTGTTGACGACGTCGCCGGGGTACAGCGTCATGAACCAGCTCAGGTACCGCACCAGCTCCCCCACCGGGAAGATCATCTCCGCGGTGGTGCCGTCCTGCTTCAGCTCCCCGTTCACCCACAGCCGCAGCGACAGCGCCTGCGGGTCCGGCACCTCGTCGGCGGTGACCAGCCAGGGGCCGAGCGGGTTGAACGTCTCGCAGTTCTTGCCCTTGTCCCACTGGCCGCCCCGCTCCAACTGGAAGGCCCGCTCGGAGACATCGTGCGCGACCGCGTACCCGGCCACGTGCCCGAGCGCCTCCTCCGCGCTGTCCAGGTGGCGGGCGGTGCGGCCGATGACGACCGCGAGCTCCACCTCCCAGTCGGTCTTGGCGCTGCCGCGCGGCACCAGCACGGTGTCGTCCGGGCCGACCACAGTGTCCGGGGCCTTGAGGAACAGGATCGGCTCCGCGGGGATCTCCGCCCCGGTCTCCCGCGCGTGGTCGTGGTAGTTGAGCCCGATGCACACGATCTTGCCGGGGCGGGCGAGGGGCGGCCCCACGCGCAGCCCGGCCCGGTCCAGCGCGGGCAGCCCGGCCGACGCGGCGGCGCGGATCCGGTCCAGGCCGCCGGGCTCGGCGAGCAGCGCGGGCCCGATGTCGGGCACCACACCGGACAGGTCCCGCAGGACCCCGTCGGCGTCCAGCAGTGCCGGGCGCTCGGCTCCGGCCGCACCGACTCGCAGCAGCTTCAACGCAACACCTCGGTGGTGGTAGGGAAAAGGTCGCGCCGACGCCGGGCGGGCCCGGCGGGCCACCCCATGCTGTGCTCCCGCCCCACCGTGCGCAAGACCCGTCCCGAGGAGCGGCCGTCACCGCGCGGGCGCGGCGTCAGCCCAGGTGGCGCCCGCCGTCCAGCAGGTCGAGGCCCAGCGGGGTGAGGGTGTGCCGCACGGCCCCGCCGTCCCGCCGGGTGGACAGCAGGCCCGCCCCGCGCAGCACGGCCGCGTGGTGGCTCGCCGTCGCGGCCGAGACACCGACCGCGTCGGCCAGCTCCGTCGTGGTGCGGCGCCCCAGCGCCACGGCCTCCAGCGCGACGGCGCGGGTGCGGCCGAGCAGCGCGGCCAGGCCACGGCCGGCCCCCGCGGCGGGTGCCGGGCCGGCCCGGGACGGGGCGGGCCCGGCCGGCAGCAGCGGGCCGGGCGGCGCCGCGTCCGACCCGGCCCGGGGCCCGGGGCGCAGCAGGGGGTGGACGACCACGGGGGGCAGGCCCGGGTCCCGCAGCACCGTCGGGCGGTGCCAGCAGAAGAACGACGGCAGCAGGAGCAGCCCCCGCCCGCGCAGGTGCAGGTCCCGGTCGGCGGGCAGGCCGGTGAGGGTGAGCACCGGGGCCCGCCACACCATGCCGGGCGGCAGGTCCGTCATCAGCTCCGCCCAGGTGCCCTGCCGCGCGGCGCGGGTGCGGGCGGCGAGCCCGGCGGCGAACCGCTCGGTGACGCGCGGCCAGTACGGGGCCAGCGCCACCCGGTGGTAGGCGCGCACCGCGGCGGCGAGCCCGCGCAGGGTGGCCGGGTCGCCGTCGGCGAGGGCGCGGGTCCAGCCGGGCAGGCGCCGCTCGGCGGCCAGCTCCGCCAGGTCGGCCCGCAGCCGGGTGCGCGCGGTGGACAGCAGCGCGCCGATCCCGAGGTCCAGCCCGCCCGCGGCCCCGGCCGGGGTGAGGAAGTCCGGCGAGTAGCCGCGCGGCGGGGCGAGGTCGAGCAGCGCCCGGGCCGAGGGCGGCAACTGCTCCCTGGTCCTGGCCCGCCACAGGCCGAAGGTGCGCGGCGCGTCCCGGGTCTGGAGCATGTGCAGGCTCAGCAGCACCTCCCACATGGGGTCGGGCGCCTGGGCCACCCTGCTGTTGGCGAAGTCGTCGTCGCTGAAATGAATGCGCAGCGGCATCGCGGAATTCCCCCCGTGCGGGCGCCGGCGGGCGCCCCGTGGCGCCGCGTTTCCGCACCGACCCCCGTCGTCGTCCAGGATCGGGCGCCGGGCTTCCGGATTTCAACCGCCACAGGTATTCGAGCTGCGTCGAAAGGTGTGGCGCGGCGGAGCCGCGGGTCGCACAGTGGATTCCGTGCCGCCGCCGCCCGAACGGCGACGACGACGGTGACGGGTGGCGGCGGCGCACGGGGAGAAGTGCTCAACGGGGGAACAAACGGGGGAACGGTGAAACCTCAGGGTTTCTTTGCGGGATATGCCGTGGCCGTCATCATGCTCGTCACCTCGGTGGTGTCGGCGCTGAACGGCCCGGTGGAGGAGCGGGCGCAGCGGCGGGCCGCGGTGCCCGGCGGCGCGGCCGCCTCGGCGCGGGCGGGCGGCGACGAGCGGGCGGCGCTGCTGAAGCGGGCGGAGGAGCGGCTGATCCGGCGGTGCATGGAGCGGGCGGGCTTCCGCTACCAGGAGCGGCGGGCGGAGCGGGAACCGCGGGCGCGGCAGTTCCCGTTCGTCGTGGACGACGTGGCCTGGGCGCGCGCCCACGGCTACGGGTCGGACCGGGCGCGGCGCCCGGCCGGAAAGGGCGGCGCGACACCCGGTGCCGCGTATCCCGCGGGGCTTTCCCCGGAGCGGCGGCACGCCTGGAAGCGGGCCCTCGAGGGAACCGGCCGGCAATTGTCGGTGCGGCTCGCCGGGGGCGTGCGGATCAGCGCGAGCGACCGGGGATGTGCGGCGCGTGCGCGGGCCGCGCTGTACCGGGATCTGCCCCGCTGGTATCGGGCCGAGAAAATCACACAAAACCTGGATGGATTCGTTCGGGAAAAGGTGACCGGGGATGCTCGCTATACCCGGGCGGAGGCCCGCTGGTCCGCCTGTATGCGCGACCGCGGATTTCCCGGCCTTTCCGGGCCGGGGGAGCTGCGCCGGAGGCTCGACCGCGGCACGCGCGGCCTGACCGCGGCCAAGGCGCGGGCCGAGGAGGCGCGCACCGCCGTGGCCGAGGCCGCCTGCGCCACCTCCACCCCGCTGGCCCGCACCGCGCGGGCGCTGGACCGGGAGCACCGGGCGGCGGTACGGGCCCGCTTCCGGCAGGAGTTCACCGATCTGGCACGGCTGCGTGAGGCCGCCGTGCCGCGGGCCCGGGCCGTCCTCGGCGAGGACTGACACCGGGCCCCGGCCGCCCGGCCCCCGGGCGGCCGGCCGGGGCGGCGGCACCACCGGCGCGCCACGGCGACGCCCGCCACCAGCGCCCGCCGCACCGGGCAGCGCGCCGGGCGCACCGGGCACGACGCGCCGGACCCACCGCCCCGGCACCCACCCGCCCTTCCACCGGCCCGGCGGCCCCTGGCCGCCGGGCCGCCGGGCGTCGGCACCGGCGCCCCGCCCGGGCGAGGCGAACCCGCCGCGCCGCCGGGGCGCGCCTTCGCGCGTGCCCGCCGTCACCCGTTGTTCAGCAGCGCCATCCCGGTCACCGTCGGCGAGTGCAGGGCGGTGTTGCGGTGCCGCTGGGTGATGATCAGCCCGGCCTGCCGCAGCACCGCGGCGTGCTCGCTGGCGCTGGCCAGGGCGATGCCGGCGATCGCGGCCAGCTCGGTGGTGGTGCAGCCGGGCCGCTCCGCCACCGTGCTGAGCACCGTGGCCCGGGTGCGGCCCAGCAGCGACACCAGGGCGTTCGCCGGGCGCTCCGGGCGGGCGGTGAGGGCCCCGGCGCCCAGCGGCAGCGACTCCTCGTACCTGGCGGGGTAGCCCACCACGGGCTGCGGCTCCCGCTCGGCGTCCACCACGGGGCCGGCGTAGAGGAACGCGGACGGCTTGAGCAGGAGGCCCTGGCCCCTGAGGTACAGGTTGCCCTCGGCGCCGCCGGCCAGGGCGAGCTCCAGCACGGGCGGCCGCCAGCGGACCCGGCCGGGGAAGAGCCCGGCGAGCAGCCGCTCCACGCCGCCGTCCACCAGCTCCCTGGCCCGCAGCGCGTGGTCGGAGTCCAGCTCGGCCCGCACCTGGGCGCAGTACGGGGCGATGGCCCTGGCGTGCACCTGGGCGAGGGTGTCGGCGAGCGCGGACAGGGCTTGGCGGTCGTCGGCGAGCCGGTGCGCCCAGGAGGGCAGCCGGCCCTTGGCGGCGAGCTCCGCCAGTTCGGCGCGGACGCGCCGGGCCGGGGTGGAGCGCACCTGCTCGACCACCTCGGCGACGCTGCCCGGGACGGCCGGCGTGAGGAACCGCGGGGCCTCGCCGTTCGGCGGTATCAGCTCGAACAGGGCGCGGGCCTGCGGCGGGAGGTCGCCCAGCACCTCGCGCCGCCAGTGGCCCATACGGGCGGGGTTGTCGCGCGACTGAAGGCCGCGGACGGCGAGCGCCAACTCCCACAGCGGCCAGGGTGAGCGGGCCACGCGGGTGCGCGCCAAGTCCTCGGCGGTGAAGTGGATCCGGTACACCACGCTCGGAATTCTTCCTCGGACACCCTTTTTCGGGCCACACCGAAACAGGACGACGGCTAGAGAGCCGGTCGCGCAGGCTGACCCCGGGCGGCGGATCCCTCGCCTCCGATCGGGGGAGGAGACGAGGGCCGCCGCCGCTGACGGTGCGCCGGAGCGCGCTCTGGCGCCGCCCGCCACCCGTCCCCTACCGTCACTGCCCTGTGCGCGGCGCGCGACCGGCGCGCCGGCGACTCACCCTTGGTGGGAGGGCTGTGGTGGGGGTCTCCAAGCGCTGCCTCGCCGGATGGCTGGCGTCCCTGGTCCTGGTCACGGGCACGCTCACGGCCGGGGCCGCGTCCCCGGCGCTCGCGGAGCCCGACGCGGCGCGCGCCGCCACCGCGGGCGCGGGCTCCGACGAGGCCCGGCAGGACGTCAGGGCCAGGCTGGAGGCCGTGCCCGGGATGCGGGTGCTCCAGGAGTCCGAGCCCGCCCCCGGCCACCGCTTCTTCCTGCTGGCGTACCGGCAGCCGGTGGACCACGCCCGGCCCTGGGAGGGCACCTTCGAGCAGCGGCTGACCCTGCTGCACAAGTCCGAGGACCGGCCGATGGTGCTGCACACCAGCGGCTACAACGTGCGCACCACCGCGTTCCGCTCCGAGCCCGCGCAACTGGTGGACGGCAACCAGATCTCCACCGAGCAGCGGTTCTTCACCCCGTCCCGGCCCCAGGAGCCCGCCGACTGGTCCAAGCTGACCATCTGGCAGGCGGCCACCGACCACCACCGCCTGGTGCGGGCGCTGAAGGACATCTACCGGGGGAAGTGGATCTCCACGGGGGCCAGCAAGGGCGGCATGACGTCGGTGTACCACCGCCGGTTCTACCCGCACGACGTGGACGGCACGGTGGCGTACGTGGCGCCGAACGACGTGGTGGACCGGGAGGACTCGGCGTACACCCGGTTCTTCGCCGAGGTCGGCACCGAGCGCTGCCGCGACGCGCTGAACGCGGTGCAGCGCGAGGCCCTGGTGCGGCGCGAGGAGATCGTGGCGCGCTACCAGCGGTGGGCGGACGCGCAGGGCGCCACCTTCCGGGTGGTCGGCGGCGCGGACCGGGCGTACGAGAACGTGGTGCTCGACCTGGTGTGGGCGTTCCGCCAGTACAGCGGCGAGGAGGCGTGCGGCGAGGTGCCCGCGCCCACGGCCTCCACCGACGCGCTGTACTCGTTCATCGACGAGGTGTCCGGGTTCGCCTTCTACACCGACCAGGGCCTGGCCCCGTACACGCCGTACTTCTACCAGGCCGGCACCCAGCTCGGCTCGCCGTCGTTCGCCACCCCGCACCTGCGCGGACTGCTGCGCTACCCGGGGATCTACCAGCCGCGCAGCTACGTGCCGCGGGAGATCCCGATGCGGTTCCAGCCGTGGGTGATGCCGGACGTGGACCGGTGGGTGCGACTGCGCGGCAGCGAGCTGCTGTTCGTGTACGGCTCCGACGACCCGTGGCGCGCCGAGCCGTTCCGCGCGGGCCGCGGCAGCGAGGACGTGCACACCTACACCGCGCCCGGCGCCAACCACGGCGCGAACATCTCCCGGCTGACCGCCCCCGATCGCGCCGAGGCCACCGCCCATCTGCGGCGCTGGGCCGGGGAGCCGCAGACCCCGGCGAGCGCCCGCACCGCCCGCGTCGCCGGGCTCGACGGGTACAACGAGGCGCTGGAGCGGCGCCCGCGGTAGCGTTCCCGCCGCACCGTCCTCCTTCGGCTCCTCCGGGCACGGCCCGGGGGAGCCGAACGTGCGTGTGATCAGGGTCACACCCACGGGTGAAATAACCGGGGAACGACTCCCCGTTTGCACCTGACGTGAAGACGACGAAACCTCGCCTGCGGGCGGACGCCTGCCGCAACCGGGAGCGCATCATCGCTGCCGCGTGCGACGCCCTCGTGGAACACGGGCCCGAGGTTTCGCTGGACGAGATCGCCCGCCGGGCGGGAGTCGGCAACGCCACCGTCTACCGCAGGTTCGCCGACCGCCGGCAGTTGATCGTCCAGGTCGGATCCGAGGTGATGCGCGCGCTCGCCGAAGAGGCGGACCGGGCGCTCGCCGAGGAGCCGGACGCGTTCGCCGCCGTGCGGCGCTTCGCCCACCGCGCGGCCGACCGCCGCCTCGGAGCCGTTCTGCCGTCGCTCGCGGGTTACGCCGCCGAGGACGACGCGGAGTTCGAGGAGGCGAGGCAGCGCCTGATGGCCGCCGTGGAAAACCTGATGACCTTGGCGCAGTCCTCCGGAATGATGCGTGCCGACGTGGGCGTGGGCGACCTGACGGTCGCGCTCACCCAGCTCACCCGGCCACTGCCCGGCACGACCTGTGTCGCCGTCGAGAGCTTCGTGCACCGGCACCTCGACATCCTGCTGGACGGGCTGCGCGCTCCCGGGCGCTCGGAGCTGTCCGGGACCACTTTCACGCTCGCCGACCTCCGCAGGGCCTGCGGGCGGCATTCCGACGATTGAGAGCACACTCCGCATGAGTTCCACCACCTCCGCGGGCGCGGACCCCAGGCGCTGGACCGCGCTCATATTCATCGCGCTCGCCCAGTTGATGGTCGTCCTCGACGCGACCATCGTGAACATCGCCCTGCCCTCCCTCCAGGAGGACCTGAACATCTCCGACGGCAACCGCCAGTGGGTCATCACCGCCTACGCGCTGGCCTTCGGCGGTCTCCTCCTCGCCGGCGGCCGGGTGGCCGACATGTGGGGGCGCAAGCGCACCTTCATCACCGGCCTGATCGGCTTCGCGCTCGCGTCCGCGCTCGGCGGCGCCGCGGCGAACGAGGCCATGATGCTCGGCGCCCGCGGCCTCCAGGGCCTGTTCGGCGCCCTGCTCGCCCCCGCCGCGCTGTCGCTGCTCGCGGTCACCTTCACCGACCCGACCGAGCGGGCCAAGGCGTTCGGCGTGTTCGGCGCCATCGCCGGCGGCGGCGCCGCGGTCGGCCTGCTGCTCGGCGGCGTGCTCACCGAGTACCTGGACTGGCGCTGGACGTTCTTCGTGAACATCCCGATCTCCATCATCGCCGCCCTGGGCGCGATGGCCGTGATCAGCGACCGGGCCGAGCACCGCAACACCGACCCCGTGGACATCCCGGGCGTGGTGCTGGCCACCACGGGCCTGGTCGCCCTGGTGTACGGCTTCACCAAGGCGGAGTCCGACGGCTGGGGCGCCGGTATCACCATCGGCATGTTCGTCGCCTCGGCGGTGCTGCTCGCGGCGTTCGTGTACGTCGAGTCCAAGGTCAAGGCGCCGCTGCTGCCGCTGCGCGTGCTCACCGACCGCAACCGCGCCGGTGTCTACCTCTCGCTCGGCCTGGCCATCATCGGCATGTTCGGCCTGTTCCTGTTCCTGACGTTCTACCTCCAGGGCGTCAAGGAGTACTCGCCGATCAAGACCGGCTTCGCGTTCATGCCCATGGTCATCGGCATGATCATCGGCTCCACCCAGATCGGTGCCCGGCTGATGACCCGGGTCCCCGCCCGGATGCTGATGGGTCCCGGCTTCGCCCTCTCGGCGGTGGGCATGCTGATGCTCACCCAGCTCGAGGTGGACAGCTCCTTCTGGGGGCTGATCTTCCCGGCGCAGGTGCTGCTCGGCCTGGGCATGGGCACCTCGTTCATGCCGGCCATGAGCCTGTCCACGTACGGGGTGGAGCCCCGTGACGCCGGTGTCGCCTCCGCGATGGTCAACACCTCGCAGCAGGTCGGCGGCGCGATCGGCACGGCGCTGCTGAACACCATCGCGGCCAGCGCCACCACCGCGTACCTGAAGTCGCACGGCGACGACGGGATCTCGCCGCAGGCCCTGTTCAACCAGGGCTCGGTGCACGGTTACTCCGTCGCCATCTGGTGGGCCGTCGCCATCCTGGTGGTGTCCACGCTGATCGGCTTCTTCATGATCAACGCGGGCCGGCCGGACGCGGCCACCCTGGCCAAGGGCGGCTCGGGCGAGGGCGCGGAGGACGCGCCCGTCCCGGTGGTCATGCACTGAGGGAAAGCGGAGACACGGAGACAGCCCGCATCGTCGTAGGTCCGGGCCCCGGCCGTTCGCGGCCGGGGCCCGGGCTTCTTCGTCTCCGGGGACGGCGGGCACCGGGGACGGCGGGATCCGGGACGGCGGGCGTCCAGGGCGGCGGGCACCGGGGACGGGCCGCCGTCGGAAGGCCGGCCGCCGGCCCGGGTCAGCCGCCCAGCGTGTGCGACACCGTGTGGATCAGCAGACCGGCCAGCGCGCCCACCACCGTGCCGTTGATGCGGATGAACTGGAGGTCCCGGCCCACGTTCGCCTCGATCTTGCGGGAGGTCTGCTCCGCGTCCCAGCTCGCCACCGTGTCCGTGATCAGCGCGGTGATCTCGTCCCGGTAGGTGGCCACCACGTATGTCGCCGCGTCCTCCAGCCAGCCGTCCACCTTCGCCCGCATCCGCGGGTCGTCCCGCAGCCGCACCCCGAGCGAGAGCAGCGCCGAGCGCGCCCGCCTGCGCAACTGGCTGTCCGGGTCCTCGGCCGCCGCCACCACCATGGCCCGCACCGCGTTCCACGCCGAGCGGATCAGCTCCTGCACCTCGTCGCGGGCCAGCACGTCGGACTTGAGCTGCTCCACCCGGGCCATGGTGTCCGGGTCGTCCCGCAGCTCACCGGCAAAGTCGGTGAGGAACCGGTCCACGGCCCCGCGCGCCGGGTGCTCCGGCCAGTCCCGCATCTCGGTGACGAAGCGCAGCAGCTCCTTGTAGACGCGCTCGCCGACCCGCCGGTCCACGAACCGCGGCGTCCACCCCGGCGCGCCCTCGGTGACCGCCTCCATCACCGAGAAGCGGTGGGTGACCAGCCAGTCGTGCGCCCGCACGCACACCAGGTCGACGAGCCTGCGGTGGCCGCCGTCGGACACCACCTTCTCCAGCATCCGGCCCAGCGCCGGCGCCACCGGCTGCGCGCCCGCCCGCCGGGTCACCGCCTCCCCGACCACCGCCTGCACATCGGAGTCCCGCAGCACGGCCAGCGTGCCGCGCAGCGCCGCGGCGAGCTCGCGGGTCACCCGCTCGGCGTGCGCGGGCTCGGCCAGCCAGGCGCCCAGCCGGCTGCCGACGCCGACCGCCCGCAGCCGGGTGCGGATGACGTCCTCGGACAGGAAGTTCTCCCCGACGAAGTCGCCGAGGCTGCGGCCGAAGGCGTCCTTCTTGGTGGGGATGATCGCGGTGTGCGGGATCGGCAGGCCCAGGGGGCGCCGGAACAGGGCGGTCACCGCGAACCAGTCCGCCAGCGCGCCCACCATCCCGGCCTCGGCCGCCGCCGCCACATAGCCGGCCCACGCCCCGGCGCCGGACTCCTCGGCCCAGCGCGCCAGGGCGTACACCACGGTCGCCAGGAGCAGCAGCCCCGTGGCGATCAGCTTCATCCGGCGCACCCCGCGCCGCTTGGCCTCGTCGGAGGCACCGGCGTCCGCCGTCCGCCCGGGCCCGCGGGGACGGGCGGCGAGGCGCGGGCGGTCACCGTCGGGCGGCGCCTGGCCGGGCGGGGCCGGACGCTCGGACTGGATCTCGTTGAGGGGCTCCACCCGACTCATGGTGCCTCGTTCCCGGCGCGGGCGGGCCACGGGGCCGCACCCCGCGGCGGTCCGCGGTGCCGTGGCCGGGCCGCGGGGGGCGTGGGATCATGGGGAGGGCCCGTCACGCCGCACGGCCGGGCCGGATCCGCCCGGGGCCACCCCGGCACCGCCCCGACCCCCCTCGACCCCGTGGCAGGCCGACCATCGACGACCGACCCCGGAGAAGACCAGCCGACCCGGCCCGGCCACTCGGGCGGCGGGGCGGCCCGCTCCGCCCCCTCGCCCCCGTGACGGGCCCGCCCTCGCGGACCGGCCCCGGACCGGACCGGCCGGTCCGAGGCAGGCGCCGGGGTGGCGGGCGGGGCGACGGGCGGGCGCTCGCGTCGCTGCTCGTGCTGGCCGCCGTGCTCGTGGCGGTGGGGTTCGTCGACATCGACCGCACCGACCCGGCGCCCACGGCCGCCGCCCCGGGCGCCGGTGCCGCGGCCGAGCCCGCCTCGGCGGGGCGGTGGGTGGGCACCTGGTCGGCGTCCCCCGCCGCCGCGGAGCCCGGCGTGCCGCGGGGCCTGCCCGGGGTGACGATCCGCAACGTGGTGCACGTCAGCGTCGGCGGCAGCGCCGCCCGGGTGCGCCTGTCCAACGCCTTCGGGGACCGGCCGCTGCGGCTGACCCGCGCCACCGTGGCGGTGGCCGCCGCCCCCAGCAGCCCCGCCGCGGCCGACGGCACGCTGCGCGAGCTGCGGTTCGGGCAGCGGCCCGGGGTGACCGTGCCGCCCGGCGGCGCCGTGGTCAGCGACCCGGTGGCGCTGCGCGTGCCGGCCGCCTCCGACCTGCTGGTCACCACGTACGCGGCCGAGCCGTCCGGCGCCGTCACCTACCACCCGTTCGCCCGCCAGACCTCCTATCTGGCCGCGGGCGACCACGCGGCCGACCCGCGCGGCGCCGCGTTCACCGAACGCACCCCGTACTGGCGGTACCTGTCCGGGGTGGACGTGTGGAGCGCGCAGGCGGAGGGCTCGGTGGTGGTCCTCGGCGACTCCATCACCGACGGCACGACCTCCGCCCCCAGCGCCAACTACCGGTGGACGGACTTCCTGGCCACCCGGCTGCTCACCACCCGCGGCGCGCCCCGCCTCGGCGTGCTCAACCAGGGCATCAGCGGCAACCGGGTGCTGCTCGACGCCCCTGCCCGCTCCCCCGCCAACGGCGTGAGCGGGCTGCGGCGCCTGGAGCGCGACGTGCTGTCCCGGCGGGACGCCTCGGCGCTGGTGGTGGTGCTCGGGATCAACGACATCCTCAAGGAGCCCCGGCAGACCGACCCGCGCCGCATCACCGAGGGGCTGCGGCGGATCACCGAGCGGGCGCGGGCGCGCGGGCTGCGGGTGGTCGGCGCCACCCTGATGCCGTTCCGCGGGCACCGCGGCTGGGGCCCGGGCGCCGAGGCGGTGCGGCAGGCGGTCAACGCCGAGATCCGCGCGGGCGGGGTGTTCGACGCCGTGGCCGACTTCGACCGGGCGCTGCGGGACCCCGGCCGGCCGGCGCGGCTGCACCCGCTGTACGACTCGGGCGACCACATCCACCCGAGCGACGCGGGGTACCGCGCCATGGCCGCCGCCTTCGACCTGGACGCCCTGCGCACCCCGGCGCCCGCCGCGCTGTGAGCCGCCCCGCTCCGGGCCGCCCCGCTCCGGGCCGCCAGGCCGTCAGACGCCCAGGTCCTTGATCAGCTTCGCCACGTGCCCCGTCGCCCGGACGTTGTACAGCGCCCGCTCGATCCTCCCGCCCTCGTCCACCACGAACGTGGAGCGGATCACGCCGGTGACCGTCCTGCCGTACATCGTCTTCTCGCCGAAGGCGCCGTACGCGGCCATGACCTCCTTGGACGGGTCGCCGACCAGCGTCACCCGCAGGCTCTCGGCCTCCCGGAACCTCGCGAGCTTCTCCGGCTTGTCCGGGGAGATCCCGACCACGTCGTAGCCCGCCTCGGCGAGCAGGTCGAGGTTGTCGGTGAAGTCGCACGCCTGCTTGGTGCAGCCCGGGGTGAGCGCCGCCGGGTAGAAGTACACGATCACCTTCCGGCCCGCGTAGTCGGCGAGCGAGACCTGCTTGCCGTCGGCGTCGGGAAGAGTGAACGCGGGCGCGGTGTCGCCGGGCGCGAGCCGTTCGCTCATGGGGGTGCTCCTTGTGGTTGCGCGCTACGGGTGCGCCACGAGCTTACGGGGCGGCGGTGACACGGGGAGGCGGCGCGCGGGCGGCGGGGCGGCAGGTGACAGACTGGTCCGCATGACTCAGGACGGGGAGACCAGGACACCCGCTCAGATCGAGGCGGACATCGAACGCAGGCGCAAGGAGCTGGCACTGACCCTCGACGAGATCGCCGCGCGGGTGAACCCGCAGACGATCAAGGACGGCGCCAGGGCACGGCTCACCTCGGCCGTGGACCGCACCGCGGGCCGCGCCTACGTCGCGGTGAACCGCGCCGTCACCGATGTGCGCGGCCAGTTGTTCACCGAGGACGGATCGCCCCGCATGGAGCGGATCGTCCCGGTGGCCGTGGCGACCGTGGCGCTGGTGGCACTGATGTCGGCGTCCAGGAACCGACGGCGGCGCTGAGGGGGGCGGGGCTTCCCGCTGTCCGGGGTACCCACGCGTCCCGTACCCGCCCGCGGCCGGGTAACGTCGTGGCGTGAGCTCTGAGACCACGCATGACACCGCCACGCGCCGCACCGGCCGGGAGGGCCTCGGCGGCGACAAGCTGCCCATCCGCATGCTGCACGACCGGGTGCTGGTGCGCACGGACATACCCGAGGGTGAGCGCCGTTCCACGGGCGGCATCCTGATCCCCGCGACCGCGGCCGTGGGCAAGCGGCTGGCCTGGGCCGAAGTGGTGGCCGTCGGCCAGAACGTGCGGACGGTCGAGCCCGGCGACCGGGTGCTGTTCGACCCGGAGGACCGCGCCGAGGTCGAGGTGCGGGGCGTCGACTACGTCCTGATGCGCGAGCGCGACCTGCACGCGGTGGCGGCGGAGCGGCTCCAGGGCGCCGAGGGTTCGACCGGCCTGTACCTGTAGCGGCCCGCACCCGGGGCGGCGCGCACCCAGGACGGCGCGGGGCGGGGGGGCGGGAGCCCGCGGGCTCCCGCCGTCCCGTCCGCCGCGCCCTGATCCGGCGCGCCCCGGCGCGCCGTCAGCCTCCGCCCGGCCCGCCGTCCGCCGCGCCGCCGTCCGCGGCTCCCCCGTCCACGGCCCCGCCGTCGGCCGCGCCCCCGTCGGCCGCGCCTCCGTCCACGGCCCCGCCGTCCGCGGCGCCTCCGTCGGCGGCACCTCCGTCCGCCGCGCCGCCTCCGCCGTTCACGGCTCCCCCGTCCGCGGCACCTCCGTCGGCACTCCCGCCGCCGTCCGCCGCGCCGCCTCCGCCGTTCACGGCCCCGCCGTCCGCGGCGCCCCCGTCGGCGCTCCCGCCGCCGGGCGTCTCACCGCCGGAGGGCGGGGGCGAGCCGGACGCGCCGGTGTCCGGCGGGGAGGACGCGCCGCCGCCCGTGGTGCCGCCGGTGCCGCCGCCGGCGGGGTCGGGCACCTGGCTCACCGGGGGCGGCACGTACCGGTCGCCGCCGGTCTCCAGGTCGAAGTCCTTCACGGGCTCGCCGCGCAGCGCCTCGGTCATGTAGGCGGTCCAGATCTCGGCGGGGAAGCCGCCGCCGTTGATCCGGGGCAGCCCGGCCGCCCAGTACAGCGGCTCCTGGCTGTACGGCGGGTCGGGGTCCTGGCCGAGCACGTTCACCACCGTCGCCAACTGCGGCGTGTACGCGGCGAACCAGGCGGCCTTGTCCTCCTCCGCGGTGCCGGTCTTGCCCGCGGCCGGGCGGCCCAGCGCGGCGGCGGCGGCTCCGGTGCCGCCCGGGCCGCTGACCACGCCGCGGAGCACCTCGGTGGTGCGGTCGGCGGCCTCGCGGCTGATGACCCGCTTCTCCTTGTGCTCCGGCAGGTCGATCTCCTTGCCGTCCTTGGTTATCTTCGCCACCAGCCACGGGTCGATCCGCTCGCCGTGGTTGGCGAAGGCGGCGTACACCCCGGCCATGTCCAGCGCGCTCGGGGTCGCGGTGCCGAGCGACATCGCCGGGCCGGTCTGGAGGTTCGCCTCCTTCTCGGGCACGCCGAGGGCGACGGCGGTGTCCTTCACCTTCTCGGTGCCGACGTCCTGCGCCATCTGGCCGTACACGGTGTTGACCGAGCGGTTCATGGCCTGGGCGACGGTGACCGGGCCGTAGTTGACGTCGTCCTCGTTCTCCGGGGCGAACAGCGGCACGACGGGCTGCCCGTCGCGGTCCACCACCGGGCGCTCGCTGTCGCCGTCGTAGACCGTGTTCGAGGTGATGGGCTGCCCGCCGACGGTGGTGGCGTCGTTGTCGAAGGCCGAGGCGAGCACGATGGGCTTGAACACCGAGCCGACCTGGTAGTCGCGGCGGGTGGCGTTGTTCACGTACTGCTTGAGGTAGTCCACGCCGCCGTACATGGCGACCACCTTGCCGGTGCCCGGCTCCACCGAGGCGCCGCCGGCCCGCACATAGCGGTCCACCTTCCGCCGGTCGCTGAGCTTGTCCATCAGTCGCTTCTCGACCGCCTCGACGAACGCCTCCTGCTTCTTGCGGTCGATGGTGGTGGTGATGCGGTACCCGCCGGCGTCGAGCTGCTGGGCGTCGAGGATGTCCTCGTCCTTCAGGTACTGCTTGACCGCCTCCAGCAGGTAGCCGTCCTGCCCGGCAAGGCTGGTGGGCGGCTTGACCGGGTCCGGGGTGGGGAACTTCTGCCGGTCCCGCTCGGCCCGGGTCAGCCAGCCCTCCTTCACCATGCCGTCCAGGACGTAGTCCCAGCGGGCCTCGGCGCGGTCCTTGTACTCCGGGTTGGTGACCACGTCGTAGAGGCTGGGCGCGTTCAGCAGCGCGGCCAGGTAGGCGCCCTCGGCGACGGTCAGCTCGCTCGCGTCCTTGTTGTAGTAGGCGTGCGAGGCGGCCTGGATGCCGTAGGCGGCGCGGCCGTAGTAGCTGGTGTTGAGGTAGCCCTCCAGGATCTCGTCCTTGGTGGTCTCCCGGTCCAGCTTGATGGCGATGAAGAACTCCTTGGTCTTCCGCGAGACCGTCGCCTTCTGGTTGAGGTAGTAGTTCTTCACGTACTGCTGGGTGATGGTGGAGCCGCCCTGCTTCTCGCCGCCGCGCACGGTGTTCCACGCGGCGCGGCCCATGGCGAGCGGGTTGACCGCGGACTCGGAGTAGAAGTCGCGGTCCTCGGCGGCCAGCACGGCCCGCTGGACGTGCCGCGGCACCTCGCTGAGCGGGATGTTCTCCCGGTTGACCTGACCGGTGCGGGCGATCTCGGTGCCGTCGCTGTAGAGGTAGATGGTGCTCTGCTTCTTCGCGGCGGCGTTGGCGGGCGGTATGTCCACGATCATGTAGCCCACGGCGAACGCGCCGATGCACAGCGCGAGGAAGGAGAACGTGCCGACCAGCACCATGCGCCAAGTCGGCAGCGCGCGGCGCCAGCCGGTGCGCTTCGGGCGCCCGGCCCCGCCGCCGCCCTCCGGGCCGGCTCCGCTGCTCTTGTTCGGCTCGTCGCTCATACCTGTACTGACTCCTCGGCGGCGGCCGAAGGTTGTGCTTCCGGTGTGACCGCCCCGGGCTGCCGCACGACTCTTCCGGGTGACACCGGCCGGGGCTCTTCCCCGGAGGCGAGGGCGGCCCCGCGACGGGACCTCCGCGCCTTTATGCAGGCCACCCGCCCAGTGTGCCCGATACGGAGATGAACCCCCGGTAAACGCCCCACCCTCGGGGACGGGGAAAAACGCCTCGCCACAGCGGGGACCGGGCGACTAGGCTCCTGCGCTTTGTGACAGCTCCGTGACGTGGGCGGGCCTTGATCGTGACGGTCCGCCGCCGCGGGCTGCCCGCGCGCGGGGCCGGGAAGGGGCGGCGGCCCCCGAGCCGCGCGGCGGGGACGGGGCGGGGCGAGGGGAAGGGAGGGATCGGCCGTGGGGCTCTGGCTCGCGGTGGGCAGGCACCAGTTCCGGCGGTACGCGACCTACCGGGCGGCCACGGCGGCGGGCGTCTTCACCAACACCGTGTTCGGGTTCGTGGTGTCGTACACCTATCTGGCGCTGTGGGACGAGCGGCCCTCGCTCGGCGGCTACGGCCCCGAGCAGGCGGTCACCTACGTGTGGCTGGGCCAGTCGCTGCTCGCGACGTGCGCGCTGCTCGGCGGCGGCTTCGAGCAGGAGCTCGCCGAGCGGATCAGGACGGGGGACATCGCCATCGACCTGTACCGGCCCGCGGACCTCCAGTTGTGGTGGCTGGCGGGCGACCTCGGGCGGGCGGCGTTCCACTTCCTCGGCCGGGGCCTGGTGCCCGCCACCGCGGGGGCGCTGGCCTTCCCGCTGGTGGCACCGGGGTCCTGGCTGACCGTGGCGTGCTTCCTGCTGTCGGTGCTGCTCGCCGTGGTGGTCAGCTTCGGCCTGCGGTTCCTGGTGGGCCTGTCCGCGTTCTGGCTGCTGGACTCGGCCGGCGTCACCCAGCTCGCCACGTTCGCCGGGATCTTCTTCTCCGGGATGCTGCTGCCGCTGACGCTGTTCCCCGGGTGGCTCGGCGAGTGCGCCCGGCTGCTGCCGTGGGCGGCGCTGCTCCAGGTGCCGGCGGACGTCTACCTGGAGCGGCACACCGGCGGCGCCCTGGCCGGGGCGCTGGCTTTCCAGGCGGGCTGGGCGGTGGCGCTGCTGGCGGCGGGGCGGCTGATGACGCGGTTCGCCACCCGCAAGGTGGTGGTGCAGGGTGGGTGATCTCGTCTGGGGGGTGCGCGCCTACGCGCTGCTGGTGGGGATGTGGATCCGCTCCACCATGACCTACCGCGCCTCCTTCGCCGTGCTGACCGTCGGCCAGTTCGTGGGCTCGGGCCTGGACTTCGTGGCGATTGCGCTGATGTTCTCGCACACCCCGCGCCTGGGCGGCTTCGACCTCGCCGAGGTGGCGTTCCTCTACGGCACCTCCGGGGTGGCGCTCGGCATCGCCGACCTGCTGATCGGCAGCACCGACCGGCTCGGGCAGCGGGTGCGGGACGGGTCGTTCGACGTGCTGCTGGTGCGGCCCGTGCCGGTGCTGGCGCAGATGGCGGCGGACCGGTTCGCGCTGCGGCGGGTGGGGCGGATCACCCAGGCGGGGGCGGTGCTCGTGTGGTCGCTCACCGCGGTGGACGTGGCGTGGACCTGGGAGAAGGTGCTGCTGGTGCCGTCGATGCTGCTCTGCGGGGCGGTGATCTTCGGGGCGGTGTTCGTGCTCGGCGCGGCGTTCCAGTTCCTGGCGTCGGACGCGGCCGAGGTGCAGAACGCGTTCCTGTACGGCGGCAACACCCTCACGCAGTACCCGCCGACGGTGTTCGCCAAGGAGCTGGTGCGCGGGGTGACGTTCCTCGTCCCGCTCGCCTTCGTCAACTGGATGCCCGCGCTGCACGTGCTGGGCAGGCCCGACCCGCTGGGTCTGCCCGAGGCGTTCGACTACGCCGCACCCGCGGTGGCGCTGGCCATGGGCGCGCTCGCGGGGCTGGCCTGGCGGGCGGGCCTGCGCGGTTACCGGAGCACAGGGAGCTGACAGGGATGGACGAGCCGCTGATCGTGGCGCGGGACGTGGTCAAGACGTTCACCGTGCGCCGCCGGGCGGGCCGGCTGCGGCGGGAGCGGACGCAGGTGCGGGCGGTGGACGGCATCGGCTTCACCGTGCGGCGCGGGGAGATGGTCGGGTACATCGGGCCGAACGGCGCGGGCAAGTCCACCACCATCAAGATGCTGACGGGCATCCTGGTGCCGTCCTCGGGCACGCTGCGGGTGGCCGGCCTCGACCCGTCGCGGGAGCGCAACCGGCTGGCCCGGCGGATCGGGGTGGTGTTCGGGCAGCGCACCACGCTGTGGTGGGACCTGCCGCTGCGGGACTCCTACGGCCTGATCCGGCGCATGTACCGGATCCCGCCCGCCCGCTACCGGGAGAACCTCGACCGGTGCACGGAGCTGCTCGACCTCGGGCCGCTGCTGGACGTGCCGGTCCGTCAGCTCTCGCTGGGCCAGCGGATGCGCGGCGACATCGCGGCGGCGCTGCTGCACGACCCTGAGGTGCTGTACCTGGACGAGCCGACGATCGGGCTCGACGTGGTCAGCAAGGCGAAGGTGCGGGAGTTCCTGCGGACGGTCAACGCCGAGCACGGCACCACGGTGCTGCTGACCACCCACGACATGTCCGACATGGAGCAGCTCTGCACCCGGGTGATGGTGATCGACCACGGGCGCCTGGTGCACGACGGGGGCCTGGAGGCGCTGCACCTGGACGGCGGCAGCGAGCGCACCCTGGTGGTGGACCTGGCGCGGGAGCTGCCGCCGATCGCGCTGCCGGGCACCCGCACGGTGCGGGTGGAGGGGCCCCGCCAGTGGCTGGCGTTCCCCGCCGCGGCCAGCGCCGCGCCGCTGGTGGCCGCGCTCGCGGCGGAGTACCCGCTGGAGGACCTGTCGATCCGCGAGCCCGCGATCGAGGAGGTGATCGCCCGGCTGTACGCGAGCCGGGGCCGGACTTGAGCAGGGCCGGGGCGCAGCCCCGGCGGGACGCAGGGACGCGGCCGGGGCGGGGTCCGGGGGCGCAGCCCCCGGTGGGGGTCCAGGAGGCGAAGTCCCCTGGCCTCCGGAGGACCACCCACCCCCACACCCTTGCGAGGAGCCCCGCCACGTGAACGGCGCGCGCCCGCCGGAGGCGGAACCGTGGGGCCGACGAGATTCGAACTCGCACTGCGCAGGACCTAAACCTGCTGCCTCCTGCCAGTTGGGCTACGGCCCCCGCGCCCACCTTACCCGGCGGGCGCCGCCCGCCGCAGTGCGCCGTCAGCCCACCAGCTCCCGCACCGCGGGCACCAGCTCCCGGAACGCCTTGCCCCGGTGGCTGATGGCGTTCTTCTCCTCGGGGGAGAGCTCGGCGCAGGTGCGGCTCTCCCCCAGCGGCTGGAGGATCGGGTCGTAGCCGAAGCCGCCGGCGCCGGCGGGCTCGCGGCGCAGCACGCCCTCCAGCCTGCCCTCCACGACCCGCTCGGTGCCGTCGGGCAGGGCCAGGGCGGCGGCGCAGGCGAAGTGGGCGCCGCGGTGGGCGTCGGGGATGTCGGCGAGCTGGGCCAGCAGCAGCTCCAGGTTGGCCCGGTCGTCGCCGTGGCGGCCGCTCCAGCGGGCGGAGAGGATCCCGGGGGCGCCGCCGAGCACGTCCACGCACAGCCCGGAGTCGTCGGCGACGGCGGGCAGGCCGGTGGCCTCCGCCAAGGCGCGCGCCTTGATCAGCGCGTTCTCGGCGAAGGTGACACCAGTCTCGGGGACGTCGGGGACGTCGGGGTACTCGGCCGCGCCGACGAGCTCGTGGCCGAGCCCCGCGTCGGCGAGGATGGCGCGCAGCTCGGCGACCTTGTGGACGTTGCGGGTGGCGAGCACCAGGCGCATGGGTCTCCTCGGGGGTGTGGGTGCCGGTTCGGGGCAGCCGGTCACCGGGCGCCCCGCGTGCGGCCGGCCGGCCCCCGCCGCCTCAGCCGGGGGCGCAGACCTTGGCCAGTTCCGCGGTGGCGTCGGCGACCGGCGTGGCCGAGGGTACCCGGCCGTCCTCCAGGGCCTGCCTGGTGTCGGTGACCTGCGTGGCAAGGTTGTCCACCGCCTTGCGCACATCGGCGTTGTCGGTGCGCTCGCCGAGCTTGTCGAGGTCGCGGTCGATCTCGTTCAGCGCGTCGATGGCGCCCTGCGGATCGCTGTCCGCGTTGGCCATGGCGTCGGTGAACTGCTGGGTGTCGGCGCTGATGTCCACGGCGAGCTGGCCGCAGTCGAGGGCCTTGTCGACGGCCTCGCAGGCCGTGGTGAACGACAGCACGACGGCCGCCGCCGCGGTGGCGGCGAGGAGGGACGCGGTGCGGCGCGGACGCGGCCTTGCGGTTCTGCGCATTCCGCTCCTTTCGGGTCTGCCCGAGGGCTGCTTTGCTTTCGCTTTACCCAACGGGCGGCGCCCGCTACGCGTTCCCGGACTCCAGCGCGGCCCGCTGGACCGCGTCCAGGCCGGCGCATCCCGCGACCGCGAGGTCGAGCAGCGCGTCCAGCTCGGCGCGGGCGAAGGGCTCGCCCTCGGCGGTGCCCTGCACCTCCACGAACCGCCCGTCGCCGGTGCACACCACGTTCATGTCGGTCTCGGCGCGCACGTCCTCCTCGTAGGCGAGGTCGAGCAGGGGGACGCCGCCGACGATGCCCACGCTGACCGCGCTGACCGAGCCGGTGAGCGGCTGCGCCTTCGCCTTGACCAGCTTCCGCTCGCGCATCCAGGCCACCGCGTCGGCGAGCGCGACGTAGGCGCCGGTGATCGCGGCCGTGCGGGTGCCGCCGTCGGCCTGGAGGACGTCGCAGTCCAGGACGACGGTGTTCTCGCCCAGCGCCCGGTAGTCGATGACGGCGCGCAGGGAGCGCCCGATGAGCCGGGAGATCTCGTGGGTGCGCCCGCCGATCCGGCCGCGCACGGCCTCGCGGTCGCCGCGGGTGTTGGTGGCGCGGGGCAGCATGGAGTACTCGGCGGTGACCCAGCCCTCGCCGCTGCCCTTGCGCCAGCGCGGCACGCCCTCGGTGACGCTGGCGGTGCAGAAGACCTTGGTGTCGCCGAAGGAGATCAGCACCGATCCCTCGGCGTGCTTGCTCCACGCCCGCTCGACGGTGACGGGGCGGAGCTGGTCGGGGGCGCGGCCGTCGGCGCGGGCCGCCGGTGCGGGCTGGTTCGCAAGCATGCCGCCGACCTTATCCGCAACGGCGCCCCGGGCACCCCCCGGACGGCGGCTCTCACCCGTCCGGTGAACCCGCCCGGCGGACGGCGCGGAGCCGCGGTGCGGGCGGGGCGGCGGCGGGCGCCGCCCCGGGGCCCGCGAGGGTCACATCATGTCTTCGATGTCGGCCGCGATCGGGTCGGCCTCGGTGCCGACGACGACCTGGATGGCGGTGCCCATCCGCACCACGCCGTGCGCGCCCGCGGCCTTCAGCGCGGCGTCGTCCACCAGCGAGGCGTCGGCCACGTCGACGCGCAGCCGGGTGATGCAGCCCTCGATCTCGACGATGTTCTCGATGCCGCCGAGCCCCGCAACGATCTTCTCCGCCTTGCCGGCCATGCTCAACTCCCTGTTCCCGGACGTTCCCGGGCGTATCCGGTCGCACTGGTCTACACCAATATATCGTCGCGGGGCAACCGGCGCGGCCCCCGGGCGCACCGCGGGCGGGCCGGGGGCGCACCGCGGCGGGGCCGCCCGGCGGGCCGGGCGCGGCCCGCACGGAGCCGGAGGTTCCGTAAGCACCGGCGACCGTGTTATACAACTGGTTCGCAACCAGGTGGTGTAGACCACTGGTCGTCAGATACCACAGGACGCCGCTGTCCCCAGGCCCCCCGCTCCAGGCTCCCCCGGCGTCCCCGCAAGGAGGAACGTCATGACCACGGCCACCGCCCCCGCGCCCGCGGGCAAGCGCTGGGGCTCCGCCCTGCTCCAAGGACTCCAGAAGATCGGCCGCAGCCTTCAGCTCCCCATCGCCGTCCTGCCCGCGGCCGGCCTGCTGGTGGGCCTCGGCCAGGACGGGGTGCTCGGCAAGGACGGCCTGGGCTGGGACAAGGTGGCCGAGGTCTGCGCGAGCGCGGGCGGCGCCCTGCTCGACGGCTCGTTCGCCCTGCCGCTGCTGTTCTGCATCGGCGTGGCCATCGGCTTCGCCAAGAAGGCCGACGGCTCCACCGCGCTCGCCGCCGTCGCCGGCTACCTGGTCTTCCACAAGGTGCTCGAGGTCTTCCCGGACGACGCGGGCGAGCCGCAGAACCCGAGCGTGCTCGGCGGCATCGTCATCGGCCTGATCGCCGCCGTGGTCTGGCAGCGCTACCACCGCACCCGGCTGGTGGAGTGGCTCGGCTTCTTCAACGGCCGCCGCCTGGTGCCCATCCTCATGGCCTTCATCGGCACCGCGCTCGGCGTGCTGTTCGGCCTGGCCTGGGAGCCCGTCGGCGACGCCATCTCCTCCGCGAGCGACGGCCTGATCGGGCTCGGCCCGGTGGGCGCGGGCATCTTCGGCACCGTCAACCGCGCCCTGATCCCCGTCGGCATGCACCAGTTCGTGAACACCTTCGCCTGGTTCGAGGCGGGCTCCTTCACCGACGCCTCGGGCGAGGTGGTCAAGGGCGACCTCACCCGGTTCCTGGCGGGCGACCCCGAGGCCGGGATGTTCATGAGCGGCTTCTTCCCGATCATGATGTTCGCGCTCCCGGCCGCCGCGCTCGCCATCGCGCACTGCGCCAGGCCCGAGCGCCGCAAGGCCGTCACCGGCATGATGATGTCGTTCGCGCTGACCTCGTTCGTGACGGGCGTCACCGAGCCGATCGAGTTCGCGTTCATGTTCATCGCGCCGGTGCTCTACGCCCTGCACGCGGTGCTGACCGGCCTGTCGCTCGCGGTGACCTGGGCGCTGGACGTCCACACCGGGTTCAGCTTCTCCGCCGGGCTGATCGACTTCCTGGTGAACTGGCACCTGGGCAGCAGGCAGTGGCTGATCATCCCGATCGGCCTGGTCTTCGCGGCCGTGTACTACGTCACGTTCCGCTTCGTGATCATCAAGTTCGACCTGCCCACCCCGGGCCGGGAGCCCGAGGAGGAGATCGAGGACATCACCAGGGCGTGAGGGACCGCCGCCGGTCCTGACCGCCCACCTCGTAGACGGCGCCGCACCTGGCGACCTCGGCGGGCCCCGCGAAGGCCTCCCGGGCGTCCGCCAGGTTGCGGCCCGCGTCCGTCCACGGCGGGATGTGGGTGAGCACCAGCCGGGACGCCCCGGCGCGGGACGCGAGCTCGCCCGCCTCCCTGCCGTTGAGGTGCAGCTCGGGGATGTCCTCCTTGCCGAAGGTGAACGACGCCTCGCACAGGAACAGGTCGGTGTCGCGGGCCAGGTCCACCAGCGCGTCGCACGGCCCGGTGTCCCCGGAGTACGCCAGCGCGCCGCCGCCGTGCTCGACCCGGAACCCGAACGCCTCCACCGGGTGGCTGACCCGCTCGGCCCGCACCGTGAACGGGCCCACGTCGAAGGTGCCGGGGCGCAGCGTGCGGAAGTCGTACACCTCGCGCATCGCGGTGTCCTTCGGCAGGTCGCCGTAGGCGCTGCACAGCCGCTCCTCGGTGCCCTCCGGCCCGTACACCGGCAGCCGCCCGGCGGGCCCGCCCTCCTGGCGGTAGTAGCGGACCACCCAGTAGGCGCACATGTCGATGCAGTGGTCGGCGTGCAGATGGCTGAGCAGCACCGCGTCCAGGTCGTACAGCCCGCAGTGGCGCTGGAGCTCGCCGAGGGCGCCGTTGCCCATGTCGATCAGCAGCCGGAAGCCGTCGGCCTCGACGAGATAGCTCGAGCAGGGCGAGTCCACGGCAGGAAACGACCCGGCGCAGCCGACGACGGTGAGCTTCATGTGCAGGAACCTCCAGCGGTGGTCCGGGGGGCCTTGCCAGGTCGCGGACGGTGGCACCCGGGCGCCCGCGCGCCACCGAGCGCCCGGTCCGTGCCGCGGTGGGGGTGCGCGGCCGCCGGGTCGGCGGATGACGGCGGGGGCGGGCCGCCATGTCAGACGAGGGTAAGCCGCCGGAAGCCGGACGCCGATGTTCCGGGTCGCCGTTGTGGGCCGAATCACCCGGGTGCCCTGCTGGGGGGCGGGGCGGGAGGGGAGAGAAGGGCTCCGGGAGTCCGGACGGGGCCCGGGGGACGGAGACCCGGGGGACGGAGCATCCGGTGGGGGGCAGGGGCTTCGGCCCCTTCGCCCCGGGAGGGCCGCCCCCACCGGCACCGGTCCTGCGGGGGTCAGCCCCTCGGCAGGGCCCGGCTCACGCCCACAACTGCCCGTGCAGCGCCTTGACCGCCGCCTCGGTGGTCTCCGCGGTGTAGATCCCGGTGGACAGGTACTTCCATCCGCCGTCCGCCACGACGAAGACGATGTCGGCGCGCTCCCCCGCCCGCTCGGCCTTGCGGGCCACGCCCAGCGCCGCGTGCAGGGCGGCTCCGGTGGAGACGCCGGCGAAGATGCCCTCCTGCCGGAGCAGCTCCCTGGTGCGGCGCACCGCGTCCTCGGAGCCCACCGAGTAGCGGCTGGTGAGCACCGAGGCGTCGTACAGCTCGGGCACGAAGCCCTCGTCCAGGTTGCGCAGCCCGTACACCAGGTCGTCGTAGCGGGGCTCGGCGGCCACGATCGCCACGCCTGGGACGTGCTCGCGCAGGTAGCGGCCCACGCCCATCAGGGTGCCCGTGGTGCCCAGGCCCGCCACGAAGTGGGTGACGGTCGGCAGGTCGGCGAGGATCTCCGGGCCGGTGCCCGCGTAGTGCGCCTCGACGTTCGCCGGGTTGCCGTACTGGTAGAGCATGACCCAGTCCGGGTGCTCCGCGGCCAGTTGCTTGGCGACCCGCACCGCGGTGTTGGAGCCGCCCGCCGCCGGGGAGGAGATGATCTCGGCGCCCCACATCCGCAGCAGCTCGCGCCGCTCCTCGCTGGTGTTCTCCGGCATCACGCAGACGATCCGGTAACCCTTGAGCCGGGCCGCCATGGCCAGCGAGATGCCGGTGTTGCCCGAGGTCGGCTCCAAGATGGTGCAGCCCGGGGTGAGCCGCCCCTCCTGCTCGGCCCGCTCGATCATGCGCAGCGCCGGGCGGTCCTTGACCGAGCCGGTGGGGTTGCGGTCCTCCAGCTTGGCCCACACGCCGACCTCGGCGGACGGGGACAGGCTGGTCAGCCGCACCAGCGGGGTGTTGCCGACCGCGGCGAGCGGCGATTCGTAGCGCATCGCTCAGCCGCCCGCGACCGCGGGGAGGATCGTGACGTTGTCGCCGTCGGCCAGACCGGTGGAGATGCCCTCCAGGAAGCGGACGTCCTCGTCGTTGAGGTAGACGTTGACGAAGCGGCGCAGCTCCCCGCCCTCGACCAGGCGCTCGCGGATGCCGGGGTGGCGGGTCTCGAGGTCGTCGAAGAGCTCGGAGAGCGTGCTGCCGGTGCCCTCCACCGCCTTCGCGCCGTCGGTGTAGGTGCGCAGGATGGTCGGGATGCGGACCTCGATGGCCATGGCTTGGGTGCTCCTGGAGGTGAGGAAGTCGTCATAAGGAACGGGAGGACTGTGCGCGCGCCGCGCCGCGGCGCCCGGCCTCAGCGACACATCGCGCTGGCGAGGCGGCACAGGTCGACGTGCAGGCGCGCCACGAGCAGCGGGGCCCTGCCGTTGTCATCACTCACGTCGGGGGAACACATGGGGTCATGTTATCGATTCCCGAGGGGGGTTCCCGGAGCCCCGTCTCGCGATGTGGTCAGGCCGGATAGGCGTCCACCACGGTCACCGGCTCCTCCGTGACCACGCCGTCCACGATGCGGAACGAGCGGAACTGGAACGGCCCCTCGCCGACGGCCCGACGGCCGCCGCACTCGGCCGTGGAGACCAGCACGTAGTGGGCCCCGGGCTCGTTGGCGTAGGCGATGTCGGTGCGGGAGGGATACGCCTCGGTGGCGGTGTGCGAGTGGTAGATGACGACGGGTTCCTCGTCGCGGTCGTCCAGCTCGCGGTAGAGCTTGAGCAGGTCGGCGGAGTCGAACTCGTAGAAGGTGGGCGAGCGGGCGGCGTTCAGCATGGGGATGTGCCGCTCGGGCCGGTCGCTGCCCGCGGGTCCGGCGATCACTCCGCACGCCTCGTCCGGGTGGTCCGCTCGCGCGTGGGCGACTATGGCGTCGTGCAGGGCCCGGGTGATGGTCAGCATGCGGAACAGGATAAGACGGCCCTGCGGACCGGCCCCAGGGGGCCGGTCCGCAGGGTGGACGGCTCGGCGGGCGCGCTCGGCCCGGCGGGCGGGGCGCTCAGCCCTTGGCGAGCGGCACGGCCGCCGCGTCCGCGCTCTCGCCGTCGGACGGCGGCACATGGGCCTTGGGCGCGAACGCCTCCGGGTTGCGCCGGCGCAGGTACAGGAAGCCGGCGCCGAGCACCGCGAACCACACCGGGGCGCCGTACAGCGCGATGCGCGCGTCCTCGTCGAGGCCGATGAGGACGAAGACCAGGCCGAGGAACGCCAGCGCGAACCAGCTCGTCCACGGGGCGCCCGGGGCCTTGAACCAGGCCTCGGCGGCCCGCCCGGCGCGCACGGCGGCGCGGTAGCGGATGTGCGAGATCAGGATCATCGACCACGTCCACACGCCGGCGACGGTGGCGAAGGCGGTGATGTACTTGAACGCGCCCTCGGGGTCCACGTAGTTGATCCACACGCCGATGCCCATCAGCGCCATCGACACCAGGATGCCGGTGGCCGGGGTCTGCCGGGAGTTGAGGCGGGTGAACAGCTTCGGGCCCTGGCCGTTGAGCGCCAGGTCGCGCAGCATGCGGCCGGTGGAGTACATGCCGGAGTTGCAGGACGACAGGGCGGCGGTGAGCACCACGAAGTTCACGATGCCGGCGCCCGCGGGGATGCCGATCTTGGCGAACGCGGCCACGAACGGGCTCACGCCGGGCTCGAACTCCGTCCAGCTCACCACGGACAGGATCACGACCAGCGCGCCGACGTAGAAGATGCCGATGCGCCACGGCAGGGTGTTGATCGCCCTGGGCAGCGTCTCGCGCGGGTTCTCCGCCTCGCCCGCGGTGACGCCGACGAGCTCCACGGCCAGGTAGGCGAACATCACGATCTGGAGCGTCATCAGCGACTTGCCGACGCCGGTCGGGAACATGCCGCCGTCGGACCACAGGTGGGTGAAGGAGGCGGTGTCGCCCGCGTCGGACACGCCGAGGATGACCACGCCGAGACCGATGAGGATCATGCCGATGATCGCGGTGACCTTGATCATCGAGAACCAGAACTCGACCTCGCCGAAGAGCTTCACCGAGATCAGGTTGGCGGCGAAGAGCACCACGAGGAAGATCGCGGCGGAGATCCACTGGTCGATGTCGGGCCACCAGTAGTGGATGTAGGTGGCGGCGGCGGTGACCTCGGCCATGCCGGTGACCACCCACATCAGCCAGTAGGTCCAGCCGGTGACGAAGCCGAAGAACGGGCTGATGAACTCGCGCGCGTAGTCGGCGAACGAGCCGGAGACGGGGCGGTACGTCAGCAGCTCGCCGAGCGCCCGCATGATGAAGAAGATGATCACGCCGGCGATGGCGTACATCAGGATCAGGCTGGGGCCGGCCTCGGAGATGGCCGTGCCCGCGCCGAGGAAGAGCCCGGTGCCGATGGCGCCGCCGATCGCGATCATCTGGATCTGACGGCTGCCGAGACCCCGCTGGTAGCCCTCCTCAGGGGCGGCGTCGCGTTCGGTCCGCTGGTCCATGGGTGAGTGCCCTTCGTCCTGTGTTCCGATCGGGGATTCCTACCACGGAGAGCGACGAAGTAGTTGTGAACTGCGCCACGCAGATCACCATGCGGACGCGTCAAAACGGGACGAAAGGCAGCAAAGGTTCGGTTGGATCGTTATACGAACACGGAATCTCTACGTCCGCCGACACGTCGGTAACTCAGAGCAACCTCAAATCCGTGTGAAGATCACCTGTCGCGGACCCGGACGGGAGGTGTCCGGCGCGGGCCGGGAGGCGGCGCCGGGGCGGCCGGCCGGGGGCGGCGGTCAGGGGGACGGCGGGAGCAGGGTCTCCACGAGCGACTCCTGGAGGCCGCCCAGCCACAGGTACGCCAGCACCATCGGCTTGCGCGGGTCGGAGTCCGGCAGCCGGTACAGCTCGTCCGACTCCTCCTCGGTGACCTCCAGCCGGGTGCCGATGGTCAGCCGCAGGTCGTTCAGGGCGCCCAGCCAGCGCCTGCACTCCTCGGCGTCCAGCACCAGCACCGCGCCGCCGCTGCCGGCCGCGGACAGCCGGTCCAGACTGCGGACCACCGCCAGGGCGTCGTCGCGCTTGCGGGCCCGCAGGTCGTTCTCGGTGAACCGGCGGAACTCCGCGGACGCCGCGTCCGCCTCCGGGTCGTCCGGCCGCTCCGGGTCGCGGTAGGCGTCCGGGAACAGCCGCGCCAGCGCCGGGTCCTTCGGCGGGCTGCTCGGGCCCTCCGCGAGCAGCGCCGCCAGCGGGTCGCCGCCCTCCTCCTCGACCGGCCCGGGGCCGATCAGCTCCATCAACTGCACGGCGAGGCTGCGCAGGATCGAGATCTCCACCTCGTCGAGGGCGATCGCCGCGCCGCCGCCGGCCGCCGCCTGGAAGTGCCCCGCCACGTCAGCGGTCCTGCTGGAGGGTCGCCCACAGGCCGTAGCCGTGCATCGCCTGCACGTCGCGCTCCATCTCCTCGCGGGAGCCGCTGGAGACCACGGCGCGGCCCTTGTGGTGGACGTCGAGCATGAGCTTCTCCGCCTTGGGCTTGGGGTACCCGAAGTACGTCTGGAACACGTACGTCACATAGCTCATGAGGTTGACCGGGTCGTTGTGGACGATCGTCACCCAGGGCACATCCGGACTGGGGGCCTCGAACGGTGCCTCCCGCGACTCGGTGCTCTCGGTCTCCATGGGCGCGACACTCACACTGCCCATGCTGCCATGGGCTCCGCCTGCTCCGTGAATGGGCTCCTCGGAAGGCGTTTGGTTGCGTTGGGGAGGTGGTCTTCCGAATGGTCGGGGCCTCGGGGCGGGGGGTGAGGGGTAAGGGGCCCTGACCGGAGGTGGGGGTTTCGAGGTGGGCGTGGGTTTGCGAGGAGGCCGAGGGCTTGCGAGGAGGGCGGGGGTTTGCGAGGAGGGCGGAAGTATGCGAGGAGGCAAGCCGGGGGGTAGAGGCCGGGAGCTTGCGAGGAGGTGAGCCTGGCGGCTGGGAAGAGGCCGGGGCGGTTGCGAGGAGGTGGGCCGGGCGGTTGGGAGAGGCCGGGGACTCGCGAGGAGGTGCCACCCCCGGGAGACCCGCCCGGAGCCGGGCCCACCCCCATTTCGTCAGAGTGACGAGTATTCCGAGTACCATCGAACGCATGGACTCCCAGGGCTTCGAACTCAACCACACCCGCGGACGCGAGACGGCCACCGCGCTGGGGCTGCCGGTGCTCGTCCCGTCCACCGCGCTGTTCACCGACCGCTACGAGCTGACCATGCTCCAGGCCGCCCTCCGCAGCGGCGCCGCCGAGCGGCGGTCCGTCTTCGAGGTGTTCACCCGCCGCCTGCCCGAGGGCCGCCGCTACGGGGTGGTGGGCGGCACCGGGCGGGTGCTGGACGCGGTGGAGAACTTCCGGTTCGACGACGCGGTGCTGTCGTTCCTGTCCAGCGAGCGCGTCGTGGACGAGGACACCGTCCGCTGGCTGGAGGACTTCCGGTTCCGCGGCGACATCCTCGGCTACCCCGAGGGCGAGGTGTACTTCCCCGGCTCGCCGATCATGCGGGTGGAGAGCACCTTCGCGGAGGCGGTGCTGCTGGAGACGGTGATCCTGTCGATCCTCAACCACGACTCGGCGATCGCCGCCGCCGCCTCCCGGATGGCCGTCGCCGCGGGCGGGCGGCCGCTGATGGAGATGGGCGCCCGCCGCACCCACGAGCTGGCCGCGGTGGCCTGCTCGCGGGCCGCCTACGTCGGCGGGTTCGCCAGCACCTCGAACCTGGCCGCGGGCTTCAGGTACGGCATCCCGACCATCGGGACCAGCGCCCACGCGTTCACCCTGCTGCACGACAGCGAGCGGGAGGCGTTCACCGCGCAGGTGGAGACGCTGGGCCACGGCACGACGCTGCTGGTGGACACCTACGACGTGGCCGAGGCGGTGCGCGCCGCCGTGGAGGTGGCCGGGACCGGTCTGGGCGCGGTGCGGATCGACTCGGGCGACCTGCTGCTGCTCGCCCACCGGGTGCGCCAGCAGTTGGACGGCCTGGGGGCGCGGGACACCCGGATCATCGTCACCAGCGACCTGGACGAGTACGCGATCGCCTCGCTGGCCGCGGCCCCCGTGGACGCCTACGGGGTCGGCACCCAGTTGGTGACGGGCAGCGGCCACCCGACGGCGTCGATGGTGTACAAGCTGGTGGCGCGGGCCAGGACCCCGGGGCGGGACGCGCCGCTCGAGCCCGTCGCGAAGAAGTCGATGGGCGCCAAGGGCAGCGCGGGGGGGCGCAAGTGGGCGGCCAGGCGCCTGGACGCGGACGGGGTGGCCGAGGCGGAGGTCGTCGGCACCGGCCCCGTCCCGCCGGAGCTGGCCGACCGGCAACTGCTGGTGCCGCTGGTGCTCGCCGGGGAGGCGGTGGGCCGGGAGCCGCTGGACGCGGCACGTGAGCGGCATGTGCGGGCCCGCGCCGGCCTGCCCATGTCGGCGACGATGCTGTCCCGCGGCGAGCCGGTGCTCCCCACGGAGACGGCGTGATCCCGCCGGGCCGCGCCGGAGCGCCGCGCTCCGGCGGTGTGCCGTCCTGCTCGGGCGGTGCCCCGCGAGCACCGTACGGCTGCGCGAGTGCCCCCTCCCGTGCGCCCGTTGCACTCTCTAACCTCGGTGACGTGCGGGCAGCGTCCTCGCCCGGCACCCGCGACGGCCCGCCGCCGGCCGGTCCGCCGCGCCCCCGCGCGCTCCACGCGCTCCTCCTCCCTCGACGTAAGGACGCACCATGCACCGGGCACTGATCGTCATCGACGTCCAGAACGACTTCTGCGAAGGCGGCAGCCTCGCCGTCGCCGGCGGGGCCGAGGTGGCGGCCGCCATCACCGACCTGGTGGCCGAGTCGGCCGCGGGCTACGCGCACGTCGTCGCCACGCGCGACCGGCACATAGACCCGGGACCGCACTTCTCCGACCGGCCCGACTACGTGGACTCCTGGCCCCCGCACTGCGTGGCGGGCACCGAGGGGGTCGGCTTCCACCCGAACTTCGCGCCCTCGGTGACCTCCGGCGCGGTGGAGGCGGTGTTCGACAAGGGCGCCTACACGGCGGCGTACAGCGGCTTCGAGGGCCTGGACGAGAACGGGGTCCGGCTCGCCGACTGGCTGCGCGACCGGCGCGTGGCCGAGGTGGACATCGTGGGCATCGCCACCGACCACTGTGTGCGCGCCACCGCCCTCGACGCGGTCCGCGAGGGCTTCACCACCCAGGTGCTGCTCGATCTGACGGCCGGGGTGGCCCGCCCGACGACCGAGCGGGCGCTCACCGAGATGCGCGACGCGGGCGTGAAGCTGTCCGGGCACCCCCTGCTGGCGGACGACCTCTAAGGGCGGATCCCCTCCGGCCCCGCCGGGCGGTCCGCCGGCCGGAACAGGGCGCTCACCGGGCGCCACAGCACCGTCTCCGCCGCGTCCGCGGGGCGCCACAGCAGGCCCTGCGGGTGGTGCAGCACCGCGCTGACCTCGTCCAGGGTGGGCGGGGCGGTGTTGCCGCGCAGGTGCACCGAGCGGAAGCCGAGGTTGCGCAGCCGGGTCAGGGCGCGCTGGCGGTTGGCGGCGTGCACCAGCACCCGCACCCGCGGCGGGTCCCCCTCGGGGCCCTCCCGGTGCCAGGAAGGGCCCGCGGGGTGCGGCAGGTGCAGCGCCACGATCACCGTGCGGTCGGGCAGCCGGACGAAGCCTCCCCCGGTTCCTCCCGTCGCCATCGCGCTCCCTCCGGGGCCGGCCGCGCCCTTGGCGGGGCCGCGGCGCGGGGACGGTTCCTCCCACGCCATGATCACCCCGGCGGCGCGGCCACGCCACCGGATCGGGGGAACCGCGGCCGGGCGCGCGGCGGCCCCGCGGGCCGAGTGCCCGCGGGGCCGCCGTGAGGCCGTCCCGCATCAGGAGACGCGGTCGCTCACTTGGTGGACTTGCTCACCTTGATCTTCATCGTCGGGGAGTGGAACGGCGTCTCCGAGACGATGCTGATCCTGGTGTTGGTGTCCGGCACCTTCACGCTCGCGTACGGGGTCTCCGGCGACCAGTACGTGCCCTTGCGGTCGTCGAACACCGGCACGCCGGCCTGCGGCCGCACCTTGGTCGGCACGCCGTTCCTGTGCAGGGTGAACCCGTCCGTCGGGTACCAACTGAACGTCGCGTCGAACGCCTGGATGCGGGTGCGCATGTAGGTGCCGTCGCTCCACTTCAGCGGCTTGGCGCCGTGGGCGTCCACCGGCAGGATCAGGCCCTCGCCCGGGTGGTTGCCGACGTCGTTGTCCGACTGGGAGGTGTCCCACAGCGAGATCAGCAGGCCGTTCTGGTACGGGAAGCGCTCCACCCAGTCCGGCTTGTTCGCGGCGTCCCCGACGTTGTACGGGCCGGTGCGCAGCACCCGGTCGTAGGAGACGTACTGCCGGTTCTCCGCGATGTAGTACTGCGCGTACTCCTTGGTGAAGCCCTCGCCGATGCGGGAGAAGCCGTTCGCGGTCCACCCGGCGTCGTCGGTCTCGGCGCCGTCGGTGAACAGCGCCGCGCCGTCGGCCGTCACGCTGATGGCGTCGGCGGCGAAGCCCTTCAGGGTCAGGCTGCTGTCGGTCTGGTACCGGAAGCGCAGGTCGATCTTCTGGCCCGCGTAGGCGCTCAGCGGGAACGCCAGGTCGGTGTACGGGCTCTCGCCGGTCAGCGCCGGGGTGCCGCCGCCGTCGCGGGGCAGGGCCTGGCCGCCGGCCGTGCCGTCGAGCGCGGTCCAGGTGGCGCCGCCGTCGGTGGACACCTCGGTGTAGAGGTAGTCGTACCCGTCCTCGATCTCGTACCAGCCCTTGAGCCGCAGCGCGGCGTCGGACTTGCCGGTGAGGTCCACGCTGCGGGTGAGGGTGTTGCGCAGGCTGTCGCCCTGGCCGCTCCACCACTGCTTGGCGCCCTCGGCGGGCGTGGCGATGGTGGTGGTGACGGGCTTCTTGGGCAGCTCGACCACCAGGGCCTGGGGGTTGGCGGTGTTGTACTCGGCCACGCCCAGGGTGTGGGTGGAGTCGGTCGCCGCCTTGGCCGTCTCGAAGTCCAGCCAGCCGAGCTGGAGCTTGTCCCAGGCGGACATGTCGCCCGGCATCGAGCCGATGTCGGTGGTGCCGTCGCTCAGCCAGGAGCCGCCGGACATCAGCGTCCAGAAGGCGGAGGAGTTCTCGCCGACGTACGTGGTGTCGTAGTGGTCGGGCAGGCCCAGGTCGTGGCCGTACTCGTGGGCGAACACGCCGAGGCCGCCGTTCTCCGGCTGGAGGGTGTAGTCGCCCACCCACAGGCCGGTGCCGCCGATCTCGGCGCCGCCGAGGCGGTTGCCCTCGGGGCCGGTGCGGCCCGCGTCGGTGACGTAGGCGTACCAGCGGTGCGCCCACAGCGCGTCGGTGCCCTGCTGGCCGCCGCCGGCCGACTCGTCCTCGCCGGCGTGCACGATCTGGAAGTGGTCGATGTAGCCGTCGCGCTCGTTGAAGTTGCCGTCGCCGTCGAAGTCGTAGCGGTCCCACTCGTCGTACGCGGCGAGGTCCGCCCGGATCTCGGCGTCGGTGCGGCCCGCGGCCCGCTGGTCGGCGACCCACTGGTTGGCGCCGTCGCGCACCAGGTCCCAGGCGTTGCGGCAGGTGCTGCCGCCGCACCAGTTGGAGCCGTAGCGGGCCTCGTTGTACTCGACCTTCACCCAGTCGGAGACCACTCCGTCCACGGAGTAGCGGCCCGAGGACTGCTTCTCGTAGTACGTGGCGACCGAGGACTCGCCCTCCTTGGCGAAGTACAGGTCCTCGTAGTGCTTCCGGTCGAAGTCCGGCTGCCAGATCGTGGTGTTGTCCTTGCTCCGATCCGGCTCGGGTATCTGGTTGTGCGCGGGTCCCGGGCTGCCGCCGTACTTGACGACGGGCGGCTGCGGCCCGGAGCCGTCGGGGTCGTGCATGGTGGAGGTGTCCACCTTGTCGCCGAACTCGACCAGGATGGTGAAGATCTTGTCGGTCTTCTCCCGGTCCAGCTCGACGTACTTGTTCTTGCCGAGCCGCAGGCTCTTCGAGGCACCGCGCTGCTTGATGTCGGCCTCACCGGAGACCAGTTGCTTGATGGCCTCCTGGCGCTTGGCGTTCTCCCGCTCGGTGAGCGGTCCCGGCAGGTTGTGCGCGTGCTTGTCCGGGCCGCTGTCCCGCGCCCGCTCCACCGCCGGCGCGCCGCTGCTCGGCGCACCCGACGGGGTGCCCGAGGCGAACGCCGTCCCGGGCAGTGCGGCGGCCCCCAGGGCAGCCGCCAGGGCTGCCGCCGCCACCACGGGTCTGATCTTGCGTTGGCTGCTCAATGACCCCACGTCCTCCGCTTCGACGGACCGCCGGGCGGCACCGACCCCGCCCGCTCGGCACAGGGCGCCCATTCGATCGAAGCGGGGGACGAAAAGACAGTCCTTGTTTTGAACACACCAACTCCGGTACGGTGAGCGGTCCTCGGTGTGCGACTACCGGACACCCCGGTCCCGTCCGGGCACGTCGGCCGGAGCACCCGAGCGTGGTGCGAGTGGCGTACGAGGGGACGACATACGCGCCATCCAGAGTGACAGTCACACTGTCTTGTTGTGTGTTTGCCTGATGATGCGACCGCTGAACGCTTCCGTGCGCCCCTTCTGACGCACGGTGCGTCAGTTGGCGCTTACCGGGCGTTCCATGAGGGCATCTCCCCCCGTAGAGTCTTGGTAACGGCGCAGCCATGTGGCCATGACCGCATTCCCCCTCGCTCTGAAGGACGGAGCACGCCATGACGCGTCCGACCCCCGCTCGGATGGCCGGCGGCACGGCCACGGTGGTCCTGTTCACCCTCGCCGTGCTGCTGCTGGCCGAGGTCACCCACACCGCCGCGGTGACCCTGGTCTGCCTGGCGGGCCTGGCCCTCGGCACCTGCGTCACCCTGGCGGGCACTCCCGTCAGGCGGACCCGCCGCGCTCCCGAACCCGGCCGTCCACTGGTGCGCACGGCGGGCGCCGAGCGGAGTCTGAGCGAGAGCTCCTCCGTCCGCTAGCGCCCCGCCCCGCCGGCCGCGGGGCGCACCGGGCGGGGGCTCACCTGGCGGAGACCACCACGGTTCTGGCCGCCTTGTCGTGCAGGCACTGCCGGTACGGCTTGTCCCCCAGGTGCCACACCACGTTCACCAGCCAGAACAGCGAACCGCAGCACGGCACGACGTTCGGCAGCGAGTAGACGGCCGCCCGGGCCCAGGCGGCCTGCGAGGTGGGCACCGAGCCGTTCTCCAGCATCGCCACCCGGATGCCCAGGGCCATCTTGCCGACGGTCTGCCCGCTCCTGGCGTACATCACCGCCTCGTAGACGAGGTACACCAGCACCCCGAGCAGGCTGCCGCCCCAGTCCGCCGAGCCGTCCCTGTTCTCGTCCGTCCAGTCCACCAGGCCGACCGCCCACAGCACCACCGCCACGGGCACACCCACGAGCAGGCTGTCCAGGACGCGGGCGCCCAGCCGGCGCCAACTGCCGGCCAGCGGGGGCATCCCGCGCAGCCGGGGGTCGGCGGCGCCGTGGTCGTAGGGGACGCCGCCGCCCGGCTCCCCGCCGTGGGGAGGCGGGTGCGGCGGGGACTCGGGGTGGGGGTGGGCGCCCCCGTACTCCGGCGGGGGCGGCGGCTGGGGGCCGGGCTCACCGGGGGGCTTGCGGAAGGGGTCCGCTTCCTCGTCCCGCCCCGGCCCCTCGTCCGGCGGCGGCTGCTGGGTGCTCATGTAGGAAGGGAAACACCGCGGGTTCCGGCCCGCCTCCGGGCGCGGCCCGTTGGAGGGACGGCGGCGGTCAGCCCGGGCCGTCCGCCCCCACGAACGTCCGCGCCGCCTTGTCGTGCCAGCACTGCCGCCACGGCCGGTCGAACAGGCACCACAGCACGCCGAGCACGCCCACCACGAGCAGCCCGAGCACCTGGTAGGTCAGCCACCGGCGCACCGCCTGCCCGAACGTGGGGGTGTCGTGGCCCTCGATGTCCAGCACCCGCACCCCCACCAGCTTCTTGCCGAGCGTGCGGCCCCACCGGGCGGTGGGCAGCGCCTCCAGCAGGAACCCGGCGAGCAGCACCGCGGCGAGGAAGGCGCCGAGGTAGGCGCCGGTGGTGCCGTCGATCAGCCAGACCCGGACGGTCTCGCCGGTCATCCTGGCCTCGTCGATCTTGTCCTGCACGTGCTCGACTGCGGGCAGCACCAGCGGCACCGCCGCCCCGGCCATGACCGCGCCGAGCAGCACCGAGTCCACGATCCTGGCCAGCAGACGGCGGCCCAGCGAGGACGGGCGGGACTCCTGGGCGGAGGCGAGGAACGGGTTGCTCGGCGGCGGGCGCCAGGCCAGGGCGTTGTCGCCGAACGTGGTGCCGACGACATGGCCCGTCTCCCCCGGCGGGACCGGCAGGGACGGGGCGGCCGGCTCCGCCAGGCGCTGCACCCGCTGCGGCCACGGCACGGCGGCGGGGGCGGGGGCGGGGGCGGGGCCGGGGGCGGGGGCGGGCCCGGCGGGGGCGGGCGACGCGGGGGCGGGCGGGGAG
>NZ_BAAGTD010000013.1:0-162042 GCF_054782095.1 Streptomyces capparidis | reverse complement strand
CCCCTTCACCCACCCGGCGACCGCACGCGCCACCCCGCCGAGCAGCCCACCCCCGACATGACCGAAAACCACCCCCCCCAAGCCCCCCGAAGCCCCGCCGCCGCCCGTGTCACACCGTCGGCGGCGGGGCCGGGAGAGGGCTACTCGCCCGGTGCCAGGGCCCCGGCGAGCACCCGGGCCGCGTCCGCGACCAGGGCGTTGTCGATGGGGGCGTCCTTGGTGTCCTTGCTCGACATGACGGTCAGCAGCAGCGGCGTCCCCTTGGTCGTCCACGCGACGCCCACGTCGTTGGCGGTCGCGTAGTCGCCCGTCCCCGTCTTGTCGCCGAGGACCCAGGTGTCCGGGAGCCCGGCCCGGAACCGCTTGACGCTGGTGGTGTTCCCCTTCAGCCAGGTGACCAGCCGGGCGCGGTCCCGCGGGGAGAGCGCGCGGCCCAGGGTGAGGCGCTGGTAGGTGCGGCCGAGGGCCCGCGGTGTCGTGGTGTCCCTCGGGTCGCCCGGGACGGCGGTGGTGAGCTCGGGCTCCCACCGGTCGGAGCGGGTGGTCGTGTCGCCGATCGAGCGGCAGAACTCGGTCAGGCCCGCGGGGCCGCCGATCTGGCGCAGCAGCAGGTTGGCGGCCGCGGCGTCGCTGTACTGGATCGCGGCGGCGGCCAGCTCGCCCACCGTCATGCCGCTGTCCACGTGCTTGGCGGTGATGGGGGAGTTCCGCAGCACGTCGGCCGGCGGGTAGTGGACCACCCGGTCGAGCGGCGCGCACCGCGCGTGGTCGCGCAGCACGGCGGCGACCGCGATCCCCTTGAAGGTGGAGCAGAAGGCGAACCGCTCGTCGGCGCGGTGGGCCACGGTCCGCCCGGTGCGGGTGTTGACGGCGTACACCCCGAGCCTGGCCCGGTACCGCTGCTCCAGGTCGAGCAGCTCGCGCTCGACGGCCCGTGAGGCGTCGGCGGCGGGGGCGGGCGCGGAGGCGGTAGCGGGCCGGGCCGAGGTGAGCAGGCCCGCCGCGGACACCGTGACACCGGCGGCCAGAAGGGAACGACGGGAAAAGGAACGAGCTCGGGTCATCGTCACTCCGAACGTGAGGGGACTCGACGGCGGCCACGCAACCAGGTGACCGACCCTCAGGTCCAAGCCCGAAGTGGCATGGTCCATGCGCTTCCGGCATGAGCGCGGGACGGAGCCGGGGGCGCCGGGCCCGCGCGGCCCCGGAGCGACCGCCGTGCGGCACGGCCGAGGGTCCGGGACCGTGCGGCTCCCGGACCCTCGGCGCTCCCCGGCCCTCGACGACGCCCCGCCCCCGCCCCGCGCCGGCCGCCTCAGGCCGTGGGCTCCGCCGGCGCCTCCTCATGGGCGGCCGCGACCAGGCCCTGCCCCCAGCCGCCGTCGACGGGCAGTTCGATGCCGGTGGTGAACGTCGCGTCGAAGGCCAGGAACAGGGCGGCCCTGGCGACCTCCTCGACGGTGCCGTTGCGCCGCAGCGGAGTGCTCGTCTCGCCCTGCTTCAGGAAGGCGGCCCGCTGCTCCTCGGTCAGGCCCACCACCCCCATGGTCGGGGTCTCGATGAAGCCGGGCGCCAGCGCGTTCACCCGGATGCCCCGGGGCAGCAGCTCCGCGGCGAGCACCTGGGCGATGGCCCGCAGCGCCTCCTTGGACCCCGAGTAGGCGCTCAGCCCGGGGAAGATGACGTCGTTGGCGACGGTGGTGAACACCAGTGCGCCCCCGTCCCGGAGCAGCGGGGCGAGCCGCTTCACCGTGAAGAACGCCCCCTTGGTGTTGACGGTGAACTGCCGGTCGAAGGACTCCTCGGTGGCCTCCTCCAGCGTCTGGAACTCCGCCGTCCCGTGGTTGACGAACAGGGCGTCGACGCGGCCCAGCCGCTCCTCGACGAGCGCGCCCAGCGCGTCGATGTCGGCCAGGCTGGCGGCGTCGGAGCGCACCACGTGCACCGGCCGGGACGCCAGCTTCGTCCTCGCCTCCTCCAGGGTCCTCTCGTTGCGCCCGGTGAGGACGACCTCGGCGCCCCCGTCGAGCAGCGCCTCCGCGATCGCCAGCCCCATGCCGTGCGTGCCGCCGGTGATGACGGCCTTCCTGCCCGTGTACGCGTTCATGATCCGTGCCTCGCTCTCCGTGTGGTTCCCGGTGGACGGGAACCACGATGGACGCGGGCCCTGGAGGTCCTCTGCCGGTCCGCTGACGGTCCGCTGAAGGCCTCCGGAGCGGTCTCCCGCGGGGTTCCGCCGGTCCGCCCGCGGGCCGTGTGCCGGGTTAGGCTCGCCCCCATGCGTTTCGGAGTGCTGGGGCCGCTCACCGTGTGGACGGACGACGGCGAGCCGGTGCCGGTGCCGGAGCGGAAGGTGCGGGCCCTGCTGGCCGCGCTCCTCGCCGAACCGGGACGCGTGGTGCCCGCGGACACCCTGCTGGAGGACCTGTGGGGCGGCCGTCCGCCCGCCGACCCGGTGGGCGCGGTGCAGACCCGTGTCTCCCGGCTGCGCCGCGCGCTGGCGGCGGGCGGCGGCGGCCGGGACCTGGTGGCGTACCGGGCGCCCGGCTATGTGCTGCGCCCGCAGGGCGAGGAGGCGGTGGACGCGGCCCGGTTCGCGGCCCTGACCGCCCGGGCCGGGTCCACCCGGGAGCCGCGCCCCCGGGCCGCGCTGCTCGCCGAGGCGCTGGGCCTGTGGCGGGGGCCGGCGTTCGCCGACTTCCGCGACGAGCCGTTCGTCCGGGAAGCCGTCGCCCGCCTCGACGAGCAGTGGCTGGACGCGCTCGAGGAGCACGCGGAGGCCCGCCTGGAACTGGGGGAGCACAGCGCGGTGGCGGCCGAGCTGGCCGGCCCGGTGGGACGCCACCCGCTGCGCGAGCGGCTGCGCGCGGCCCACATGCGCGCCCTGTACGGGGCGGGCCGGGCCGGCGAGGCGGTGGAGTCCTACCACGAGCTGCGCCGGCTGCTCGCCGACGAGCTCGGCCTGGACCCGGGGCCCGCGCTGGTCGCCCTGTACGAGGAGATCCTGCGGCACGAACCGCCCCCGCCCACCCGGGGCGCCGCGGTTCCCGTCCACGCCCCGCCGGGGAGCGGCGGGCCCGCGGCGGCCCCCCGCCCGCGGACGAACCTCCCCCTGCCCGCCACCGCGCTGGTCGGCCGGGAGGAGGAGGTCGCCGGGACCGCGGAGCTGCTGTCCACCGGCAGACTGGTGACCCTGACCGGGCCCGGCGGCGTCGGCAAGACCCGGCTGGCCCTGGAGACCGCGGGACGCGTCGCCGCGGACCGGCCCGACGGGTCCTGGCTGGTGGAGCTGGCCGCCCGCGGCCGGGCCGAGGAACCCGGGGCGCGGTGCACGGTGGACGAGCTGGCCGAGGCGGCCTCCGCGGCCCTGGGCATCCGCGACGACACCGGCACCCCCGGCGCGGGCGCCACCGAGCGGCTGGTGGACGCCCTGCGCGACAAGCGGCTCCTGCTGGTCCTGGACAACTGCGAGCACGTCCTCGAACCCGCCGCCCGGCTCGCCGAGACGCTGCTGCGGACGGCCCCCGGCGTCGCCGTGCTGGCGACCAGCCGGGAGCCGCTGGGCATCGCGGGCGAGAAGCTGCGGACGGTGGAACCCCTGGCCGAGGCCGACGCCGTCCGGCTCTTCGCGGCCAGGGCCGCCGACGCGTCCCCCGGCTTCGCCCTGACCGGCGACAACCTCCCGGCCGTCACCTCCATCTGCCGGCGCCTGGACGGCATCCCCCTGGCCCTGGAACTGGCGGCCACCCGCATCCGGGCACTGGGCGCCGGGCAACTGGCGCGGCGGCTGGACGACCGGTTCCACCTGCTCACCGCGGGACGCCGCGGCGCGCCGCCCCGCCAGCAGACCCTGCGCGCGATGATCGACTGGAGCTGGGAGCTGCTGACGGCGGCCGAGCGGATCGTGCTCCGCAGGCTGGCCGTGCACGCCGGGGGCTGCACCCTGGAGGCCGCGGAGGCGGTGTGCCCCGGGGGCGGGGTGAAGCCCGCGGAGGTCGCCGGCCTGCTTGCCCGGCTGGTGGACCGCTCCCTGGTCGCCGTCGCCCACGGCGAGGACGGCCCGCGGTACCGCCTGCTGGAATCGGTGGCCGCGTACTGCCTCCACAAGCTCGACGAGGCCGGCGAGACCGCGGCCGTGCGGCTCGCCCACGGCCGGTACTACACGGAGCTCGCCGAGTCCTCCCGGCACGGGCTGCGGAGCGCGGACCAGCGCCGCCTGCTGTGCCGGCTGGACGCCGAAGCGGCCAATTTCCGCGAGGCCCTGGACCTGGGCCTGCGGCACACGGCGCCGGGCGAGGCGCTGCGGCTCGCGGACGCGCTGTCCTGGTACTGGTTCCTGCGCGGCCGGACCGGTGAGGCCGTCCGCTCCCTGACCGCCGCCCTCGCCCTCCCGGCGGCGCCCGCCGCGCGGCCGGCCGCGCGCGCCGCCGCCGAGGCGTGGCTCGCCGCCTTCACCATGCTGGCCGGGGAGCGGGAGTCCGGCGCGCGGTTCGACGCGGTCGCGGACGCGATCGACGACCCGGGGGAGCGGGTGCGGGCCCTGTGGTTCCTCGGCTTCGCCGCCTGCCGCATCGGCGATCCCGCCGACGCCGACCGGCTCATCGGCCGCGCGCTGACGGGGGCGCGGGAGCTCACCGACCGCTGGGTCACCGCCGCGGCGCTCGGCACCCGGGGCGTGCTCCGCCATGTGCGCGGCGACCTGGCCGCGGCCCGGGCCGACAGCGAGGAGGCGCTGCGCGTCTTCCGGGAGCTGGGCGACGGGTGGGGCCAGGTGCAGGCGTCGGCCGTGCTCGGCACCCTCGCGGAGATCGCCGGGGACTACCCGCGGGCCACCCGGCACCACCGCGCGGGGCTGCGGCTGAGCGAGGAGCTCGGGCTGTGGGCGGAGGCCGTCCGCCGCCTGGTCGAACTGGGCAGGATCGCCCTGCTGGCGGGCGACCACGAGCAGGCGCGACTGCGCCACGAGCGGGCCCGCGCCCTCGCGGTGCGCCACGGCGACCGTCCGGGCCGGGAGATCGCCGAGGTCGGGCTCGGCCTGCTGGCCAGGAGGCAGGGCCGGCTCGACGAGGCCGAGGCGCACCTGACCGGCTGGCTGGAGTGGAACCGCCGCCTGGACAGCGAGCACGGGACCGCGCTGATCCTGGCCGAACTGGGCTTCATCGCCGAACTGCGCGGTGACGCGCCCACCGCGCTCGCCCTGCACCGCCAGGGCCTGGCCGCCGCCCGCCGCACCGGCGACCCCCGCGCCCTGGCCCTGGCCCTGGAGGGGCTGGCGGGCGCGCGGGCCCTGGCCGGGCGGCGCCGGGGCGCGGCCCGGCTGCTCGCCGCGGCAGCCGCCACCCGCGAACGGCTCGGCGCGCCCCTGCCCGCCGCGGAACGCGGCGACGTCGACCGGATCGCCGCCGCGATCGCCGCGGCCCCGGCCGGCTGAGCTGCTGCCGCGCGCTCCTCAGCGGGAGACGCGGCGCTCCAGGCTGTCCTTCAGCGCCCGGCTGATCTCCTCCAGGGCGTCGAGCTGCCGGGGCGTGAGCGCGTCGAAGAGGACCGCGCGCACCTCGGCGACATGGCCGGGGGCGGCCTCCTCCAGCGCGGCCCACCCCGCGTCGGTGAGCCGCGCGAGCGTGCCGCGCCGGTCGCCCTCGACCGAGCAGCGGGTGACCCACCCGGCCTTCTCCATCGCGTTCATGGCGTGGGACAGGCGGCTGGCGGAGGAGTTGGTGTACTCCGCCAGCCGGCTCATCCGCAGCTCGCGGCCGGGGCTCTCGGAGAGGATCACCAGGATCTCGTAGTACGCCACGGGCATGCCCGTGGCGGCCCTGAGCTGCTGGTCGAGGCGGTTCTGCAACTCCAGCGTGGCGGACATGAAGGTGCGCCAGAGGCGCTGTTCGCGGTCGGTCAGCCAGCGGGTCCCGGCGCGGTCGTCCGGGTGGTCGGGGCGGGAGGTCATGGGGGTCAGCGTACAGGTGCTTGAGAGCTCAACAGTGACGTGGTAACTTTATTGAGCGCTCAGGAAATGAGCTCTCAATAACATTCTTGAAAGGGACCGTCGCCATGGCCACCACCCTCCCCGCCTCCACCACCCCCGTCCCGCCCGGGTACACCGCCGGTACCTGGATCATCGACGCCACCCACTCCGAGGTCGCCTTCACCGTCAAGCACCTGGGCATCGCCAAGGTCCGCGGCCGGTTCGACGACTTCGAAGGACGCATCACCACCGCCGAGGACCCCCTGCGCTCCACGGTCACCGCCACCATCCGCACCGCCTCCGTCTCCACCGGCAACGGCCAGCGCGACGCCCACATCCGGGCCGAGGACTTCCTGCACACCGAGGCGTTCCCCGAGATGACCTTCACCTCCGCCGCAGTGCGGCCGGCCCAGGACGGCTTCCTCGTCGACGGCGACCTGACCATCCGCGGCGTCACCCGCCCCGTCACCCTCGCTCTGGAGGTCAACGGCATCGGCACCGGCTTCGACGGCAAGCCCGCCCTGGGCGCCAGCGCCACCACCACCGTCAGCCGCTCCGACTTCGGCGTCACCGCCGGACCGGCCGGCGCGGTGATCGGCGACGCCATCACCATCACCCTGGAGGTGGAGGCGAACAGGCAGTGACCGCCCCGGGCGGCCCGCCGCCCCCGGCCGCCCGGCCCGCGGCGACCTCCCGCGGGCCCCGGGGCCTGTCGCCGTGGGGCCGCCCTCCGGGCGACGACGGGAATCCGACGACAGGCCCGGGGTTGACTTGGAGCGCACTCCAATTCCTAAGGTCGCGGCGAGATCTACGGAAGCTGGAGCGAACGATGATGAAGCGCGTGTTGGGCCGCAGCGGCATCGAGGTGAGCGCCCTCGGGTTCGGGTGCTGGGCGATCGGCGGCGAGTGGCAGGACGCCCAGGGCAACCCGCTGGGCTGGGGGAAGGTCGACGACGAGGAGTCGGTGCGGGCGATCCGGCGGGCCATGGAGCTCGGCGTGACCTTCTTCGACACCGCCGACGTGTACGGCACCGGGCACAGCGAGCGGGTGCTGGGCCGGGCCGTCGCGGGGCGCCGCGACGAGGTCGTCATCGCCACGAAGTGGGGCAACACCTACGACGAGGCGAGCGGCACCCTCACCGGGGCCGACACCTCCCCGGAGTACGTGCGCACCGCCCTCACCGCCTCGCTCGGCCGCCTCGGCACCGACCACGTCGACCTGTACCAGTTGCACATCAACGACGCCGCCCCCGAGGCCGCCGAGCAACTGCGCGAGGTCTGCGAGGACCTCGTCCGCGAGGGGCTCATCCGCGCCTACGCCTGGTCCACGGACGACCCCGACCGCGCCCGGCTGTTCGCGAAGGGCCCGCACTGCGCGGCGGTGCAGTTCCAGTGCAACGTCATGGAGGACGCCCCGGAGCTCCTCGCGCTGTGCGACGAGCTGGACCTGGCCGGCATCAACCGCGGCCCGCTGGCCATGGGCCTGCTGACGGGGAAGTACCAGAACTCGGTCCGCCCCGGCCAGGGCGACATCCGCGCCACGCCCCCGGAGTGGATGCCCTACTTCACCGAGGAGGGGGCCGACCGCGACTGGGTCGCCCGCATCGAGTCCGTGCGCGAGGTGCTCACCAGCGGCGGCCGCACCCTGGCCCAGGGTGCCCTCGCCTGGCTGTGGGCGCGCAGCCCGCACACCGTCCCGATCCCCGGCTTCCGCACCGTCGCCCAGGCCGAGGAGAACGCCGGGGCGATGGCCCACGGCCCGCTGCGCCCCGAGCAGGTGGCCGAGATCGCCGCGATCCTCACCGCCCGGTAGGCGCCCGCGCCCCGCGCGGGGGCTCACCGCCCGGCGGCGAGTCCCCGCTCGTACCGCACACCGGGGCGTCGGTCGACGACGATGTCCTCCACGGCGGTGAATCCGTTGCGGGCGAGCACCGTCATGGACGCCGCGTTGTCGAGGGTGGTGACCGCGGTCAGCGCGGACAGCCGGTACACCGCGGCGGCCAGACGGCACACCTCCCGGACCGCGGCCGTGGCGACGCCCCGGCCCGCGGCGCGCTCGCCGATCCGGTAGCCGAGCTCGGCGGTCCCGCCCTCGACGTCCACGAGGTTGACCCGGCCGATCAGGTTCCCCCGGTCGTCCACGACGACATGGAAGTGGCACAGGCCGGCGTCCTGCTCGGCGAGGAGCGCGCGGTGGCGGGCGGCGAACCCGGCGAAGTACCCGTCCCCGCGATCCGGTACGGACCGCGCGAAGTACTCCCGGTTCTCCCGCTCGAACGCCAGCAAGGCCTCCGCGTGCCCGGCCCCGAGCCGCTCCAGCGTCACCATGCCCGGCAGCATACGCGCGGGGCCCGCGCCCGGGCCGCGGGCCCCGCGGCGCGACCCTCGCCGGACGGATGCCCCGACGGCCGACACCCCCGGTGCCCGGACGCCCGCGCCGTTTCTTGATCGACAACGGTGTTCCCGCTCTGCCAGGGTGAGCCGATGCGCATCCCGAGACAGGCGGCCAGAGTCGCCGTGCTGGACCCGGCCGGGTCGGTCTTCCTGCTCCGGTACGACAACGAGGAGGTCGGCGTCCACTGGGCCATGCCGGGCGGTGGCATGGACCCGGGCGAGACGCCGCGGCAGGCGGCCGAGCGCGAGTTGCGCGAGGAGACCGGGTGGACCGACATCGAGCTCGACGGCGCCGTGCTGTGCCTGTGGGAGCACGACTTCACCAGGGCCGGCGTCCCCGTGCGGCAGCACGAGCACATCTTCCTCGCGCACGGCCCCCGCCGGGACCCCGCCGGTGACCTCACCGCCGCCCATGCGGCGGACGGCATCCTCCGCTGGCGCTGGTGGCCGCCGGACGAGCTGTCCGCCGGCACCGAGCCGCTGTGGCCGCCGCAACTGCCGGAACTGCTCGCCGGGGTGCGCCGGGACGGCCCGCCGGCGGCCCCGGTGGACCTCGGGTACGTGCCGAACGGCACGGCGGGCGTCGGCTGAGCCGGACACACCCGGCAGGCGCCCCGCCCCCGCGGGACCGGTGTCCCACGGGGGCGGGGGAGGGCAGCTCAGCCCCGGCCGCGGACCCGCCGGAACGCGTCCGCCAGGAGGCCGGTGCCGGCGAGCACCGCCATGGTGGCCGCCACGGTGCCCAGGGTGCCCGCGGCGGTGGAGGCGAGCAGGCCGAGGCCCGCGAGCGCCTCGCCGGCGACGAGGGGTCTGCTCATTCCGGTCCTCTCATTCCGGTCCTCTCATTTCCGGTCCCCACAGAGAGGGTCGGCGGGGCGTCGTGCTTCGCGGTGCGGGCCGCGGGGTGCGCGGTCACGTCATGCGCCGCCACAGCCGCTGGTTCCGCCAGAAGCGCCAGCCGCTGTACACCCGCACCCTCCGGTACCTCTTGTTGGACCACTTGCCGGCCCTGCCGACCTTGTAGGCGTTCGGCAGGGTCCGCGTGAGGTAGCCGCCCAGCGCCCCCCAGCCCGCGGCCCTGGCCGTTCCGCGCCAGCTCATGCGGCCGCCGCCGGCCCAGTACGTCATGGCGCCGACCGCCGCGCCCGCGCCCACCGCGCACACGATGGACACGCCGCAGCCGACCGCGGCGGCGAAGCCCACGCCGTAGGACGCGAACCGCCAGGTCGTCCGCCAGCCGCGCCACCGCACGAAGCGGCTGCGCTTGACGGACCGCCACTTGCGCTTGGCCCACTTGCGGAAGCTCCACTTGCCGTTGAGGTCGTACCGGTTGAGCGGGTCGGCGTGGGCGTACTCGTAGGCGTTGAGGTTGCCGCCGTAGACCGGGTCCATGGACAGGAACCGGCCGGTGCCGGGGTTGTACAGGCGCACGCCCATGAGCATCAGGCCGGTCAGGGTCTCGCTCGACCGCTGCTTGCCGCCGAGCCAGTTGTAGCGGACCGCCGCCTGCCCGGGGCGCGGGTTGCCGTACTCGTCGCTGTCCAGGGCGGTGGGGGCGCGGCCCGCGTCCAGCGGGAGCTGGAGGGCGACGTCTCCGTGGACGGTGGTGAGCTGGAGGACGGTGTCGCCCGTCTTCCCGGTGACGGCGGCCAGATCGCCGGAGGCGGAGTCCACGTTGCGGGTCAGCGCCCCGGTGGCGGTGTCCTCCACGATCCAGCGCGGGTTGTCGCCGTCGCCGTCGTAGTGGTTGAGCTTGGACGCGGTGACGGTCCAGGTGCTCCCGCCGCCGCTCTCCACGGTCCACGAGCGCTGCCGCATGGCGGCGTCGAGCTGCCAGGTCTGCCGCTTGCCGCCCGCGGTCTGCTGGTGCACCAGGTCGTTGGCGTAGTAGGCGAGGGTGCTGCCCGGCAGGGCCGTGGTGCGGCCGAAGGCGTCGTAGCCGTAGCCGGAGTCCACGAGCCGGTCGGCGCTGTCGTAGGTGTGCGTGGTCGTGGTGCCTCCGGTGGCGGGGCAGGCGCCGCCGGGTTCGCCGGTGGCCGTGGTGAGGGTGGTGCGGTTGGTGCGCTTGTCGAAGCCGTAGGCGCGCCGGGTGCAGACCTCGCCGACGGTGTCCTCCACGGCGCTCAGGCGGCCGGCCCGGTCGTAGTGGTGGCGCTGGGCCGACCAGCCCTGGTGGCTGGTGACCTGGCCGTGCACGGACTCGCTGACGGTGTCGGCGTAGACGGTGGTGCCGTCGCTGTCGCGGGTGTAGACCCGGGAGAGCGTGGCGCCGGTGGTGTCCTCGGTGACGGTGAGGGTGTAGCCGCCGGGGAGCCGCTCGGTGGCGACGGAGCCGTCGGCGTCATAGGTGGCCGAGAACGCCCCGGCGACGGAGTCGGTGGTCCGCGTGGCCAGGCCGCGCGGCTCCGCGGCGTGGTCGTAGGTGAACGTCACCGTGGACGGAGCGGTGTCGCTCGCCTTCACCGGCCGGTCGAGCAGGTCGTACTCGGTGGTGGTCCGCCCACCGTCGGCGTCGGTGTACGACACCAGTCGGCCGAGCTTGTCGTACGCCTTGGTGATCGTGCCCGCGGTCGGTGAGGTGGTCCTCGTGACCTGGCCGGTCACCGGGTCGTACTCGGTGGTGGTCTGCGGCACCGCCTTGCCCAGGCCCCCGGTGACGGTGGTGGTCACGGGCCGCCCCGCGTCGTCGTGGGACGTGGTGGTGGTGCGGGTGTGCCCGCCCGCGGTGTCGGTGATCACGGTGGCCTGGCCGTACAGGCCGTACTCGGTGGTGCTGTCCGGAAGCTGGGCCGGGTTGGACCCGCCGCCGGTGATGTCGCCCGCCGGGCCGGTCCAGCACACCTGGTCGGCCCACTCGGGGCGGCCCTTGCACCAGCCGGTGCCGTCCGCCGACCAGTACTCGGTGATCCGTGTGGCGGCGTCGTCGCCGGTGCTGCCGGGCAGCGACTGGGAGACGATGCGCCCCTGGGCGTCGTAGCCGGTGGACGTGGTCAGGTTCAGCCCGCCGGAGTCCTCGATGGTGAGCGTGGCCAGGCCCTTGGCCCAGTCGTACTGGGTCTCGCTGACCCGCTTCTCGCCCATCACCGCGTACCAGTCCCGCACCCGGGCGCCGGTGATCTCCAGGGTGACCTGGTCCTTGACGGCCGCGGTGCCGTCGGTCGGGCGGCCCTCGTCGTACTCCTTGACGGTCCACGCCCGCGCCGGCACGGACGTCCCGGCCGCGACCAGGGTGGTGGTGCCGTCCTTGAGGTCCTCGGTGAGGTCCACGCGGCGGATCGGCCCGAACTCCTCCAGCTCCCGGGTGCCGGTGGCGTCGTACAGGGAGGTGGTGGACAGCAGGTGGGCGCGCTCCGCGGACGGGCGGGAGACGATGCCCAGGTCCGTCAGCACGGCCCGCCGCTCGTCGGTGGCGCCGAGGGCGAGCGCCCGGTTGGCGGGGGTGAGCTCGCGGACGGTGTTGCCGAACCGGTCGTACTCGGTGGTGCTGATGTGGCCGCCGGGCTCCGCGGTGTTCACCTCGCGCCCGGAGGCGTTCAGGTAGTGCACGGTGGCGCGGCGGTAGTCGGCCGCGGTCAGGTCGGCGCCGGAGCCGGACACCGGGACGGAGTCCGCGGGGAGGACGGCGGTGGCGTCGGTCGGGACGTCGAGCTGGCCCCAGGCGGCCACGTCGGAGGCGCCCATCGCGTGCGGCGCCCTCGCCCCGGTCAGCGGCACGCCGTAGACGACGCTGGTGACGGCCTCGCCCTCGACGGTGTCCACGGTGCCCTGCTTCAGCGCGGGGCGGGACACCTTCAGCAGCATGCCGTCGCCCGGGGCGCCGCCGCTGCCCGCGTTGCCGTAGGTGAACGTGTACGGCAGCTCGCCCGCCGGGTACAGCCGGAACAGCCGGCTGCCGTCGTAGGAGTACTGGGTCTGGGCCTGGCGGCCGACGCGCGGGTCCCAGGACTGGCGCAGCCGGCCCCGGTTGTCGTACCGGTACCCGGCCACGGCCGTCGCGGTCGCGGTGGTGGCGCCCGGCGCGGTGGCCCACAGCCGGATCTCCTTCACCTGCCCGGCGAAGTCGCCGAACTCGGCGTCGGTGGTGACGCCGGTGGCCGTGGTGGCCGTCGCGTAGACGAACTCCAGCACCCGGCAGCCCTTCGTCGCCGGGGAGGTCTCGCAGGCGGCGGCGGTCGCGGCCGAGGTGGGGGCGATGATCCGCTTGGGGCGGGCCAGCTTCTTCCCGTCCACGGTCACGGCCTCGGAGATCACCTTGGTGGTGGTGTTCGCCAGGCCGTCGTAGAGGGTGCTGGTCACCTGCCAGGTGGTGGCGGCGGGGTCGGGCCTGGCGAACGTGGTCACCGTGCCCTCGGTGTCGGACAGGGTGAACGAGCCGGTGACGGAGCCCTTCAGGGTGAGGTCCTCGGAGCCGGGCTCGGGGATCCAGCCGGTCCTGCCCGCGTCGGCGGTGAAGTGGACGGCGTCGCCCTCCTCCAGCACCACGTCCACGGCGGTGGCGGAGACCTGGCGGATGTGGCTGTACTCGGACTCGGTGTCCTCCGCGACGGTTCCGGCCACCCACTCCCGGCCGAAGATCGCGGCCTGGCCCTCCTGCCTGGCGCCCTGGTCGGGGGTGCGGGAGGAGGCGGTGCGGGTGACCGTCATGCCGAAGAAGGAGGCGTCGATGCTGGAGAGGGTGTAGTCGCCGGTGAGCAGGTTCAGCGAGCCCGGCCCGACCTCGGTGGACGCGGCGCCGTCGGCGGTCCTGTCCACCACCACCGTCAGCGGGGCGGTGCTGCTCGCGGCGCCGCCGGGGCCGGTGAAGTCGGCCTTCACCTGCACGCTGCCGTCGGGGTCCACGGTGCTGGTGGTGTTCCACACCAGCGGCGCGTTCCTGCCGTCCGCCAGCGGCACCGGCCAGGCCGTGAGCGGGTTCCCGCCCGAGGTGACGTCACCGGCCGGGATGCGCGTCCAGGCGTCCGCCTCGGAGCGGCGCCAGGAGAACGCCACGGCGTTGTACGTGCCCGCCTCGGCCTCCGCCACCAGCGGCAGCCGCCGCGCGGTGCGCTCGCCCTCGGCGGGCTGGACGAAGCCGCCGGAGCCCGCGTGGAAGACGTACTCCAGCGCCTCCGACTTGTTGTCGGCCTTGTCCACGGCGCGCACCTGGAGGGTGTGGGTGCCGTTGCGCGGCGGGGTGACGGTGATGGCCTTGGCGGCGGTGGAGCCGCCGGTGGCCACCTTCTGCCAGGTCACGCCGTCGAGCGACCATTCGAGCCAGTTGTGGTCGGCGGCCGGCGGGGTGACGCTGAACGTGCCGGGCTGGCCCTCGCCCTTGACCCACTTGTCCGTCGGGTAGTCCGTCGAGGCGATCCTCGCCGGGGCGGACGGGGCGGAGGTGTCGACCGTGAAGGTCTTCCACGCCGACCAGCCCTGGTTGTAGTGGGTGCCGTCGTACGGCGAGGTGCGGAACCTGTACGTCCTGCCGTTGGCCAGCAGCCCGGACGGCACGGTCACCGACGCGGCCTGCCCGCTGGGTACGTACTTCGACACCAGCACGTCGCCGACCTGCGTGTTGGACGCCGAGTCGTAGATCTGGAAGGTGCCGTTGACCTTGTCGCCGTCGGCGTCGACGAAGGTGTCGCGCAGCGTCGGGGTGGTGGTGTTGACCAGGTAGGCGCCGCTGTAGGAGAAGAACGGCGGGCCGGCCTCCTGGCGGGTGCCCGTCTTCGGGCGGAAGTTGTAGGTGACGGTCAGCTTCGGCGGGTTGGCCGCGGCGTCGGCGGAGTTCACCCGCTTCCACTGCGCCACCGTGGTCTCGCTGGAGGCGCGCAGCCCCATGTGCCCGCGAGTGACCTTGGCGCCGGCCCACTCCTGGGCGAGCGTGGTGACGTCGGCGTTGATCCACCCGTCGGCGGTGCAGGCGGAGTTGCCCCTGGTCTCGGTGGACGTGGCCTTCTTCGCGATCCAGGACGGCTGCTGGGCGTCCGGCCAGCGCGAGGACGTGGACGCGGCGCCGGTGGACCACACCTCCCACGGGTACGCCTTGCAGTCCGCGGAGTTCCCGGAGTGGAAGTTCCACAGGCTGAGCCTGGCGTTCAGCACCAGCGCGTCGCGGATCGGGGTGGTGTTCCAGGAGATGAACGAGCGGGCGGTGCGCCGGGTCCCGTCGGGGTTGGTGGTCCCGGGGTGGCCGAGGTCCAGTTCCGTCTCGGTGGACTTGTCGGTGCTCTCGCCCTGCTGGACGTAGGTGTCGAAGACGCTGCTCAGCGACGAGGTCGAGGGGTCGACGGTCACCGGGTACCTGGTGGCCGGGTCCGCCAGGAACTCCGGGTCTGGGGTGATGACGAGGTCCACCGCCGAGCCCTTGCGCACCACCTTCATCCCGACCGGGGCGGTGCGGGTGTGCTCACCGGAGCGCCGGTCGGTGGTGGAGTCCCACATTATTGGCGCGGGCATGACAGCCCGTTTTCCGTTGTCCTTCCTGTCGGTGAACAGCAGGCCGCCGTCCTTGAGCTGCTCGACCTTCAGGCCCTTGGCCTTCAGCGGCAGCGTGTAGGTGTAGGCGCCGTCCGCGGGCCGCTCGTTGATCTCGACGAACTGCTCGAAGCCGGTGCGCGTGGCCTCGACCACGACATCGGCGCCGGGCACGGCGTCGGGGTACTCCGCCCGGGTGCCGTCGAGCCTCGGCTGCGGCAGGCCGCCGCGCCACTGCAAGGTGATCTGCTGCTCGCCCTCGCCGAGGGTCACCAGGTCGACGGCCTGCCGGTGCCGCGCGTCGGCGAGGGACCGCGCGGGCGTGCCGGTCCGGCCCGCCAGGCGGAGCCCCTTGGGGTGGGCGACCGGCGCGACGCCGCCGTCGGTGGCGCGCAGGTCCACGTCCACGTCCACCCAGGCGTCGCCGCGCCGGAAGCGGACGGGTCCCGAGGTGAGCTCGGTGGTCAGGCTGCCGTCCTTGTTCACCCAGGTGGTGGAGGTCTCGGTGCGCTCCGAGAGGGCCTCGACGCGGCGCCCGGCAAGGCGCGCGGCCGCCTTCGCCGAGGGTATGTCGGCCGCGGTCGTCACCGCGGCCGCGGCCTTCGGCGCCGCTTGTCCGGCGCCGTCGTCCGGGGCGGCCGCGGCCGTGCCCTCCAGCAGGGTGACGGACATCAGCACGGCGAGCGCGCCCGCCGTCCAGCGCAGTGATCTGCTCTCCATGCGCCAGGTTCGCCCTCTCTCCTCCGGAGAGGGTGGGGCTTGGGCAGGTCTCACAGTGGTACCCCCGTGTGTGTGCAGAGCGTCCGTGGACGTCTGTGAAGGAGCGGTGATCGACTCGCAAAGTAGCCAGGGACGCAAGAGGGTGAAGGCGGCTTACGGGACGGCAGGGGTCAACTCGCCGGAGACTGGCGCTCAGTGGCCTTCGTCACATGACGGGCGGTAGTATTTCCGGATGGCGCTGTTCCGTTCCGGCTGAGGGGCCCTCAGCCGACCGGAGGGTGTAGCCGTGGCCAAGGCATCGTGAACGCCCAGGGAAACGCGGCTGATCGACCGGCAATTCGGCCCGGACCCCGCTGGGCTCCGCGCCTGGGAGGCCCCACCTGTCGGGCGCCCACTCCCGTGACTGAGCGTGAGGTGGGCCGGGGCGTCGCCTCGTGCCCGCGAGGACGGCCGGCCCGCGGAACCCGAACGGCCCTCACGCGTCGCCGGCCGCGGCGCTCGCCCGGCCGCGGGAGAAGTGGCGGGCGCTCGGCACCAGGGCGGCCGCCGCCGGGGCGGCGAAGCAGGCCAGGGCGCAGGCGGCGAGGACGGGGCGGACGCCGAACGCGTCGATGGCCGGGGCGATGAGGACCAGGCCGGCGGGCGCGAGGCCGTAGGACAGCAGGAAGTCCAGGGAGGAGACGCGGGCCAGCTTGTCGGGGGCGACCTCGCGCTGGGTGGCGGTGAACCACGGGACGTTGAACAGCTCTATGCCGAGCCCCGCGACGGCGTAGGCGGCGACGACCACGGCGGGGTGCACGGGAAACACCAGGCTCAGCGGCGCCAGGCCGTAGGCGGCGAGCCCGGCCAGCGCGGCCCAGCCCTGGGAGCGCGGGCGCCGGCGGGAGATGAGCAGGGCCCCGGCCAGGGCGCCGGCGGTGTAGGCGGTCATCGCCCCGGCGAGCACCACCTCGGTGCCGTACCGGTCCCGGCTGATCAGCGGGAGGGCCACTCCGGTCGCGGAGTAGCCGGTGGCTATGACGGTGGTCAGGGCGGCGAGCCCGGCCATGAACCAGGGGTGCCGCCGCGCCTCGCGCACACCGTCGGCGAACTCGGCGAGGAACCCGGGCCGCCCGGCGCGCCCGGCGGTCCCGGTGGCGGGCGCGCCGCCGGGACCGCGCCCCGGGACCAGGGCGGCGGCGAGCCAGAGCAGCCCGATGCCCAGCAGCAGCGCCCGGGTGTCGAGGAACGCGGCGAGCAGGGCCGTCAGCGCGGGACCCGCCAGGGTGGTGACCCGCACCGCGAGCGTCATGGCCGCGTTGGCCTGCTGCCTGCGGCCGGCGTCCACCACCTCGGCGGTCAGCGCCTGGAACGCCGGCCGGCAGCCGCCCTGCCCGGCTCCCGCGAGGGCGGCGGCAGCGGCGGTGAGCGGCAGGGAGTTCCCGAGCCCCGCGGCGAGCAGCGGCGCCGCCGCCGCGGCGGCCAGCCCGGCCCACAGCACGACGGCCCGGCGGGAGTGCCGGTCGGCCAGCACCCCGCCGACCGGCACCGCGGCGAGGAACGCCACGGTGCGGGCGGCGAGCAGCAGGCCGAGGTCGGCCGCGGTGAGCGTGCGGTCGAGCACCGCCAGACCGAGCACGAACGGCAGCGCCCAGGTGGCGAGACCCGACGCCGTGGTGCCCGACCACAGCCGCAGGAACGCGGGGTCGCGCAGGACGGACCGCCCGGACGGCGGGCCGGTCCCGGAGCCGGCGGCCGGGGCGGGTGGGGTCGGCACGGTGGGGCGCTCCTGTCCTGCGTCGCGGCGGGGTCGTGCGCGGCGTCCCGGCGGCCGGGGACGGCCGGAAGGCCCCGCGGCCCGAGCCGCCGCGCCTCGCCTGACCCGGCGGACCCCGGTCCGCCGCCGCCCGGGAACCGTACCGCCCGGGAACCGTACCGCCCGGGACGGGGGCCGCGGTGGGGGAGCGTGCGGGGACACGGGCGGCGGCTCCACCGCCCCGAGCGACCGCGGCACTCAGCCCCCGCTCGCCGCGTGCTCGACGATGACCAGCGTGCCGTGGCTGCCGGGGCGGACGGCGTGCCGCACCCCCGCCCCGACGACGTACATCTGCCCCGGGCCCACCTCCACCTCGGCGTCGCCGACCAGCAACCGCAGCGTGCCGTCCAGCACCAGCAGCGCCTCCGCCGCCCCATGGGTCTCCGCCGCCAGGGGACGCCCGTCCATCCGCAGCACCTTCACCTCGACGCCCCCGAGCCGCCCCAGCGGGCGTGAACTCCAGGCGTCGGGCAGCTCCGCGGCCGTACCGCGCAGGTCGACAAGGCTCATGGCACACCTCCTGGCGGGCCGTCGCACCGGGGGTCGTGACGAACCGTCGGAGAACGCCCGCGTCGTGATCAAGGGATGCGGCGACGCTACGGCACGGCGGCGCGCCGGTGGTCGACCGTTCGGCAAAATCTCCCGCCGGCACCGTCGCCGCCCGGCCCGCGCCGGAGCAGGATGGAGACCGGACGAGGATGCACCGACCGCCACGCCCCGCACCGGAAAGGACACCATGGCCGCTCGTGTCCGTCTCGCCGCCGCCACCGCCGCGGCGCTGCCCGTCCTGGCCCTCGCCGGACCCGCCCACGCCGACCCCGTGGTCCCGGATCACGCGATCATCGTCTGCCAGAGCGCGAGCTTCTACGCCAACTACGACAGCGCCTCCGGGCCGGTCGGCCTCAAGCGGGTGCTCGGTTACGGCGACAAGGTGGGGCACACCCGAGGCGCCCACCCCGTGTACAACGGCTGGGCCGCGACGTTCGACTTCGGCCCGAACGACTGGGGTTACGTCCGCTACGAGTGCCTGGGCGGGTGGGGCTCGTGGTGACGCGGCGCCCGGCCCGTGCCCTGACCGCCGTGCTGGCCGCCGCGGCGGCCTGGTCCCTGTGGACGGTCGCGCCGGCCCGGGCCGACGGCGGCACCCCCGGGGTCCGGGAGACGGTCTGCGCGGACAGCCTGTACGTGCGCACCGAGCCCGGGGGCGCCTGGATGGGCACGCTCCACCACCCGCAGACCTTCCTGGTGGAACGCGTCTCGGGCGGCTGGGCGTACGGCTTCGCCTACGGTGACGTCAACCGGCACGGCTGGGTGCAGGACGGCTGGTTCTGCTGACGCGGGGACACCCGTGCCCCGCCGCGGGGCCGCACGGCGGAGGCGACCCCGCGGCCGGCGGGCGCCCCCGGCCCGGCGCACTCGGTGCGGGGTTCGCTCTCCCCGCGCTCCCGTGTGCCTCCCGCCGCGGACACCGGCCGGGCGCCGCCTGCCGCCGACCGGCGCCGCGCTGTGCCAGCGTGGTCCTGTCCGCGCTCACCGCTGCTCGCGGCGCGCACCGCCGCCCGCCGTACCGGCAGGGCCGTACCGGCAGAGAGGGGACACGCACGCGTGTCGTCACGACGAACCGCTTCCACCGGGGCCCCGCGGACGGAGGAGACGGCGTACCGGGACGCCCTGCGCCGATTCCTCGCCGGCACCGACGAGAAGGCCGTCACCCACGCCTACCTCGACCGGGTGGTGTCCGAGCTCCCCGCCCGCCGGGTGCTCCTCGACGTCGGCCCCGCCGACGGCACCACCACACGCCACCTCGGCCCGCACTTCGAGCGCACGGTGTGCATCGAGCCCAGCGAGCCCATGCGGCGGGCCCTGGCCGTCGCCTGCCCCGACGCGCTGATCCTGGCCGACCCCGTGCTGCGGGCCCGGCCCGGCGTGACCGCCGACCTCGCCCTGTGCTCCCACGTGCTGTACCACGTCCCCCGCCCGCAGTGGAGGGCGGCGGCGCTGCGCATCCTGGAGTGGACGGCGCCCGGCGGCCTGCTGCTGATCCTGCTCCAGAACCCCGGCAACGCCTGCATGCGCATGGTGCGGCACTTCACCGGCGTCAGCTTCGACCTGGGCGGGCTGGCCGACGAACTCGCCGCGGGCCCGGCCCACCTCGTGGGCGACCTGAGCCTGGACACCGTTCCCGCGCGCTACCGCACCGACGACCTGGAGGAGTTCACCGCCGTGGCCGGCTTCCACGTCAGCGTGCCGTTCCACGACGCCTCGCCCCCCACCCGGGAGGCCCTGCGCGACTACATCCGGCGGCACTTCGCCGACGACGCCGGGGGCTTCACCATGACCCACGAGCAGGACGTCCTGCGCGTCCGCCGCCCCGGCTGACCCCCACCGGCCCTCGCGCCGGACGCCCCCGGCCCCCGCCCGCAGCACTCCCACCCCCCGCCGTGCCCGATATACCGAACGCCGTTCGACCAGCTCACTCGGGATCCTAGGACGGGCCGCCCCCTCCCGCCTAGAGGAGCGCACCCGGTGATCGTCCGCGGGCCCGGGCCGCGGCCCGGGTCCTGCTCGCGTCCGCCCGTCCCCCGCCCGCCGGACCCGCGCGGGAACGCCGCACCGCAGTCGTGGGACGGCTCGAACCCCGTCCGCTCCCGAAGATCCGGCGAGGGCTGCCGAGGGATTGACAGGGCGGATACCGCACCCTAAGTTCGCCGCAACATCCCAGACATCGTCCGACATTTCGAACGCCGCAGACCTCCGACTCCACGCCGCCGTGCGCCTCATGACGATCCTCACCAGGAGGGAACCGTTCCGCCAACAGCCCGTGCCCCCCGCACCCCCCTCCGCCCCACCGGCTGACGCGGCACCGCGCCCTCCACAAGACCGGGCGCCGCCCCCCAGCCCCGCACCGCCGCCCCGCACGGCGGTGTCCGGCCGGCCCTGACCACCTGTCCGATCGCCCGCGCCATGGACGGGCAGCCGCGACGACAGGTCGGGCGCCCCGCGGCCGTGCCCCTCTCCCGGCGTCCGGACCACCGCCCGGGACGCCGACGGCAGCGACCGCGCAGACCTTCCCCAGCACTCTCTTCCGAAGGAGCCGCAACCGATGAGCATGCGCAGACGAACCGTCATCGCCTCCGCCGTGGCGGGCATCGCCGCCACCACCGCCGCCACCGCCCACGCGGAGCCGGCCGGCTCCGCCGCACACGGCGGGCACTCCGGCGACACCCGCACCCCGCGGCGCGAGCCGTTCGGGCAACTGCCCGACGGAACCCGGGTGGACCGCTGGACGCTGGCGCGCGGCGGCACCCGGATGAAGGTCCTCAGCTACGGCGGCATCGTCCAGTGCCTGGAGCTGCCCGACCGCCACGGCCGGTACGCGAACGTCTCCCTCGGCTTCGGCACCCTCGATCCCTACCTGACGGACTCGCCCTACTTCGGCGCCCTGATCGGCCGGTACGGCAACCGCATCGCCAAGGGCCGCTTCACCCTCGACGGCACCACCCACCAACTGCCGGTCAACGACGGCCCCAACAGCCTGCACGGCGGCGACACCGGCTTCGACAAGCGCGTGTGGGACGTCACCCCGTCCGGCCCGGCCACCCTGACCCTGCGGTACACCAGCCCCGCGGGCGAGATGGGCTACCCCGGCACGCTGGCCGTCACCGTCACCTACACCCTCACCGAGGCCGGCGACTTCCGCATCGACTACCACGCCACCACCGACGCCCCCACGGTCGTCAACCTCACCAGCCACATCTACTTCAACCTTGCGGGCGAGGGCAGCGGCACCATCGAGGACCACGAGCTGGCCGTCGCCGCCTCCCGCTACACCCCCGTCGACAGCACGCTCATCCCCACCGGGGAGCTCGCCCGGGTCGGCGGCACCCCGTTCGACTTCCGGCGGTCCCAGCGGATCGGCGCCGGCCTGCGCAAGAGCCACCCCCAGCTCATTTACGGCCAGGGCTACGACCACAACTTCGCCCTCGACAAGGGCAAGACCGCCACCCCGCGGCGCGCGGCCGTCCTGCGCGACCCCGCCTCGGGCCGCGTCATGGAGATCGCCACCACCGAGCCGGGCCTCCAGTTCTACAGCGGCAACTTCCTCGACGGCACCCTGACGGGCACCTCGGGCAGCACCTACCGCCAGGGCGACGCCCTGTGCCTGGAGACCCAGCACTTCCCCGACTCGCCGAACCAGCCCTCCTTCCCCAGCACCGTCCTGCGCCCCGGCCAGACCTACCGCTCCACCACGCTCCACACCTTCTCGGCCGGCTGACCGACGGCCCCCGCACCCGCGCGGCAGGCGCGCGGGTGCGGGGGCCGCGGCGCGGCGCCGGGCCCGCCGCTCAGTGGCCGAGCGGCTCGTAGTCGAACCAGTCGACGTGGACGGTGCCGGCCGCGGCGTACATCCCGACCACCCGGCCGGTGAAGCCGCCGGCCACCTCGGTGGACAGGTACCGGCCGTCGAGCGCGGCGAGTTCGGCGAACCCGCCGTCCGGCTCCTCGAAGCCGAGGGAGAGGGTGTCGGGGCCGGTACGGGGGTCGCCCACCTCCCCGGTGGCGGCCACCTCGATCCTGAGCACCACGGGCCCGGCGGGCACCGCCCGGGACGCCACCACGGTGCGCAGCGGGCCGACGCGGGCGAGCACGCGCACCTCGCCGGCCGCCACCTCGACGTCGTAGTGGTGCCGCTCGTCCAGACGGACGGCGAGGCCGCCGCTCCCCTCCGCCGGGTCGAGCAGGGCCCGCACCCGGCAGGACAGGTGCTGCTGGCGCCGGCCGACGAACGTCACGTCCGGATCGTCGAGCGATCCCCCGCGGGCGTGCAGCGTCAGCCAGCCGGGCCGGTCCCCGGTGGTGCAGGTCTCCGCGGAGCGCAGGCGCGGCGAGATCCAGTGCGCGGCGAGCCCACCGCGGTCGAAGTCGTCCCGGACCGGGGCGGCGGCGCCCGGCCGCAGCGGCCACGGCGGCGCCGGCATCTCCAGCGACAGCCCGTCGACGACCGGCCAGCCGTCCACCCAGCGCACCGGCGTCAGGAAGGTCTCGCGGCCGAGCACATGCCAGCCGGGGGTGCCCCCGAGCGGGCGCACCCCGAGCAGCACCATCCACCACGAGTCGTCGGGCGCCTGCACCAGGTCCGCGTGGCCGGTGTTCTGCACGGGGTGGTCGGTGCCGCGGTGCGTCAGGATCGGGTTGTGCGGGCACGGCTCGAACGGGCCGTCGGGCGTGCGGGCCCGGGCGACGGATATGCCGTGGCCCCGCTCGGTGCCGCCCTCGGCGATGAGCAGGTACCAGTGGTCGCCGATCCGGTACAGGTGCGGCGCCTCCGGGGCCTTGGCGCCGGGCGAACCGGACCAGAGGCGGCGCGGCGGACCGAAGGACCGCCCGGTCAGGGGATCGATCCGGATCTGCTCGATCCCGGAGTAGGTGCACCAGCAGTTCCCCTCGTCGTCCCAGGCGAGATCCGGATCGACGCCGGGGACCCCGGACAGCCGGACCGGGTCGGACCAGGGGCCGGCCGGGTCGGTGGCGGTGCTCAGCAGGTGGCCGCCGTCGTGCACGTTCGTGGTGATCAGCCAGAACCGGCCGTCGTGGTGGCGCAGCGTGGGCGCGTAGACCCCGCCGGACGACGGCGTCCCGGGCGGCAGGCGCAACTGGCTCGGCCGTTCCAGGGCGTTGCCGATCTGCGTCCAGTGCACCAGGTCCCGGCTGTGGAAGACGGGCACGCCGGGGAAGTACTCGAAGCTGGAGCACGCGAGGTAGTAGTCCGACCCCACCCGGCAGACACTCGGATCGGGGTGGAATCCGGGCAGCACGGGATTGGTGACGGTGCTGGGCGTTGCGGGCATGCGCGACACACCTCCGGGATGGCGGCCGACGGCGGCGACCCGAGGCGCCCACCGCACGAGCGCACCCCGCCAACGCGGCCTGAGCAGCGGGAAACGCCCGCCATTCTGGCATCCCGCCCCGGCGGCGCCCTGCCGGCCTGGGCGGGAGCCACCGCGCGGAACACGGTTCACGGAAGGGCGCCCCCGGCCATAATCGTCCCCATGACCGCCTCGCCGCGTGACTCCGCCCTGGCCGCGTACGAGTTGCTGCGGCGCGAGCGCCCCGAGCTGTTCCGCAACGACGAGGAGAGCGGCGGGATCGACATCCTCGAGCCGCCAGGCGCCGCCGACCCTTCGGAACCCCTGGGTGTGGTCTACAGCGACGCCTGGATCCGCGTGGTCCGCGACCCGGTGCGGTTCCCCGACGGGCGCGTGGGCGCCTATGTGCGACTCCTGAACGCCACCGAGGCCCCCGGGGTGGCCGTCCTTCCGGTTCTCGGCGACAGGGTCGTGCTGCTGGAGAACTACCGGCACGCCACCCGGTCATGGCGGCTGGAGATTCCCCGGGGGTTCGGCACCTTCGCCCTGGGCCGCGCCATCGGTCTGGCCTACGACCGCACCGCCACCCTCGCCTTCACCGCGGCGGGCAGCAACTTCGAACCCCGCTGACGGCCGCTCTCCGTACGGTGTGATCATGGGGGGATGACGAACGGGGATGCGAACGGCCCGGTGGCGTGCCCCGGCTGCCGGACGTGGGAGAACGTGCCGGTCGCCGAGGCGCGTCGGGACAAGCGGGGACGGCGCGACAAGCTGGAGACCAGGCTGGCGTCGGCTCCGGAGGACACCGGCTTGGGCCTCATGCACTTCTGCGAGGGCATGGTCTTCGCCGTCATGGCCGGAGCCGGGGGGAAGTACCTCGCCGACGACCGGGACCTGCCGTGGCTCACGGCCGTCGGCGTCTTCGTCGGCGTGCTCATCGCGGTGGCCACGGTCGCCATCGTCCGCGGTGAGGCCCGGGACGCGCGGCGGGTCCGCGCCGGAGCCGCCCAGGCGGCCGCCCTCACCGCGCAGGCGCGCTACTGCTGCACCTGCCGGGGCGTGTTCCACCCCTCGGGGCACCCGTGGCCCGGAGTGGTGACGCCGGAGCAGTACCGCCACCACGTGTGGACGGCGGCCGGCTACGGCGACCGGCTCGACGGGGAGGCGAAGGCGGCCGCGCGGTCCTGAGCCGCTCCGCCGCCCCGGACCTCCGGGGCGGCGAAGGCCGAACGGTAGGCGGTGGGGGAGGTCCCCAGGGCCCGGCGGAAGTGCAGCCGCAGATTGGAGGGGCTGCCCAGGCCGCACCGCTCGGCCACCTGGTCGACGGTGAGCCCGGTGCCCTCCAGGAGTTCCCGGGCCCGGTCGAGGCGGGCCGCGAGCAGCCATTGCAGCGGCGTGGTGCCGGTCTCGGCGAGGAAGCGCCGGGCGAAGGTCCGCGGCGCCATGTGCGCGTGCACGGCGAGCCGGCGGACCGTCAGCGGCTCGTGCAGGCGCGCCAGCGCCCACGCGCGGGTGGCGGCGAGTGAGGCGCCGTCGGTGGCGGCGGCCAGCGGGCGCCTGATGTACTGCGCCTGCCCGCCGTCGCGGTGGGGCGCGGCGACCAGGGCGCGCGCCACCTGATTGGCCGTCCTCGCCCCCAGGTCGCGCCGCACCAGGTGCAGGCACAGGTCGATGCCCGCCGCGACACCGGCCGAGGTCAGCACCCGCCCCTCGTCCACGTACAGCACCCGCGGATCCACCGTCACCCGCGGATGCCGCGCCGCCAGGTCGTCGGCGTACAGCCAGTGGGTGGTGGCCGTGCACCCGTCCAGGACGCCGGCGGCGGCCAGCGCGAACGCGCCGGTGCAGACGGACACCAGCCGCCGGCCCCGGGCGTGGGCGTCGGCCAGGGCGTCGAGCACGGCCGCGGGCACCTCCCGCAGATGCGGCGTGTAGCCCGGGACCACCACGGTGTCCGCGCTCCGCACCGCCTCGAGCCCCGCCGCCACCGTCACCGCGAACCCCGCCGCCGTCGGCACCGGTCCCGCCGACCGCCCGCACAGCGTCATCTCGTACGGCCAGCCCGGCAGCGCGGTGAAGACCTGGGCGGGAATGCCCAGGTCCAGGGGCAGCACACCGTCCAGCGCCAGCACCGCCACCCGGTGCGGCGCGCCGCCGGCGTCACCACCGGCGGCGGGGGCAGTTTCCTCTCGCATCCCGGCAATTCTGCCACTGTCACGCGTGGACGCCGCCGCCGAGCATGGAGATCATGAACGACGCGATGACCACCGGCGTCCCGCCGATCCCCGACACCCCCGTCGCCCGCCGCGCCCTCGCGCTGGTGCGTGAGACGGAGTCCGTGGCGACCGCGAACCACAGCGTCCGCGCCGCCCTTTTCGCCCGCCTGTGCGCCGATCACCGGGGCGCCGTCCCCGGCCGGGACTACGACCCCGAACTGCTGTTCCTGGCCGGCGTCCTGCACGACATCGGTCTGAGCGAGGCGGGCGACCGCCGCCAGCGCTTCGAGGTGGACGGCGCGGACCTGGCCGCCGAGTTCCTCACCGGGCAGGGCCTGCCCACGGCCGACGTGGACGCCGTGTGGGAGGCCATCGCCCTGCACACCTCGCCGGGCATCGCCGAGCGCCGCGGCACACTGTGCACGCTGGTGCAGACGGGAACCGCCATGGACTTCGGGATCGGCACGGACTTCGTCGACGACGCGACCGGCGCCGCGATCCACGCCGCCTATCCGCGGCTGTCCATGGCGACCACCCTCACCGACGAGATCGTCGCCCAGGCGCGCCGCCGCCCGGAGAAGGCGCCCCGCTTCTCCATCGCCGCCGAGCTGCTGCGGGAGAGGTCCACGCCGCCCCACACGACGTGGCTGGAGACCAACGCCGACGCCGGGCGCTGGGGCAACTGACCGTCAGGGAACACGCCGAACGGCGGTGGCCGACGTCATAGCTCTTCGACGTCGTCGAAAGCCACCAGCAGTTTCCGCGTCTGCGGCGGAAGCTGGTAGTAGGAGCCGATCTTGTAGTACTCCCCGTCGGGCGACCACGTGACGCCGTAGACGAGCATGCGCTCGCCGGAGTACGCGTACGGAGCGTTTCTCGCGAATTTCTCGACCCTCGGCTCGATCGGGGCGGGAAGCGCCGACGGGTCCAGCGTTATCAGGTCGCGGCCGGGCGGCACGGCGAAGCAGATCCGCTCGACCTTCGCGGAATCCCAGTTGAGGGTGGCGTAGATCGCGAACGATTTCCGCGCGAATGCCAGCATCTGCTCATTCGGCTCCGGCAGCCCGATCTCGTCGAGCATCGACAGGATGGCCTTGGGCTCCAGGCATTCGGCGGGGAGCTTGCCGAAGTACACGTTGACGGTTCTCTGCTGGTAGTCGATGCCGAGCATCGTGACTCTGTCGTCGAGACCGTGGCGCGCGAACAGACCCACGTTCTCGGCCACGCTGCGCGGCATGGACGGGATGTCGGCGAGCTTCGACAGCACCTGGAGGTCGTCGTGGGGAAAGAACGTGTATATCTTCTTGAATCCGCCGACGACTCCGCAGTCCACGGCGTAACCGCCGATGGCGCATCGTTCCTGGACGTCCGAGAGCAGGGCGCCGACGGGATGGTCCGTCTCCGCGACGAGGCCGTTCGACAGGGCGAGGGCGTACGGGTCGTCGCCCCCCGCGGGCACCGTGATGGTGTAGTCGAGCTCTCCGGCGTGGCGCTCGTCGGTCGCCACGCTGAACACGATAACGGCCTCCGGGAGTGCGTCCCGGTACACGTTCACAACCGGCTGGACCTCGTCGCGCGAGCAGGCGATGTCCAGCAGTCGAGTCGATTCCTCGACGGCTGAATACACAGCTTCTACTTCAGCGGCTCCGGACATAAATCCCCCATGTGTCGACTACCGCTTTTTGAATCGGGAGAATCCGCGATCCATCTTCCTCGAACCATAGCCTGTGGCCAACGATTTCGCCAGTATGTACTTGAAAGTAGAATGGAGTAATTCATTCCGGTGAATTTTGAGGCGGTCATGTCGAGTTCACCGGCATGCCGGCGGCGCCGGGCACACCGGGGCGGAATCGGTGACCGCCGCTGGTGGGAGCGCCGGCCGCGGCGCGGGCGGACCCCGCCGCCGCGCGGGCCGTCAGCCCGCCCGCCGTCCGCGCGCGGCGTCGGCCGCGGCCGTGGCGGCGCGGACGAGCGCCGCCGTGGCCATCGAGCGGGAGTACTGCGGCCAGGCGATGACGAGAACCGCCGCGGGTGCGTCCGGGACCGGCCGGTAGACCACCCCCGGGCGCGGATAGCGGGCGGCGACGGAGGCGGGCAGCAGCGGGACCAGCTCGCCCAGCGCGACGAGGGTGAGCAACTGCGCCAGGTCGCGGGCCCTGCGGTGGGTCTCCTCGAGGTACCCGTGCAGGTCGCCGGGGCGCAGGTTGAGGTCGGCGAGGGCCACCCGGTCCCGGGCGGCGAGCGGGTGGGCGGCGGCGAGGGCGGCGACACGGGGTTCGGTGGCCAGCGTCTCGGTGTCCAGGCCGGTGCCGTCGAACGGCTCGTGGACCAGGGCCGCGTCGGCCTCACCCAGGCGCAGCAGCCGCGGCTGCTCCTGCCACCCGCACAGGCGGACGGCGACCGGTACCGCCGCCGGCTCGGACGCGTGGCGCGACAGGATCGCCTCCAGCAGCCCCGCGTCCCCGTCGGCCTTGACGGCCAGGACCAGCTTCCGGTCCGGGGCCGCCGCGCGCTGCGCCCGCCGCCCGGCGGCGTGCAGGGCGTCCAGGGCGATCCTCGCCTCCGCCAGGAGCACCGTCCCGGCGGGGGTAAGCGCCACGCTGCGGGTGGTCCGCTCGAAGAGGGTGACGCCCAGCTCCGCCTCCAATCGGCGGATCGCGCGGGACAGGGGCGGCGGGGAGATGCCCAGCCGCTCGGCGGCGCGGGCGAAGTTGCGCTCCTCCGCGACGGCGACGAAGTAGCGCAGCGGGCGGGACTCCACGATCTCCCCCTCCGATCGGTATTGCCCTGAGGGTAACGAGCGGGAGCGGATCGGTCCTTCAGTTCGGCCCCGCCGGGCGGCAGGCTCGACGGCGTTCCCCGCAGCGTCTCCTGAGGAGTTGCCATGATCGTTGTCACCACCCCGACCGGCCGGATCGGCCGGCAGGTCCTCGACCGCCTCCTGGACGCCCCCGGCGCCCCCGACACCCCCACGGGGATCCGGGTGATCGCCCGTGACCCCTCCCGCCTCTCGCCGCCGGTGCGCTCACGCGTCGAGGTCGTCCGGGGATCGCACGCCGACCCCGACGTGCTGGGGAAGGCGTGCGCGGACGCCGACCGCGTGTTCTGGCTCGTCCCCCCGGCGCCCCGGGCCGACAGCGCCGAGGGTCACTTCCGCGCCTTCACCGAGTCGTTGTGCGAGGTGATCGGACGCGGGGGCGTCGAGCGGGTCGTCGGCGTGTCCACCCTGGGCCGCGGCATCGCGAAGGACGCCGGGCTGATATCGGCGTCACTCGCCATGGACGAGGAGATCGCGGCCACCGGTGTGCACTACCGGGCCCTGTGCCCGCCCTTCCTGATGGAGAACCTGCTGGGCCAGGCCGAGTCGATCCGCGACGCGGGCGTGTTCCACCTGGCGCTGCCCCCGGAGCGGGTGCTGCGCACCTGCGCCACCCGCGACATCGCCGCCACGGCGGCCCGGCTGCTGCTCGACGCGTCGTGGACCGGCCGGAACGACGTGCCGCTGGTCGGCCCCGACGACCTGTCGCCCGAGGGCATGGCGCAGGTCCTCTCCGAGGTGCTGCACCGTCCGGTGCGCGTCCGGCGGTCCGGCGTCGAGGACCACCGGGCGGTGCTGCTGCGCGCCGGGGCGAGCGAGTCCTGGGCCCGGGCCCACGCCGACATGATGGACGCCCTGGCCGTCCAGGACTTCTACGGCGCCGCCCAGCCCAGCACCCCCGGGTCGGCGCCCACCGGCTTCCGCCAGTGGTGCCGGGACGTCCTGGTGCCCGCCGTCGCGGCCTGAGCGCGGGCGGCTTGACCTCAAGTCCGGTTGAGTTCCTAGCGTCGTCGGCGACGAGAGGGAGACGACTGTGACGACACTGGTTACGGGTGCCACCGGGAACACCGGCCGGCACGTGGTGGCGGAGCTGGTCCGCCGGGGCGAGCGGGTCCGGGCGCTGACGCGGGATCCGGCCGCCGCCGAGGGGAGGCTCCCGGCCGGGGTGGAGCTGGTGGCCGGCACCCACACGGCCCCCGAGACGCTGGACGCCGCCCTCGCCGGCGTCGGCCGCCTGCACATCACCGTGACGGCGGGCCTCGCCGAGGTCGGGCCCGAACTGGTGCGCCGGGCGGTCGGCGCGGGCGTGCGGCGCATCACCGTGGTGTGGGGCGGCTGGGTGGGGCCGGTCGAGCAGGCCGTGGCGGACTCGGGCGTGGAGTGGACGCGCCTGGAGCCGCAGGAATTCATGTGCAACACGCTCACCTGGGCCGAGTCGATCAGGGCCGAGGGCGTCGTGCGCGAGCCGTACGACTTCCCCAGCGCGCTCGTCCACGAGGCCGACATCGGCGCGGTGGCGGCGGTCGCACTGCTCGACGACGGCCACGCGGGACGCGCCTACAACCTCACCGGGCCGCAGTCGCTGACCCCGCGCGAGCGGATCGCGATCCTGTCCCGGGCGATCGGCCGGGACATCGCCTTCCTCCCCATCACGCACGAACAGGCCATCGACAGGCTGATGGCGACCGGCGTGTCCCGGGCGGACGCCGAGTACGTCATCGGCTGGTACGCCGCTCCCACCGACGACTCCACGACCGTCGTCGACACCGTCGAGCAGGTGACCGGCCGCCCGGCGCGCACGTTCACGCAGTGGGTGGCCGAGCACGCGGAGCGCTTCCGCGCGCCCCGGGTCGCGGCCGGGTAGACGAGGGGGGTTCCCGGCGTCCGCCGGGCGGCGGTGGGACGGCCGGACGGCCGCCAGCATCCGGCCCGACCACGGCCACCGCCCCGGCCGGCCCGCGCCGCGCCGGCCCCTCGACCCTCCGCGACCACCCTCCCGGATCCGGTCATCCGGTGACCCGCGGGTCCCGCCTCGGTAAAGTGGGCCCCAGGCCGAGGCGGCCGGCGATGTGGTGCCGCGGGGATGTCGGGGGAGCAGTGGAACAGCCTGGTACGCCTTCTGCCGCCGGAGCGCCGGGACCGGCCTGGTCCCAGCTCGACGAGCACCTGTGGCACACGTGCGACATCGTCGCCGACGTGATCGAGGGGCGGCTGGACCGGCGCCCGCTCACCCCCACCTCCGCCCGGATCGACCCCGGCGACCGCGTGCTCGCCGTGGGACCGGGCGAGCGGCTGACCTGGCGGGGCATCGGCAACGGCAGGTACACGCACACCAGCGTCGTCGCCGTCGGCAGCCCGGGGTTCGTGGTCGGCAGCGTGGTCGGCAACGCCCTCGGGAACGTGGCCCGCCGCAAGGCCGCCGAGTCCGCCGCCGCGCCGCGGTGGGTGGTGGAGGGAGCGGGCGAGGTCACGGTCACCACGCGGAAGATCTACCTCGCCCATCCGGTGCACTGGCTCGACCTCGTCTACAGCGGTCTGAGCACCATCGATCTCGCCGCGCCCGACATCTTCCAGACCAGCTTCCACAACACCAACGGCGGCGGCGAGCTGACCGTCCTGGTGCGCACCCCCTGGGCGTCGCTGCTGTTCGTCATGGCGGCGCTCGCGGCGTTCCCCGCCCACCCGAGGCTGCTGGGCCGCGGGTGGCTGCCGCCGGACTTCGAGCAGCGGTGCGCCGCCCTGGGCTGGCCCTGCCGCCCGGCGCCCGCCCTGGTGCTGAACCGCGTCGCGGGCTAGGGCCTGTCGTCGAATCCCCGTCGTCGCCCGGCGTACTCCTCGAGCGAGAAGCCGCGGCCCGACGCGGTGCCGGGGTCCAGCGGCGTTCCCTCGGCGAGCAGGGCGAGGGCGGCCGCGTGGTCGCCCGCCCGGTTCACCGACTCGACCGCGACCAGCCGGTCCCCGCGGAAGCGCAGCACGGAGAACGCGTCCGGCCACGGCCCGAGGACGACCTCCGTGTCCCCGTCACCGGCGAGACCGGCGACCCGCAGGGTGGAGGTGAACTGGTCGCTGCCGCGGCGGGGCGGGTCGGCGTGCGGCCGGTCGGCGCCGGTGAGCCGCTCGGCGACCACCCGGGCGTGGCCGGCGGCGTCGTACGCCGACGCAGGCCGTACCCGCCGCCCCGCGGCGGGGTGGGGGAGCGCCGCGCAGTCGCCGACCGCCGAGACGGCCGGGTCGCGGGTCCCGAGCCGGTCGTCGACGACGACGCCGCCCTCCACGTCCAGCCCGGCGGCCCCGGCCAGCTCCGTCCGCGGCTCGGATCCCGCGCCGACCAGCACCAGGTCCGCCGGGAGCAGGCGTCCGTCGGACAGCTCCACCGCGGCGACGGTTCCCGTCCCGCCGTCGAGGAAGCCGGAGACCGTCCGGCCGAACAGCAGCTCGTTGCCCCGTCCGCGGTGCAGCCGGGTGAAGTGCTCGGCCGTGCGCGCCCCGACGACCTGCGCCAGGGGACGGTCCAGGGCCTCGACCACGGTCACCGCGCACCCGAGCCCGCGCGCCGCGGCGGCGACCTCCAGACCGGTGCGGCCCGCGCCGACCACGACCACGGCGGCGGCCCGCCGCAGTCCGGCGCGCAGTGCCCGGGCGTCCGCCAGGGTGCGCAGCGTGTGCACGCCGCGCAGGCCGCTCCCGGGCACCGGGAGGGTCCTGGCGCGCGCCCCGGTGGCGAGCACCAGGTGGTCGTAGCCGAGGACGGCGCCCCCGGCTAGCCGCACGGTGCGGGCCGCCCGGTCGATCGCCGTGACGGGCTCGGTGAGCACGTGGATCGACCGCCGCGCGTAGTACTCGGACGAGTGCAGCCGCAGCATGTCCTCGTCCACCTCGCCGGTGAGGTACCCCTTCGACAGCGCGGACCGCTCGTACGGCGCCGTCCGCTCCTCGCCAGCCAGGACGATCCGCCAGGGGTACCCGCGCTCGCGCAGCGCGACGGCCGTCCCGACCCCGGCCGGCCCGGCGCCGACGACGACCACGCCGGCCGACGCCCCGGTCCCGGTGCTCCTCAGTGGTGTCCGCATGGGTCACACCACCTCGAAGTTGGCCATCATCGCCATGTCCTCGTGCTCGGCGTTGTGGCAGTGGAACACGTAGCGCCCGCGGTAGCCGTCGAACCGCGCGATGACCTCCACCGACTGGCCCGGGGTCAGGTCGACGGTGTCCTTCAGGCCGCCGTCGAACGGCCCCGGGGGGCGACCGCGGCGGGAGAGGATGTGGAAGCCCACCAGGTGCAGGTGGACCGGGTGGTGCAGGTCGGCGACGAACCGCCAGATCTCCACGTCGCCCAGTCGCGGCCTGGCCGCCATCCGGTCCGGTGAGAACGGTTCGCCGTCGATCACCCAACCCGGGTGCCCGTGGACGTGGCCGCCGTGGAAGGAGAACTCGCGGGTCGTGGCGGCCTGGGAGCGGGTGAGCGGCTCGATCTCGCCTAGCCTGCGTGGGATCCGGCTCGCGTCGGGCGCGCGGCGGGCGACGACGAACCGCATGACGCGCGCGGTCGACCCGGTGCCGAGGCGGTTCACGAGCGTGACCCGGGTGCCGACCGGATAGCGGCCGAAGTCGACGACGACGTCGTACCGCTCCGCCGGGGCGAGCGGGATGTGGTCGTGGCGGCGCGGCGCCCGGAGGAGCCCCTGGTCGCTGCCGATCTGGACGAACCCGCGTCCGCCGGGCGGCGGCGGGTCCAGCGCCAGGTCGTAGCGGCGGGCGTTCGAGGCGTTGAGGACGCGGAGCCGGTACCGGGCCGCCGCCACCTCGTGGACCGGCCACGGCGCGCCGTTGACGAGGATCACGTCGCCGAACACGCCCTCCACGTACTCCGCCGCCACGCCCGGCGTGGTGCGCAGGGTCGGGTCGAGGGAGGGGTAGGCGAACGCGCCGTGCTCGTCGAAGGCCCGGTCGGCGATCATCAGCGGCAGCTCGCGGTCCCCCGCCGGGAGGTCCAGCGCCGCCTCCTCGTCGTCACGGACCAGGTGGAAACCGGCCAGGCCCCGGTACACGGCCGGACCGGTGAAGTCCATCCGGTGGTCGTGGTACCACAGCGTCGCCGCGCGCTGCCGCAGCGGGAAGACGTAGTCGCGGGAGCCGTGCGCGACCCGGGCCCGGGCATCGTGCATCCCGTGCCCCGCGTGCCCCGCGTCCCACCCCGACACCGGCATGACGAGGTCGGTCGGGTAGCCGTCGGAGTCCGCGGGCGTCCGCCCGCCGTGCAGGTGCACCACGGTCGGGACGGGGAGCTCGTTGCGGTGGCGGACCACCGCCGTCCGGTCCCGCCGCGACTCGATGGTCGGACCGGGGAAGATCCCGTCGTACCCCCAGATCGGCGTCCTGACGCCGGGGAGGATCTCGGCCGTGGCCTCCCGCTGGGTGATCGTGTAGTGATCGGCCCCGCCGGTCCCGCGCGGGCGGAGCACCGGCGGGATCGGCAGCGGCACCCGGAACGGCTCCGGCAGCGGGACCTTGCTGCGCAGCAGCTCGCCCGTGCCCTGCCCGCCCCCGCGGACCAGCCGCGGGCCGGCGAGCCCGGCGGTGAGGAGGACGCCGGCGCCTCCGGTCAGCCCCAGGAACGTCCGCCTGGGCAGGCTCCGCCCGCTCATCGGCCCACCCGCCGCGTCTGCGGACGCCACACGGCGACGGTGGTCAGCGCCATCGCGGTGACGAGCGCGACCCCGAGCGGTATGTGCAGGTCGAGGGCGCCGGCGAGCCCGGCGAAGTACTGCGCGGTCTCTCCGGCGGCGATGAGCACACTGACGCCCAGCAGCCAGCTCGGTCCGCGGACCAGCCACAGGACCAGGGCCGCCAGGACCTGCGCGTACCCCAGGGACGCCACCACGTCGGCACCCCACCGGTGCGGCCAGATCATGTCGTAGTCCCCGCTCAGATAGCCGCCGGCGAACACCGGCTGACCGGTGATCGCGACGGCGTGGACGCTCACGAGCACCCGGTTCACCAGCAGCGCCCGGTCCACCCGCCGGTTGCGCGTAATCACGGTTCCACTCACGCGACCGACCGTAGGTTTCGCCGTCTTATGCTGTCCAAGACAAGATCCGTTATTTGTTCATAACAGGTGAGGCATCAGCGGTGGATCTCCTGGCGCTCCGGTACTTCCAGACGGTGGCCCGGCTGGAGCACGTCGGCCGGGCCGCGGACCAGTTGCGTGTCGCCCAGCCGTCACTGAGCCGGACGCTGGCCCGGCTGGAGAACGACCTCGGCGTGCCGCTGTTCGACCGGCATGGGCGCCGGATCCGGCTCAACCGGTTCGGCGCCGCGTTCCTGCGCCGCGTCGACCGGGTGCTGGCCGAACTCGACGACGCCCGGCAGGAACTCGCCGACGCCGCCGGCCTGGGCCGCGGCACCGTCGCCGTCGCCAGCGAGACACTGCTGACCCTCACCGACGTGCTCCGGTCCTTCGTCGCCGACCACCCGCTGGTGGACGTGCGGCTGTTCCAGTCGTCGTCGGCGGGGATGGTGGAGCAGCTCCGTGACGGCCACATCGACCTGTGCGTCGCCTCGCAGCCCCTGCCCGGCCCGGACATCCGCAGCCGCGTCCTGCTGGACGAGCCCGTGCTGCTGTGCGTGCCCGCCGGACACCGGCTCGCCGAACGCCGCCACGTCGGCATCGCCGAGCTGGCCGGCGAGCCCTTCGTCACCACCCGGCCCGGCTACTGGCAGCGCACCCTCGCCGAGCGCCTGTTCGCCAACGCCGGCCTGGAGCTCCGCGTGGTCTGCGAGGGCGACGAACCGGGCGCGACCGGAGACCTCATCGGCGCCGGCCTCGGCGTCGGGCTCGTACCGGCCTTCGCCCGCCAGGCCGACACCCGCGCCAGCGTGGCCTGGCTGGACGTCGACGAACCGGACTGCCGCCGCGTCCTCAGCGTGGCTTGGCGCCCCGACACCTACCTCTCGGCCGCCGCCCGGCACTTCCGCGACCACATGATCGACCACTTCCGCACCCACTTCCCGCCGCCCGTCCCACGGCGGTGACGCCCGCGAACGGTGCGTCCGCGCAGGCCGCGGCAACCGGGCCCCGCCCGTCCCCGCGACCCTCGGCTCGTCACAGGAGGCCGCCCTGTCCCGCGGGCCCCTCATCGACGACTTGGTAGGGTGCGCGGGTCGCGCCGCTCGGGGAGCCGGGGCGGCGCTCGAGGGAGATTCGAGGGAGAGGGGCCGGGCGACGATGCAGACGGCGGAGGTCCCGCGGGCGGTGGCCGCGGCCATGTCGATCGCCTCGTCACTCGGCCTGGCCGCGGACGACGCGATCGTTCTGAACGACTCCAACAAGCTCACCCTTCGTCTGCTGCCCTGCGACGTCCTGGCCCGGGTGGCACCCGCGGCGCAGCAGGTCGCGCTGTTCGAGGTGGAGCTCGCTCAGCGGCTCGTCGCAGCCGGGTGCCCTGTGGCCGCTCTCGACCCCCGGGTGGAGCCGCGCGCCCATGAGCGTGACGGCTTCGTGGTCACGCTGTGGACCTACCACGAACCCGTGGCGCCCGCAGGGGTCTCACCGGCCGACTACGCCGACGCGCTCACGCAACTGCACGCCGGCATGCGCACGCTCGACGTCCCGACGCCGCACTTCACGGATCGGGTCGAGCAGGCCCGACGACTCGTGGCGGACCGCGACCGCACCCCGGCGCTCGCCGAGGCGGACCGGGAACTGCTCGGCGACACACTGCGGAACCTGGGACGCGCGATCGGCGAGCGCGGCGCGGCCGAGCAACTGCTGCACGGCGAGCCGCACCCCGGCAACCTGCTCACCACGGCGAGCGGGCCGCTGTTCATCGACCTCGAGACGTGCTGCCGCGGCCCCGTCGAGTTCGACCTCGCCCACGCGCCCGAAGAGGTCGCCGCGCACTGCCCGGGCGTCGATCACGACCTGCTGCGCGAGTGCCGGATCCTCGTGCTGGCGATGATCACAGCGTGGCGCTGGGACCGGGACGACCAGCTCCCCGACGGGCGCCGACTGGCCGCGGAGTGGCTCGGGCGGATCCGCGCGGCACTCGATCGCGGCGGCCCGGACGCCCATGGCTGACCGAGGACCGGCGAGGCCGTAGTCGGCGAGCGCCGATCCGCGTCGCGACCGGGCCCGACGGCCTCCGGCGCGTCACCGGCCGTCGCGCCGCCGGGTGCGCACGCAGCAGCGGACGAAGTCCCGGACGACGGGGTTGGCGTCGTCGGCCGGTGACCAGGCGACGCCCGTCCCGGTGGGGCTGACCCCGCTGACGGGGCGGTAGGTGATGCCGGGGCGGGCGTAGTAGCGGGCGGCGGACTCGGGGGCCAGGGCGATGCCGTAGCCGTTGGCGATCGCGCTCAGCCAGTCGTCGGGCTGTTCGGCGACGGCGCCGATGCGGACGGGGCGGCCGTCCCGTTCGTCGGCGGCCAGCCAGTGGTCCCGCCAGGTGCCGGTGTCGGCGGGGGCCGCGACGAACGGTTCGTCCCACAGGTCAGGGAAGGGGATCACCTCGCGCTCGGCCAGCGGGTGCGCGGTGGGGAGCGCGACCCAGCGGGGCTCGGCGAACAGGGGCTCCACCCGCAGGGCGTCCTGGCCGGGGAAGGGGAGCCGGAGCAGGGCGGCGTCCACGTCTCCCGCGGCGAGCCCGGCGGTGGGGTCGGACCATGCGGCCTGCCGCATGTCCACGCGCCAGTCGGGCCGGCGGCGGGTGAAGTCCGCGATGATGGCCTGGGTGGCCTCGTTGGCGGCGCTGCCCAGGTAGCCGACGCGGAGTACGCGCTCCGCCCGGCCGGCCGCGCTCCTGGTCTCCCGCGCGGTCCTGTCCCAGTCGGCCAGGAGGGCGGGCGCGAGGCCCGCCAGGACCCGGCCGGGCTCGGTGAGCGCCATACCGGCCCGCGACCGGGTGAACAGCCGCACGTTGAGCAGCGTCTCGAGCTGCTTGATCTGCTTGGTGAGCGCCGGCTGCGACACGAACAGCCGTTCCGCGGCGCGAGTCAGGCTGCCCTCCTCCGCCACGGCCACGAAGTAGCGCAGCAACCGGGTGTCCACATCCATGCCGCCAGGTTATGGAAGCACGTATTGGACGCCCAATCGCCCCTCGCAGGAGGCTTCCGGGCAGTGGGCGGGCAACGGCCCGCCCCCCTCACCCGATCCACGGGAGGACCCCCATGACTGTCCTGATGATCTCCTACGACGTGGCCGAGGAAGGCGTCCCCGAAGTCACCGAGGCGATCGAGGCGGCCTTCGCCGAGGTGGCGGCCCAGCGGCCGGACGGCATCCGGTACGCCTGTCTGCGCCGGGCCGGCGGCAACGAGTTCGTCGCCCTGCTGGGGCTCGACGAGGGCGTCGAGAACCCGCTGCCCGGCATCGCCGCGGCGCGGCGGCTCCAGGCGACCGTGGCCAAGTGGGCGGTGGGCCCTGCCCCGACACCCCGGCGGCTCACCGTCGTCGGCGACTACCGCCTGCTCGGGTGAGGGGGTCCGGGGCATGTTCCTCGCCTATGTGGTGGTCACCGTCGCCACCATCGCGGCCAACGCCGGTATCGCCGCCGCGGACTTCTCGCGGGCGAGGTTCGTCCTCGCCAACTCCGCCGAAGTGGGCCTGTCGCCGACTTGGATCCCATGGCTGGCCGCGCTGAAGGCCGCGGGCGCCGCCGGGCTGCTGCTGGGGCTGCTGGGCGCGCGGCTCGTCGGCGTGGCCGCCGCCGCCGGGCTCGTGCTGTTCTTCCTCGGCGCCGTCGCGGTCCACGTGCGCTGCCGCGTCTTCCACAACATGGCCTTCCCCGGGGGCTACCTGGCGCTGGCCATCGGCTCTCTCGCCCTCGCCGCCGCCCGGTAGCGGCACGATCGGCCCCGGCGGGGCGCCGCCCGCCCGGCGGCCGCGAGCGCCGGCCGGCCCGACCGTCCGGGGCCGGGCGGTCGGGCCATCCCCCCCGCGTGGTGCTCAGAAGCGCAGCCAGTACCAGGTCCTGGGACCCACGATCCCGTCGACGGCGAGTCCGTACTCGGCCTGAGCGGTGCGGACCGCGCTGCGGGTGGAGGCGCCGAAGACCCCGTCCACTCCGGAGGAGCCGATGTTGAAGCCCTTGAACTGGAGCAGGCACTGGGCTTCCTTGACCGTGTCGCCCCTCGCGCCGTAGGAGATGGTGGGCGGGGTCTCCCGGTCGTCGTAGCGGCAGTAGACCGTGCCGGGGATCGCCCCGGTGCTGGCCGCGGTCGGGGCGGTGGCCGCGGCGGTGGTGCCGGCCGCGAGTGCCGTGGTCACGAGGACGGCGGCGGCGAATCGACGGAAACGGTTCATGTCATTCCCCTTCGGTCGGGAAGCGTCGGCTGGGAGTCCCTCCGCCGTGAGCGGCCGGGGCCAAGACCCCTGGAACGCTCGGGACGAGCCGGCCGGCAGGGGACCCACGGCTTCGATTCCAGCAGCCGCCCGGTTGTTCAGTAACCCGCCTCACCAGCGTGAACAATCCGCCGCCGCACCCGCCGACCAACCCCCGCCCCGCCCGTCCGGGACCCGCGTGACGGCTCGCGGCGGGGAATCCGGCCGGGAGCGATGAATCTCGCCCGCGGCCGTCGTCATACAGGTGACCGCGCTCGCCGCACCGCTCGCCGACCCCGGAGGAACCCCATGGCCACCGCCGCCGCCACCACCGCCAGCGCCGCCCCGTCCCCGGCGCTCTCCCGCCGGACCCAGGCCGTGCTGTGGACCACCCAGATCGTCCTCGCCCTGTTCTTCGCCGTCGCCAGCGGCGTTCCGAAGCTGGCCGGGGTGGCGGCCGCCGCCGAGTCCTTCGACCGCATCGGCTACGGCGACTGGTTCATGTACCTGGTCGGCGGGCTGGAGGTGGCCGGCGCCGTCGGCCTGGTGCTGCCACGCCTGGCCGGACTCGCCGCCCTGGCCCTGACCGGGCTCATGGTGGGCGCCGAGATCTTCATGTGGGCCTACCTCGACACCACCTACTGGTACACCCCGCTCGTCTTCGCCGTGATCCTCGGCTGGGTCGCCCACGCCCGCCGCCACACCACCGCCGAACTGGGCCGGCACCTGCTGCGCCGCACCCGCTGAACCCGCCGCCCACCGCCCGCCCGCACCCGGCAAGGAGACCGCCGTGACCGCGTCGCCCGCCCGCCCCAAGGGCCCGGCCGGCTACTTCCCCTCCATCGAGAAGAAGTACGGCCACCCCATCGCCCACTGGCAGGACCTGATCCGCTCGTCCCCGCTGACCCGCCACTCCGAACTGGTCGCCTGGCTCAAGACCGAACACGGCCTGGGCCACGGCCACGCCAACGCCCTCGTCGCCCACAGCCGCGCCCAGGACACCGCCAACGGCTGACCCCCGCGTCCGCACACCCGGCCCCCGGGGTGCGGGCGCGGGCGTCTTCCCTGCTCGGAGGGCCGTGCCCGGGGCCCCATCTCCGGCTGGATGATCACACGAAGGTGGGGAGCGGCACCCACCCCTTCGAGCCCGCCTCGTTCGACGTCGTCCTTCGGTGGCCGCCCTGCACCCCATGGGGGGTACCGCAGCCACCTGCCGCCGAGCCGCCCTCGAACGGCTCGCGTGCCGGAGATGCTCGCGACGTCCGGGACGTCGAACCGGCGATCGCGCCCCGGTCGTTCCCGGCGGGCCGTCAGGGGGTGAGGGGCGGGAGCACCCGGTTGTGGGTGTGCTGGTAGATGACGGAGGTGCGGAACCCGACGACTTCACGGCGCTCGGTGAACTTGTCCATGAGGAAGCCGTGGAGGTAGTCCACGCTGGGCACGGAGACGTGCACGATCATGTCGTCGCCGCCGGTGACGACATACACCGTGCTGACCTCCGGCAGACCGGCGGCATAGGTCTTGAACCCCTCGATGACCGCCCGGCTGAGCGGGCGGATCTGGAAGTGGACGAGCGCCTGGACGTGGCGGTTCAGGGCGGCCGGGTCGATCGCCGCGTGGTAGCCGGTGATCACCCCTCGGGCACGCAGCGCGCGGACGCGTTCGAGACAGGTCGAAGGGGCGATGCCGAGGGCGCGGGCGATGTCGCGGTTGGTCTGCCGCGCATCGCGCTGCAAAAGCCGGACGATCGCCGAATCAAGTTCGTCCATGCGGCGAGTATGCCCCCCACGCCGATTTTCGTTCGGCGGGAGGCCGCGGGACCCGTCGCAACGGCTAGTGCTCTGACCGGGAAGGTTCGCCGGGTTGGCGGTTGGAGCGGTTGGATGGGCGGTGACGTCCGTTCCGACCGCTGGGAGGTGTGGTGGCTGAGCCTGTGCGGGTGCGCAGACTGACCGATCAGGAAGGGCAGAGGCTTCAGCAGATCGTGCGCCGGGGCAGTACCAGCTCGGTGCGCTATCGCCGGGCGATGATGCTGCTGGCCTCAGCCGGCGGGAACCGCGTTCCGGTGATTGCCCGGCTGGTCCAGGCCGACGAGGACACGGTCCGGGATGTGATCCACCAGTTCAACGAGATCGGCCTGGCCTGCTTGGACCCTCAGTGGGCGGGAGGTCGTCCCCGCCTGCTCAGCCCTGACGACGAGAACTTCGCCATCCAGACGGCCACCACCCGCCCCCGCAAACTCGGCCAGCCCTTCACCCGCTGGTCCATCCGCAAACTCGCCGCCTATCTGCGCACAGTCCACGGCAGGGTGATCCGCATCGGCCGCGAGGCCCTGCGCTTACTGCTCGCCCGCCGCGGGATCACCTTCCAGCACACCAAGACGTGGAAGGAGTCCACCGACCCTGACCACGACGCCAAGCTGGACCGCATCGAGCACGTCATCGAGCGCTTCCCCGACCGCACGTTCGCCTTCGATGAGTTCGGCCCGCTGGGCATTCGCCCCACGGCCGGATCCTGCTGGGCCGAACGAGGCCGCCCCGACCGCATCCCGGCGACCTACCGACGCACGCACGGTGTCACCTATTTCCACGGCTGCTACTCCGTCGGTGACGACACCCTCTGGGGCATCAACCACCGCCGCAAGGGCACGGCCAACACTCTCAAGGCGCTGAAGTCGATCCGGGCCGGCCGCCCGGACGGCGCCCCGATCTACGTGATCCTGGACAACCCCTCCGCGCACAAAGGCGCGAAGATCCGCCGCTGGGCGGAGAAGAACAAGGTCGAGCTGTGCTTCACCCCGACCAACGCCTCCTGGGCCAACCCCATCGAGGCGCACTTCGGACCGCTGCGGCAGTTCACCCTCGCCAACTCCCACCACCCCAACCACACCATCCAGACCCGCGAGCTGCACGCCTACCTGCGCTGGCGCAACGCCAACGCCCGCCACCCCGACGTACTCGCCGCCCAGCGCAAGGAACGCGCCCGCATCCGCAGCGAGAAGGGCATCCGCTGGGGTGGCCGACCCCTCGCACCCGCAGCCTGACCAACCAGCAAAACTTCCCGGTCACCGCACAAGCACTTCGCCCACCCCATTTGCTCAAGTCAAGGAGCCGTCCGGGGGAGGCAGTCCGGAGGAGCATCGAGGACTTCGAGGTCGCCCGCCTCGCCGAGGGCAGCTACGACTGCGGTCATATCCATGCCGTGGACAGCGATGTGCACACCATCCAGGGCCGGGTGCTCGATCTTGTGGATGGCAGTACGCCCGTCCTCGGTAATCCAGATGTCCTCGTACCAGTCGGAACGGGTATCACCTGCGACCTCGATGAACCAATCATCGTCCCAACTACATGCAGCGATCGCCTTCGAGGCGTCCGACCCGCGCAACCAGGTGACCGGGCGCGGGATCTGCCGCCCGCTGACTCCTGGCCGTGCCGTAACCCAATCGTCGCCGTCGTCCACCCGTGCCTGGGGCTGGAGCACGTCGGCAAGCTCCCTCTCCTCCACCTTCCGCACGATCGGCGGGCCCGCCAGATCGGCCGCGACCTGCAATGCATACTCGGCCAGGCCACGCACCTTCTCATCATCGACCATGGTGGCGCGTTGCAGCAGGTCCAGGCTCTCCTGCTCGATCGGGCCGCCACCAACCGCCATGGCGAGGGCCACCATGAGCTGGGAGTCGCCGTCCGGTTCCGCGTCGATCTGGGCGCGGATCATCTGCTCGCTCCACCCGTGCAGCCGGTCACCTACCACCTGGCGGATCGCGACGGCGTCCTCGGGAACTGCGGTACGCACCAACACGGCCTTGACCGGCACCTCCACAGCCTGCGCCTCAATCAACAGGTCACCGGTCTCATCGGAGTAGAGCGTGGCCAACACCTCGATGCCGAACATGCCGCTGGCGTACTCCGAGAACTCCTTACCTGACGCATCAGCCACGGCCTGGAGCAATTCCGCGTCTACTTTCGCGTCATGTGGCACAACCAGCGCGCACCGAACCCTCGCCATGCGCGACCTCCTCCGTACTCAGATCATCGGCCCGAAACAATGACTGCGACGCGCCACCACGGTTATGCGGTTCCGCCAGGCCTGTTGCTCACATCCGACTGGCACTGGCGCCAACGACGCGACCAGTAACCCGGCAAACCTTCCCGGTCACGGCACTAGCTTCACCCCATGACAGCCGTACTTCCGCAAGCCCTGTCGCCCGCCGTCCCGGAACCCTCGCACGAACTGGTCCAAGTCGTGCGCGGTCGCCGCAGCGGCCTGCCGATCTGTGTCGCGATCCACTCGACCGCCCTCGGCCCGGCGGCCGGCGGGTGCCGGATCGCCCACTACGCCGACCCGGCCGACGCGATCGCCGACGCGCTGCGGCTGGCGGCGGCGATGACCGAGAAGAACGCCCTGGCCGGCCTGGAGCACGGCGGCGCGAAGACGGTCGTCGCCCTCCCGGCCCCGGCCCGGCCGGCCGGCGCCGAGCGCACCGCGCTGCTGCACGACGTCGGCGACGTGATCGAGTCGCTCGGCGGCCGCTGCATCGCGGGCCCCGACGTGGGCAGCGGCCCGGCCGACATGTCCGTGATCGGCGAACGCACCCGGCACGTCTGCTGCCGCCCCGTCGAGGACGGAGGCAGCGGCGACTCCTCCCTCCACACCGCGCGCGGCACCCTCGCGGCACTGGGCGCGGTGGCCGAGGAGCTGTTCGGCTCACCGGAGCTCGCCGGCCGCACCTTCTGCGTGATCGGCCTCGGAGCGGTCGGCGCCCATGTGGCCCGGCTCCTGGACCGGGTCGGCGCGCGGCTCGTCGTGACCGACGTCGACCCGGGCGCACGCGGCCCGGCCGAGGAACTGGGCGCGACCTGGGTGGACCCGGACGACGCCCTCACCACCGAGGCCGACGTCCTCGTGCCCGCCGCGCTCGGCGGCCTGCTGACCGCCCGCACGGTGCCGCTGCTGCGGTGCGCCGCCGTCGCCGGCCCGGCCAACAACCAACTCGACGAACCGGCCACCGCCCGCCTCCTCGCGGAACGGGGCATCCTCTGGGCGCCGGACGTGGTCGTCGGCTCCGGAGGAGTCATCCACGCCACCGGCGTCGAACTCCGCCGCGAGACCGAGGAACGGCTCACCGAGCGCATCCACGGCATCGCGGCCACCCTCCGGCAGGTCTTCCACGAGGCCCGCACCCACCGCACCACGCCCGCGCCGGCGGCTCGGCGGCTCGCCGAGCGGCGGGTCCGCGTGGCACAGTCACCCCCGGCCGACGTCACCGCGCGGCCGCCGGCCCCCCGGGCACCGGCAGCACAGGCGACCGCGACAACACAGGAGTGCTGACACCATGGCGAACCGCTGGGTCGGAGTGACCGTCGACTGCGTGGACGTGGAACGGGTGGCGGGCTTCTGGAGCGCGCTGCTGAACCGCCGCCAAGGGCCGTCGCAGCCCGGCTGGATCTACCTCGGCGACCTGCACGACCCGCAGCCCCGCCTCGTCTTCCAGCCCGTGACCGAGCCGAAGCAGGGCAAGGTGCGCCTGCACCTCGACGTCGCGGTCGACGACATCGACGAGGGCATCGCCCAGGTCATCGCCCTGGGCGGCCGGTTCACCGGCGAGCGGCACGAGTACGACGAGGGTGTGGTCGTCGTGATGGCCGACCCCGAGGACCACGAATTCTGCCTCTCCCAGTACTACTGACCCCCGCCCCGGCCCTCACGCCCGCTGCAACCCCGCCCGTCCCGCCTCCACCACGAATCGGGCCCGGGTCTCCAGGGGCGCACCCGGCCTGGTCACATACGGGACGACCCGGTAACTGGTGGTCCAGGCCGCCTGGTCGACGTCGCAGCGCAGGTAGCCGCGGCGGTTGAGGGCGTAGCGCAGGTGCGGGTTGGACGGCAGGGTGCCGGACGGGCCGTCGCCGCCGTCGCGGCCGGAGCTGATGGACGTGCAGACGAAGTCGGCGGCCACCGGGGCGGCGTCCGGGTCCTCCATGTCCAGGGTGAGGTCGTGGGCCATGTGCCAGTGGACGTCGCCGGAGAGCACGGCCACGTTGGCGATCCCACGTTCGGCCACGAACCGGAGGATGCGCCGGCGGGCCTCGGGGTAGCCGTCCCAGGTGTCCATGGAGCGGCGGCGGACGGCGGGGTCGTTGTCCAGCTCCCACTGGCCCATGGGGACCTGCTGGGGAATCGCCTTCCAGGTGGCGGTGGAGGCCGCGAGCCGGCCGAGCAGCCAGCGTTCCTGCTCGGGCCCGAGCATGGTGCGGCCGGGGTCGTCCCACTCGTCGCACACCGGCTTGTTGAAGTCGCCGCACGCCTGGTCGTCGCGGTACTGCCGGGTGTCGAGCAGCAGCAGGTCGGCGGTGCGGCCCCAGCGCAGCCCCCGGTACATCAGCGCGTGCGGGCCCTTCGGCATCTGCGCGCGGCGGACCGGCAGGTGCTCGTAGTACGCCTGGAAAGCGGCGGCGCGGCGGGCGGCGAAGTCCGGGGTCGGGGTGGGGCGGCCCACGGGTTCGGTCATGTCCGCCCAGTTGTTCACCACCTCGTGGTCGTCCCAGGTGGGCAGGAACGGGAACTGCGCCGACGCCAGTTGCAGGTCGGCGTCGAGCCGGTAGACGGCGTGGCGGTGCCGGTACTGGTCCAGGGTCATGGGCTCGAAGTCGCCGTGCGGCCGCACCACCCCGGCGGTGAACCACGAGTCGGGGTCCTCGTAGATCCAGTCGCCGAGGAAGGCCACCAGGTCGATGTCCTCCTCGGCCAGGTGCCGGTACGCGGTGTAGTGGCCGTCCGTGTAGGACTGGCAGCTCGTGGCGGCGAACCGGAGCGGGCGCCGCGCCGAGGGCGGCGGAGCGGTCCTGGTGCGGCCCGCGGGGCTGACGTGCCCGCGGGCGCGGAACCGGAAGTGGTACCACCGGTCGGGGGCCAGCCCTCGCGGCTCCACGTGCACGCTGTGCCCGAGTTCGGGCCGCGCCCACGTGGTGCCCGAGGCCGCGATCCGGCGGAACGCCTCGTCGTGCGCCATCTGCCACTGCACGGGCACCGGCCGGGACGGCATCGAGCCGGGGTCCAGCGGGTCGGGGGCCAGCCGGGTCCACAGCACGACGCTGTCGGGCAGCGGATCGCCGGAGGCCACGCCCAGGGTGAACGGGTCGCCGAAGCGCCCCACGGGCCGGGCCGCCGCCGCCCCGGACAGGGCGAGCGCGCCGGACAGCCCGACGGCGCCGCCGAGCAGCGAGCGACGGGACACGACGGACAGGGATCGGCTCCGCACCACGGCCTCCTGGGTTCTGCGGGGTCGCGGGGACGCTAGCGGGCGACGACGTACGGAAGAGATCCGCGCGGTGAACTCTCGGTTCGGGCGCGATCACCCCGGCCTCGGCGCCGCCCGCGGCGCGGCCTCGGCACCGGATTGAACATCCGTTTAGTATGCTGAACATGCGTTCAAACATCGATGGGCGGTCCACCCCCGCGGTGATCCGGGACGAGGCGCTGCGCTTGTTCGCGGCGCACGGCCCGGACGCGGTGACGGTGCGGCAGATCGCCGCCGCGGCTGGCGTCTCCCCGGGGCTGGTCGTGCACCACTTCGGCTCCAAGGAGGGCCTGCGCGCGGCTGTCGACGGCCATGTGTCGCGGGTGATCGGGGAAGTGATCGGCGAGCTCGCCTCCGGTCCGGGGCCCACCGGCCTGCTGGTGGAGGGCATCGTGCGGCGATTGCCAGCCGGCTCGCCGATCCCGGCGTACCTGCGTCGGTTGCTGCTGACCGACGACGAGACCGGGCGGCGGCTGTTCCGCGCCCTGTACGACGTCGCTCGGGCGCACCTGGACCGGGCGGCCGCGACGGAGGCCGCCGACCCCGGCGCCGACCCGGCCGTGCGTGCCGCCTTCCTGCTGGTCAACGATCTGGCCGTGCTGCTGCTGCGCACCCATCTGACCGATGTGCTGGGCGTGGACCCGCTGTCCGCCGAAGGGCTGGGGCGCTGGGTTCCCCAGGCGCTGGCCGTCTACGCCGAGGGGACGCACCCGGCGGGAGGCGCCCAATGACGGCCCGGCCGAGCTGGTTCTTCGGCACCGGCGCCACCCGCTCGGAGCGGGCCCTGGCCTGTCTGGCCGGGCTGCTGGGTGTCGCGGCGGTGGCCGTCGCCTCGCGGGACCTCCCGTGGCCGTGGTGGATGCGGCTTCTCGCGGCCGTCCTGGTGTTCGACCTCGCCGGTGGCGTCGTCGCCAACGGCCTGGACGCCGCCAAGCGCTTCCACCACGGACCGCTGCCCCTGCCCCCGACGGCGGTGAACCGGTTCCTGCACCACGGGGTCGGGTTCGCCGCGGTGCACGTCCAGCCCATGGTGATCGGGCTGGTGTTCGGCGGCCCGTGGTGGTGGGGGCCGCTGTGGTACGGCTGGGCCCTCGCCGGTGTCCTGCTGGTCCGCCGGACACGGCCGTACCTGACCCGCCCGGTCGGGCTGCTCGTGGTCCTGGCCGGTGTGCTGGTCGCCCCGTCGCTGCCGGCTCCCGCCGGGTTCGCCTGGATGCCCGCCGTGCTGCTGCTCAAACTCGTCCTCGCCCACGCCGTGCCCGAGCGGCCGTGGGGAGAACCGGCGCTCGGGCCCGACGGGGCGTCCGTCACCGGTACCCGGTCGCGTCCGCCGGCCTGCCGGCGTCCTGGACCTCGACCAGGTAACGCCAGCAGTCCGGGCGCGAGCCGTCCAGATCGGTGAAGCCGTACTCCCGCGCGAGCTGTCCGCTGGACAGCGACTGCCCGTTCCAGCGCGCGACGTCGGTGTCGCCGGCCAGCGCCGCGACCGCGCGCCCGACGTACGACGGGGTCTCCGAGATGCAGAAGTGCGGCACCGTGGCCAGCGCGTCGCGCCAGTTGTCCTCGGTGACGCCGAACGTGTCCAGCATCATCTCCGAACGCATCCAGCCCGGGGTGAGCGCCACCGCCGTCCCGCCGTGCGGCCCGAGCTCGTGGGCGAGCGCGAACGCCATGCGCAGCACGCTGTTCTTGACCAGGTCGTAGAAGTACGAGTTGCGGTAGTGCGCTCCGTTGTACTCCGACGTCCCGTCGGTCATCTCGACCACGAGCCCGCCCGGTCGCCGCACCAGCAGCGGCAGCGCGAAGTGGCTGGTGATCGCGTGGGTCTCCACGCCGAGACGGAGCAGCCGCAGCCCGTCGTCCAGGTCGTGCTCCCACACCGGCCGGTCGAACGCGAACAGCCGCTCCCCGCCCCAGACGTCGTTGACCAGCACGTCGAGCCGCCCCTGCTCGGCGTCGATGCGCTCGGTCAGCGCACGGACCTGCTCGGGCACCAGGTGGTCGGTGGGCACCGCGATGCCGGTCCCACCCGCGGCGGTGACGAGTTCCGCGGTCTCCTCGATCGTCTCGGGCCGGTCGTACTCCGAGCGCCGTTCCCGTGTCGTGCGGCCGGTGACGTAGACCGTCGCACCCGCCGCGCCGAGCTGGACGGCGATGCCGCGCCCTGCTCCCCGGGTGGCCCCCGCGACCAGCGCGATCCTTCCGCGGAGGTCCGGTGTCGATGTGTCGGGCATGAATCGCATGGAGTTCCTCGTCTGTCTGTGCGGCCCGGTCCACGCCGCCGTCGGCGCCGACCGGTGACACCAGGCTCCACCCGAAACCCGACACCGTGTGTCGTCTTTCTTCAGCCGTCTCACGGACGCCGGGGAACGGCCGAGCCGTTCATCCCGCACATCACGGGCGGACGGCGCAACCCGCGGCCACCTGCCGGTCCGGACCCTCCGCCGACCGCTCCGCCGACGCGACGCCGGGCGCGGGTGGGGTGGGGGTGGGGGAGGGGTGCCATGATCACCGTGTGCACGACCTCGACTTCCGCCTCGCCACCGAGGCCGACCTGGCCGCCGTCGTCCGCCTGCGGGACGACGCCGCCCGCTGGATGCTCGCCCGGGGCGTCACCGGCCAGTGGCGGCCGGGCGAGCTGGACGAGGACCACTTCCGCCGGATCACGGCCCGCGGCGAGGTGTGGCTCGCGGAGGCCGGAGGGCGGGTGGCCGGGGCCTGGGAGCTGTGGTGGCGGGACGAGGACGCCTGGGGGCCGCAGCCGCCGGTGGCCGGCTATGTCCACCGGCTGATGGTGGACCACGCCTGCGCCCCGCCGGGGACGGGGCGGCTGCTGCTCCGCGCCGCGGAGCGCCGGGTGGCCGCGGCGGGCCGGACGTTCCTGCGCCTGGACTGCCTGGCCGGCAACGCGCGCCTGAACGCGTACTACCGGGACGCCGGCTACCGGGTCGTCGGACGGAAGGAGGGAAAACCCCAGCCGGGGGGTGCGCCCAAGTCGTTCACCCTGCTGGAGAAGGCCCTCCGGCCGTGTGGCGGCGAGGGGTGAACGGCCCCGGCGCTGGCCCGGGCCGGTGCCGGTGCCCCACACTGCGGTGGTGACTTCCCGCCGCCGTCTGGGCACCGGCCCGGCCCCCGCCGCTCCGTCCGTGCCCCGCCCCCGCGTCCCGCTCGCCGCGGAACGCGTCACCGCCCCGCCGCTGCCGCCGACCCCGGTCGGCGACGGGACCGCGGCACCGGCGCGCCGCCCGCTCGGCGCGGGCGCCACCGACCCCGACCGGGAGCCCGGCCAGCACGGCGCCCCCGCCGCTCGTCACGGCGTGTCCACGGGCCGTGGGCCACTTCTCGGACCGACCCGGTGACCGCCACCCTCGCCCGCCACCCGGACAGCGAGGACGGCATGTCCCTGGTCCGGCACCCCGCCGGGCCGAACGGGCCCGACCCATGACCCGTGGTGCTGGAAGCGAGAAGAACCAGCTCTTGGACTTGCGCACCGCCGGCGGTGATCGTGGAGGCACGGACCTCACGAGCCTGATCGCCGCCGAACGCCGGGAGATCGCCGAGGTATTGGACGGCCTGACGCCGCGGCAGTGGGACGCGCCGAGCCTGTGCACGGGCCGGCGGGTGCGCGGGGTCGCGGCCCACATGTCGATGGGCTTCCGCTGCTCCGTGCCGCAGGTGCCGGCGCGGCCGGTCCGCTCCCGCGGCAGCCTGCACCGGATGACCGATCGGCCGGCCCGCGAGGACGCGGCCGCCGCGCCCCCGGCCCGGCTCGCCGCCTGACTGCGGGACAACGCGCACCACCCCCGGTCGGCGGCCCCGTCTCCGCGCTGGGCCACGACGTGGTGCACGGCCCGGACATCACCGTCGCGCTCGGCCTGGACCGCCGGGTGCCCGTGGACCGCCTGCGGGTCCTCCTCGACCATGTGACGCACCGGAGCGCCAGGTTCTTCGGAGCCGACCCGAAGGGCGTGCCGGCAGGACCCCCGCGGCGGGGTGACGAGTCACCCGCCCGGGCGCCGCCCGACCACCCCATGGCCGCCGCCCGGGCCGCGGGGCGGGCGTGTGTGCAGGGCTTGCGCGATGGCGATGGCGGACGGTGCGAGCGCGGTGCTGCCGTCCTCGATGTCCCACAGCGAGTTCTGGAGCAGCCGCCCCATAGTCCAGCCGGCCGCCCGCGCGCGGTCCAGGCCGAGCACCTCGGTGAGCAGGTCGAAGCGACGCCGCACCACGCGTGCGGGATCGCCCTTCGCGACGACGTCGTCCCACCGGCTGTCCAGGGCGGGCCACAGGTCGAAGCCGGGGTCCCCCGCGAGCGGCTCGGGGTCGATGGCGAGCCACGGCTCACGTTCCGCGGCGAGGACGTTGCCGTAGTGCAGATCCCAGTGCAGCATCCGGTCGCCGGGCTCGCCGACCAGTTCCGCCACCGCCGACGCCCAGCCGCGCAGGAGCCGCCGGTCGGCCGGATCGGCCAGAGCCGTGACCGCCCCCGGAACCTGCCGCAGCATCCCGGTGGCGATGTCACCGAGACCGCGCAGTCCCTCCGGCGCGGGGACGGAGACCAACCGCGCCTGGAGGCCGGCGAGGATGCCCATCGCCACGTCGTCGTCCTCGATCGAGGCCAGGGTCCTGGACCCGTCCAACCGCTCCAGGAGCATGGCGCCGCTCCCGGGATCGTGGTCGAGCAGCCGCACCACGGCCGCGCCGTTCCAGGTGCGCAGCCCGATCAACGCCGCGGTGGTCTCCTCCCTGGGCATCTGGAGCCTGAGGACCGCGCGCGTACCGTCCTCCCCGCGCAGCACCGGCAGGACCAGTGAGGCCTCTCCGCTCCCGGGCTCACCGTCCCGTCGCAGCCCCCAGCGGTCCAGCAGCTCCCCGGCCAGGGCGGGCAGCGCGGCGATCCAGGCCCTCCCTTCCTCGCCGAAGGCTCTGGCGTACGACTCCGCCAGGAGCTTCGGGACCTCGACTGCTCTCGCCGTGCTCATACCGGGACTCCTTCGACGGCCGACGGCCGCAACCTACCCCAGCCGGCGGACGGCCCCGCCGGCCGCGGACCGGCACCGCCGCCACCGCCGTCCCGGGAGGCGCGGCGCCGTCACCCGCGCCGGTTCCCCGGACGCGAGCAGGACCGGGCCGCCCGGTGGACCGCGGCCAGGGCGGTGTCCAGGTCCTCCCGGTACAGCCGCGGGTTGAGCATGGTCATGCGCAGGGTGCGGCGGCGGTCCAGCACGGCGCTGGACAGGTACGCCCCGCCGGTGGCGTTGACGCGGTGCAGCAGCTCCACGTTGGCGTCGTCCTCGCCGTGGCGCAGGCGGAAGGCGACCGTGGTCAGGTCCGGAGGCGGGCCGGTCTCCAGCAGGGGGTCCGCGCTCAGCCGCCGGTGGGCGTACTCCGCCAGGTCCAGCATGTCGTCCAGGGCGTCCCGGAAGGCGTCCGTGCCGTGCAGGTGCAGCGGCAGCCACACCCGCAGCGCCCGGTAGGCGCGGCTCAGCTCCGGGCCGAGGTCGCTGTAGGACGGCAGGGCCTCGTCGTCCATGTCGTCCATGTCGTCCAGGTAGCTTCCCCGCCGGGCGAAGGCGTCGTGCAGCGCCCGGGGCGACCGGCACAGCAGCAGCCCGGTGCCGAACGGCAGGAACAGGCTCTTGGGCGGGTCCACCGCGATGGAGTCGGCGCGCTCGATACCGGCCATGCGGGCGCGGCCCCGGTCGGTGAGCTGGAACCCGCCGCCGTACGCGGCGTCCACGTGGAACCACAGGCGCTCCCGGGCGGCGAGCGCGGCCAGGTCGCGGAGCGGGTCGATGGTGCCGTCGGCGGTGATGCCCGCGGTGCCCACGAGCAGGAACGGGTCGTGTCCGGCACGGCGGTCGGCGGCGACGGCGCGGGCGGCGGCGGACACGTCCATGCGCCGGCCGGCGGTGGCCGGCACCACCCGGAAGGCGGCCTCCGGCAGCCCCGCGGTGCGCAGCGCCTTGGCCACGGAGTGGTGCGTGTGCTCGGTGGCGTAGGCCCTGGCTCGGCGCAGGTCCGCGCCGGCGCCCAGCAGGCGGTCGCGGGCGGCGGCGACCGCGGTGAGCGTGGACATGGAGGTGCCGCTGCTCATCGTTCCGATCGCCGTGGCGGGCAGGCCGAACAGGTCGCAGAACCAGCGCATCAGCATGTGCTCCAGGCAGACCAGCGGGGCGGCCAGGTCCGGCGAACCGGTGAACCGGTTGTACGCCGCCGCGAGCATCTCCGCCACGGCCGAGGTGGCCAGGCCCATGGTCGGGAAGTAGGCGAGGAAGGCGGGGGAGCGGTCCTCCACGCAGGCCCGCGCCGCCCGCACGAACCCGTCCAGCAGATCCTCCGCCGGCCGCGGCCCGCGCGCCGGAGGCGCGGCCAGCCACCGCCGGTCCGGGCAGGTGCCCTCGGGCCGGGGATCGGCGGTGCCGCGCTGCGCGTCCGCCACCAGCGCCGCGGCGTGCCCGGCCAGCGCCCCCACCTGCGCCGCGTCCAGGTCCAGCGCCCGGCGGGACGCCGCCGCCCCGGACCGCGCCCCGGCGGACGCGGGCCTCACGGCGCGGTGCCGGCGCGCGCCACGGTCACCCTCGGCCGGCCCATCACGATCACCCCTCCTCCGGGCATGGCTCCGCGCGGCACGACCGCCGCACTCCTCGCACCCTCACGCGGCCCGCGACCACCGTCCACCGCTGTCGCCCATACGGGTGACGAGCGCCGATCGCCGAGCCGCACCGGACGGAGGCCCGCGCCGCGGGGAACGCCGGCCGCGGGGCCCGCCGCGCCTCCGCCCCGAGTGGGAGGAAGGTGTGCGAACGATGCCGTTCGGGCAAGAGTCACCCATTGTCGCAGCGCTGTTATATTAGCGCTGTGACATCTCCCGACCCCACCGCACTCCCCGACCCCTGGCAGCCGCTGCACAAGCTGCTCGCCGCCATGGAAGCCGACATCGAGCACATCTACGTCGAGCGCGGCATCGAGGGGGTGCGGCCGCGGTTCGCCTATCCGCTGATCCGGCTCGCCCACACCGGGCCACTGACCATCCGCGAGCTCGCGGAGTCCCTCGGCCGCTCCCACTCCGCGATCAGCCAGACCATCGCAGCCATGCGCAAGGAGGGGCTGGTCACCTCCGAGCCCGGGCCCGACGCCCGCACCCGGCGGATCGACCTCACCGAGCGCGGCCGGTCGCTGGTGCCGTTCCTGGAGGCCGAGTGGCGCGCCACGCACGCGACGGTCGCCGAGCTGGACGCCGAGATCCCCTACCCGCTGACCGCCGTCGTCAAGGACCTGCGCAGGGCCCTGGAGCGCCGGTCGATGCGGCAGCGGATCGCCGACCACCTCGCCGAGCCGTCGCGGTGAGGGCGCGCGTCCGCTTCCTCGACACCCGCCCGCTGCGCGGCAACCGCCCGTTCCGCCACCTGTGGATCGGCTACTGGGCCTCCCAACTCGGCGGGCAGATGGCCACCGTGGCGGTGCTGGCCCAGGTCTGGGACCTGACCGGCAGCCCCGTGGGCACCGGCGCCATCGGGCTGGCGACCGGCCTGCCGATGGTGCTGTTCGGGCTGCTCGGCGGCGCGCTGGCCGACACCGTCGACCGCCGTGCGCTGGTGCTGGCCGCCGCCGCGGGCCAACTGCTGGCCGCCGCGGGGCTGTGCGCCCAGGCGCTGGCGGACAACCGGAACCTGGTGCTGCTGCTCGCCCTGGTCGCCCTGGGCGCGGCCTGCGGCGCGCTCGGCGCTCCCGCCCGGCGCACCCTCCCGGTCCGGCTGCTGCCGGCCGACCAGGTCGCGGCCGGCCTCGCGCTGACCAACGTCTCCTTCCAGGCGTCGATGCTGGCCGGGCCCGCGCTGGCCGGGCTGATCATCGCCCGCTGGGACGTCCCCGCCGCCTACGCCGCCCAGGCCGTGGCCGCGGCGACCGCGCTGCTCACCGTCGGCCGCCTCCCGGTCATGCGGCCCGAGGGCGCCGCCCCGGAGGACGCCGGGCGCCGACCGCAGCGCGGCGGCTGGCGGATCGTCCTGCGCCGCCCGACGCTGTGGGGTTCGTTGACCACCGACCTGTCCGCGACGCTGCTCGCCATGCCGGTCGCGCTGTTCCCACTGGTCAACGAGGTCCGCTTCGGCGGCGATCCGCGGACCCTCGGCCTGTTCCTCTCGGCCGTCGCCGTCGGAGGGATCACGGCCGGACTGCTCTCCGGCACGGTGACGCGCTGGCGCCGCGGCGGCCTGGTCCAGTTGACCGCGGCCGGTGTCTGGGGCCTGGCGCTGGCCGGCTTCGGCCTGGCCGAGCCGCTGTGGCTGGCGCTCGGCTGCCTGGCCGTGGCCGGCGCCGCCGACACCGTCTCGGTGGTCACCCGCAGCACCTTGGTGCAGCTCGAGACCCCGGACGCCTTCCGGGGGCGGGTCTCCTCCGTGGAGCACGTCATCGGCGTCGCGGGCCCCGAACTCGGCAACTTCCGCGGCGGCCTGCTGGCGTCGGCCACCTCCGCCTCGTTCTCCCTGGTCGCCGGCGGCCTGTCCGCCGTCGTGGCGATCGCCGCCGTGGCCGCGGCCAACGCCCCCCTCCGCGCCTACCGCACCCCGCCCGCCGCCGGGCCGCCCCCGCCCGGGCCCGCCGCCCCGGCCCCGGCCGCGGGTTAGGCGGCCCAGGCCGAGGGCCGAGCACGTCCGCTCCGCCCCCGCCGCGGCGCGCCACCGAGTGGACGGGCGACGCCGCGCGGCCGCCCACGGCGTGACGTACGACGCACCCCCCTCCCGGAACCCGGTCCGCCGCGGGTCCGACTCCTCAGGCGACACGGGCCGGACCGACCGGCGCCGTACGACGGATGCGGAGCCCCGGTGGTGCCAGAGTCACGACGATCCCTCCCCGGCGCGGGTGTGCTGCTCCGGAAGGCGGTGCCCCCGCCCGCCGTCTGCGGGTTCCTCCTGCTGCTCGCCGCGCTGTTCGCGGTGTCGTACGCCGTCGGAGCCGCCGCCGGGCCGGTCGCGCCCGGCATGCACGGCACCGGTACCGGGGGCGGCGGGGATGGCGGCGAGGACGGCCGGGGCGGTGGCGCGGGGCACGGGCACGGGGGCGGCTGATGGCCGCGGAGCCGGTGGCCGTCCTGCTGACGACCGACCTCACGGTCGGCGGGATGACCTGCGCGGCCTGTGTGCGGCGCGTCGAGAAGAAGCTCGCCCGGCTGGAGGGGGTGACCGCGACCGTCAACCTGGCCACCGGGCGGGCGCGGGTCAGCCATCCGGCGCGGGTGCGGCCCGATGAGCTGGTCGCGGCGGTCGAGCAGGCCGGGTACACCGCGGCCCTGCCCGGACCTCCCCGGGCGCGCGGGCGCCGGGACGCGGACCCGGCCGGGGACGCCGCCGCGCGGGAGCGTGCCCGACTGGTGGTCACGGCGCTGCTCGCGGTGCCGGTGCTGGTGCTGTCGATGGTGCCGGCGTGGCAGTTCCGCAACTGGCAGTGGCTGTGCTTCGCGCTCGCCGCGCCGGTCGCCGTGTGGAGCGCGTGGCCGTTCCACGCGCGGGCGCTGGGCGGGCTGCGGCACTCCGCGGCGACCATGGACACCCTGGTCTCGCTGGGCGTGGCGGCGTCCTTCTGCTGGTCGGCGTACGCGCTGTTCCTCGGCGGCGCGGGCGAGCCGGGGATGCGGATGGCGTCGGGCCTGCTGCCCTCGGCTCCGGACGGCATGGCGCACATCTATCTGGAGGCGGCGGTCGGTGTCCCGCTGTTCGTGCTGGCAGGGCGGTTCCTCGAGGCGCGGGCCCGGCTGGGCGCCGGCGCGGCGCTGCGGTCGCTGGCCGGGCTCGCCGTCAAGGAGGTGTCGGTGCGCGAGGGCGGCGCGGAACGGCGCGTCCCCGTCGAGGAGCTGGCGGTCGGGCAGGTCTTCGTGGTGCGTCCCGGGGAGCGGGTGGCCACCGACGGCGTGGTGGTCGAAGGCGGTTCGGCGGTGGACCTGTCCCTGGTGACGGGGGAGAGCGAGCCGGTCGAGGTGGGGCCGGGCTCGGCGGTGGTGGGCGGGGCCGTCAACGCGGGCGGGCTGCTGCTGGTGCGGGCGGCGGCGGTCGGTGCCGACACCCGGCTGGCCCGGATCGCCCGGCTGGTGGCCGAGGCCCAGGCGGGCAAGGCGAGGGCGCAGCGGCTCGCCGACGCGGTCGCGGGGGTGTTCGTGCCCGTGGTGCTGTCGCTCGCCGTCACCGTGCTCGCCTTCTGGCTCGGCGCCGGAGCGGGCGCGCAGGCCGCCGTCACCGCGTGCGTGGCCGTGCTGGTGGTGGCGTGCCCGTGCGCGCTGGGCCTGGCCACGCCGACCGCCCTCCTGGCCGCCACCGGCCGCGGCGCCCAACTGGGCGTCCTGGTCAGGGGCCCGCGGGCGCTGGAGGGGCTGCGGCACATCGACACCGTCGTGCTCGACAAGACCGGCACCCTCACCTCCGGGCGGATGACGGTCGCCCGGATCACGGCCGTGCCCGGTGGCCTCGGCGCGGCGGCGGTGCTGCGGCTGGCCGGGGCGGTCGAGCGGGGCTCGGAGCATCCGCTGGGCCGCGCGATCGCCGAGCGCGCCGTCCGGAGCCCGTCCGGCCCCGGGCCGCTGCCGGAGGTGAGCGGCTTCACCGCGGCGGCGGGCCGCGGAGTGCGCGGCCGGGTCGAAGGCCGACTGGTCGAGGTCCGCACGCCGGACGGCGAGTTGCCGGCGGAGCTGGCGGGCGCGCTCGCCGCGGCGGAGGCCGCCGCGCACACGCCCGTGCTGGTGCGCGTCGACGGGGCGGCGGAGGCGCTGATCGCCGTCGGGGACACGGTGCGGCCCGGCAGCTTCCGGGCGGTGGACCGGCTGCGGCGCCTCGGTGTGCGGCCGGTGCTGGCCACAGGCGACCGGGAGGCGCCCGCCCGGGCCGTGGCGGCGGCGCTCGGCATCGAGGAGGTGCACGCCCGCCGCACACCGGAGGGCAAGGCCGCCCTGGTGCGGAGGCTGCGGGAGGAGGGCCGCAGGGTCGCGGTCGTCGGGGACGGCGTGAACGATGCCGCGGCGCTGGCCGGCGCCGATCTCGGGATCGCCATGGGCGCGGGCGCCGACGCGGCGATCGGAGCCGCCGACGTGACGCTGGTGCGCGACGACATCGAGGCCCTGGTGGACGCGGCCCTGCTCGCCTCGCGCACCCTCAGGACGATCCGGGCCAACCTCCTGTGGGCCTTCGGCTACAACGTCGTGACCGTGCCGCTCGCCATGGTGGGCCTGCTCAACCCCATGCTCGCCGCCGCGGCGATGTCCGCGAGCTCGCTGCTGGTGGTCGGCAACAGCCTGCGGCTGCGCGCCTGGCAGCCGGCCCCGCGGCGAGCCGCCCGCGGCCGGACGCGGAGGGGGTCCCGGTGACCGGCCGGGCCCGGCGGCTCGCGCAGAGCCTGCTCCCGGCGCTCGCCCCCGTCGTGGCCTGCGCCGTCGCCCTCGGTGGCCTGACCGCGTGGGCGGCGTCCGGCGCGGCGGGCAGCCCGGCGCGCGTGCAGGTCACCTCCGGGCGGGTCCTGCTGCCCTACGGCGACACCAGGGACACGGCGGCGTTCTTCCGGATCTCCAACGTGGGAGGGGCGGACGACGAACTGGTGTCCGTGACGTCCCCGGCGGCCGGTGACGTGGCGCTCGGCCGCCACGCGGCCACGGGCCGGGGGACCGCGGCCAAGCGCGTGGTCGACTCACTGACCGTCCCGGCGGGCGGCACCGTGGCGATGTCACCCCATGGCGTGGACATCGTGCTGGTGGCACGGGGGACGTGGCGGGTGGGGGATGTCGTCCCGTTCGTCATGGACTTCCGGCACAGCGGCCGCGTCAGGGCCGAAGCGGTGGTGATCCGCCCCGGCTCCGGCTGAGGCGGACGCAGCCGTGTCCCCGGGGCCGAAGCGAAGACGACGCCCGCGCGTCCCCGAACTCACCCCGCGCCCCGGCGCGCCCCCGACCGCCGCCCCGGAGGGTCACTCCGTGCGGGAGAACCGGCGTGTGGCCGCGGCCAGGGCCAGCAGGGCCAGCAGCGCGATGCCGCCCGCCTCCAGGGCGGCCGGGGGAGCCCAGCCCGCCCACCGCGGGCCCGCGGCCCCGCCCGCGAAGCCCGCGTCCCCCGGCAGCGCCCGGCGCAGCGCGTCCACGGCGTACGTCAGCGGGTTGGCGAGCACCGCCGCGTGCAGCCAGTCGGGCAGGCCGCGCACGGGGAACATCGCCCCGGACAGGAACAGCAGCGGCATCACGCACAGCCCGACCACGACCTGGAAGGTGTCCGGCCGCTTGATGCTCACCGCCAGCAGCACGCCGAGCGTGGTGAAGGCGAAACCGATCAGACCCAGCACCAGCAGCACCAGCAGCAGCTCGGGCGCGTACGGGACGCCCACCACGGGGGCGAGCACCAGCACCAGCGCCCCGTACGCGGTGCCGGTGGTGGCGCCGCCCAGGCAGATGCCGAGCAGGATCGCCTCCCGCCGGACCGGGGCCACCAGCATCTGCCGCAGGAAGCCGGCCTGCCGGTCCCACACGATGGAGGCGCCCACGGCCATCGCCGGCGCCTGCACGGCCATCAGCATCACCCCGGGGAAGAGGTAGGCGCGGAACCCGTCGAGCCCCGCCCCCTCGGACGCCGAGTCCAGACCGGTGCCCAGGACCAGCAGGAAGATCACCGGTGCCAGCAGCCCCATGGCGATGCGCAGCCGGTTGCGGCCGAAGCGGATGAGCTCGCGCTGCCACAGCACCAGCACGGTGCGCGCGTTCCGCCGCGCCGCGCCGCCGGGGCGCGGCGGGACCGGCGTCGCGGCCGCCGCGTGGACGTGGGTGACGACGTCGGCTCCGGACACGGTCTACCTCCTGGGGGCGAAGCCGGGCCGCCGGGCGGAGGCCCCGGCGTCCTCCCGGATGGTGCGGCCGGTGTAGTGCAGGAACACGTCGTCGAGCGTCGGCGGGGTCACCGTCAGCGAGTGGACGGGGACGCCGAGTTCCGCGCACAGCCGGGGAGCGAACGCGGCGCCGTCCGGGACCCGCAGGCGCAGGCCCGCCGGCCCGGCCTCGGCGTCCCGGCCGAACCGTTCGCGCACCACCCGAGCCGCCGCCTCGTCGTCGTCGGTGCGCAGGGCCACCAGGTCGTTCCCGACCACCGCCTTGAGCGCCTGGGGGGTGCCCTCCGCGACCAGCCCGCCGCCGTCCATGATGGCCAGCCGGTCGCAGTGCTCGGCCTCCTCCAGGTGGTGGGTGGTCAGGAACACGGTGACGCGGTGCTCGTCCCGCAGCCGGTGCAGATGGCGCCAGATGACCGCCCGGGTCTGCGGGTCGAGCCCGGTGGTCGGCTCGTCCAGGAACAGCACCCGCGGGGTGTGGAGCAGCCCCCGGGCGATCTCCAGGCGGCGGCGCATGCCGCCGGAGAACGTCGCCACCGGGGTCCCGCTCCGGTCGGCGAGATCGACCAGCTCCAGCAGCGCGGCGATCGCCGAGCGGGCCCGGGCCCGCGGCAGGCCGAACAGGTCGGCCTGGAAGCGGAGGTTCTCCTCGGCGGTCAGGTCGCCGTCCAGCGTCGATTCCTGGAACACCAGGCCGATGCGGCGGCGCACCTCGTCGGGCCGCCGCAGCACGTCGCAACCGGCCACCTCGGCGCTGCCCCGCGTCGGCCGGACGAGCGTGCACAGCATGCCGATGGTGGTCGTCTTGCCCGCGCCGTTCGGGCCGAGGAAGCCGAAGATCTCACCCTCGGGAACGGTGATGTCCAGGCCCGCCACCACGTCCCGGCCGCCGTACGTCTTGCCCAGGCCCGCGGTGCGCACCGCGGGGCCGCCGCCGCTCACGAGCGCCTCCCGGCCGGGTGCCGCACGCTCATCACCGTGTGGAACAGCCGCATGTCCTCGGCCTCGCCGACCGCCGCGCCCTCCGCCTCCACCCACGCGTGGGCGCGGAACGGCCGGCCGCGCACGCCCGTGCACCAGTCCGGCCAGCGGCCCCGCAACCGGCACAGCAGCGCGGTGGCGATGGAGCGCTGGAGGCAGCCCTGACCGGCGCACCTGGCACTCACCGTGACGACGGCCCGCCGGGACCGCAGCGCGTGCGCGGCGGTGGCCGGTCGGCTGCCCCGGCTGACGAACCGCAGCACCTGGCGGACACGGCGCGGCGGCAGCAGGCTGATCGGCCGCGCGACGGCCACCGCCAGCCGCGCGGTGAGGTGCCGGTGCCGGGGCAGCCTGCCGGTGGGCTCCCCGGTGACGGGCAGGCTCATGAGACCACCACCAGACGCGCCGCGCGCAGGGCGTTCAGCAGGGCGGCCACATCGGCCTCCGCCCTCGGCGCGGCGGCCGGGGCGCGCCGCACCAGCTCCTCGGCGGCCTCCCGCGGCGAGTTGCCCGCGAGCACCAGCCGGAGCACGGCGGCCCCGCTGGGATTGAGCTGCCAGTAGCGGCCGGTCCGCTGGTCCAGGAGGACCAGCCCCTCCTCCGTGTCGGTGGCGGAGACGTCCGGTCCCAGGTGGTAGGTCATCGAGGACTCCTTGTCATCGAGACGGTGCCGGTTGTCATCGAGACGGTGCCGGCCGCGCCGGCCGGCGGCCTCGTCGGCCCGCGGCCGGTCCCGCGGGCCGACGTGTGCGCGCACGGGGCGGGGTGCGCCTGGCGCGGCTCGAGGCGGTGGCGCTCCCCGGGGCCGCCCGCACTCACGCTAGGAGAAGCCGCATCCCACATGCCCGAGGCGGATGTCCCGTTTCTGTCCCGCCCCGACCGGCCGTCAGGGCGACGCCGGGCACAACGGCTTCCCCTTTCCGGCCTCCGCCCACCCCCGGCCCCGTGCCGCTCTCAGCCGCCCAGCCCGGCTTCACGCGCCCGTACGGCCGCCCCCGTCCTGTGGTGGACGCCCAGCTTGCCGAGCACCTGCGAGACGTAGTTGCGGACGGTCTTCTCCGCCAGCACCAGGTCCCGGGCGATCTGACGGTTGTCCCAGCCCAGGGCGATCAGATGCAGCACCTGCAACTCCCGGCGCGTCAGGTCGGGGAACGCCAGCCGCTCCGGGGCCTCGCGCATCTCCGCGAAGTAGCGGCTGAGCCGTGACGCGATCGTCGGACCGAACACCGCCCCTCCGGCCGCCACGGTCGAGATGGCCCGCAGCAGCTCGTCCTGCGACGCCTCCTTGGTGACGTACCCGCCGGCCCCGGCGCGCAGCGCGGCCACCACGGTGTCGTCGCCCTCGCAGAGGGAGACGGCCAGCACCCGCGGCGCGCGCCGGCCCCCCGCGACGACCGCCCGCGTGACCGCCAGCCCCTCCCGCATGCACGGATCCACCAGCACCACGTGCGGGCCGGCCCGCCGGCCGCGCAGGATCCGCAGCGCCTCCTCGGCGGACGACGCCTCACCCACCAGGTGGAAGCCGGGCGTCCGCGCCAGCAGGTGGTGCACGCCCGCGGAGAACAGCGAGGGATCGTCCACCACCAGTACCCGGACGGTCATCGCGCCCCCTGCTGGTGCTCCCCACGAGCCGGTGTGGTCAACGCCGCGAAACCGCCTCCCGTCGTCCGCGGCGCCCCTCCCTGACCGAACCACGCCATCGTCACCCTCCCTCGGTCGGCCTCAACGCCGGATCACCACCAGCGTGTGGGACCGCCCACGGGACCGGTCCCGGCCCACCGCGCGGGTCAGCGGCGGCGCCGACCCGCCAGGTGTCCCGCACCGGGCAGACGTCCCGGACCGGGGCGCGGAGGACACCGCCACCGCGCCGGGGTCACCCGGGGCCGCCGGCCGGCGCCACGGCCTCGTGGTCACCGGCACCCGCGGCGCGCAGCCAGCTCTCGCACGCCAGCGTGTTCTCGAACGGCGTCAGGTCGGTGACGTGCGGCATGGGCGCGAGCAGCGCGTCCCGCAGGGCGCCGGCGTCCACCAGGCCGAGCCGGGCCAGCCGCAGGTCCTCACACCACCGCACCAGCGCGCCCCGGTTGCGCCGCAGCCCCTCGTGCAGCTCCGCGCTGAACTCGCCCTTGCTGCGCCGCTGCAACACCCGCTCCGGCACGAGTCCGCGCACGGCGGCGGCGAGGACCGGCTTGTACCGGCCCCGAGCGCCGCGGTCCGCGACGCGCACCCGCAGGGCCGCCTCGACGACGCGGTCGTCCAGGTACGGCGCCTCCCAGGGCACCCCGAGCGCGGTGAGTGCCGCGTTCGCCTCCCGCAGCGCGCCGCCGCTCGCCACGACCATCTCCAGCACCTGGTGCTGCGCCCGGTCCCGGTGCAGCGGCTCGGCTCCGTCGCCGGCGGCCTCCCGCAGCAGTCGCCGGGCGGCGTCCACGGCGCCCGGTTCCGCCCACGGCGGCATCCGCACCTGCACGCCCCAGCCGTGCGGCGGGTCGTTGGGCCGCGGCACCGGAGCGGTGAGCCCGTCCGCGGCGTCGGCCAGGGCGGCGGCGAAGGACCGGCGGTCCGCCAGGTACCGCACGGTGTCGCCCCGGCTCCACCGGTTCGCCGTCCGGAGCCTGCGCACCGTCGCCAGGCCGTGCAGCGGGCGCTCGCGGACCAGGGACCACCAGTGGGCGAACGGCGGGGAGAACAGCTCGTCGCCCCCCACGCCCATCATGTGCAGACGGGAACCCTCGACGGCCGCAGAGCGCGACAGGTGCTCCATCTGCGCGAGGTTGCGGTGCCAGCGCGGCGGCCCCTCCGGGCGCACGCGACCGGCCGGGGACCGGTCCTGCGTCGCCGCCAGCCACTCGGGGCGGGCGTCCGAGGCCACGAACCGGTGCCGGGCACACGGAAGGTCGGCGGCGGCCCGGCGGGCCCACGCGGTGTCCTCGTTCGCCGCGTCCGCCGGCGTCCAGTGGAACGTCAGCAGGTCCGCGCCGCGGGAGGCCGCCAGGTAGCACAGGACGGTCGAGTCCAGGCCGCCGGAGAGGTCGGCGCTGAGAGCGCCGTGCCCGGTCCGCACCTCCACCGCCTCGCACAGCGCCTCCCGCACCTGCCGCGCGGCGTCCTCCAGCGGGAGCTCCGGCTCCGGCGGCGTCCACCAGCGGTGCGTGCGGTGCCCGCCGTCCGGGGTGAGCTCCAGCCACGCGCCCGGCGCCACGGCGCCGACGCCGCGCCACACCGGGCGGGCGCCCAGGGGCCAGGGCGCCCCCGGGGTGAGCAGGCGCAGCGTGAGCGCCCCGTCGTCGAACCGGTGCCCCAGCAGGGACGCCAGACGGCCCTGGCCGCTCGCCGCGACGGTCAGCCCGGCCACGTCGGCGTGGAAGACCTGACGGGCCGTGGACACGCTGCCGTGCACACGGACACGGCCGTCCATGGACGCCACCAGGTGCACGCTCCCCGGCAGGCGGCGCGCCAGCGCGTCCAGGTCGTGCGGTGAACGGGCGGAGGCCAGCCGCCGCTCGGCCGCCGCGGCGTCGAGGCGGGTACGGCCCAGCACCAGCAGGCGCCGGCTGCCCGCCGTGATCAGGACGGCCTCGTCCCGCCGCCAACGGCCCGCCACCCACGGGCGCCCCGAGGCGTGCGTCAGCACCTGCCCCGCGTCCGGGGCCGGCCCGGTGCCCGCCGGCGGGTCGGCCGTGCCGGGCAGGAGCCCGGCGGCCCGTTCGGTGTCGGGAAGAACAAGGAACTCCATCGCCGCCTCGCAGCCACTCGGCGCGGGCCGCTCGCGGAACGGGGAGGAGCCGGCCGGGCCGAACCCGCCGCCTCCTCCCCGCCGAGGACCCGCAGGGGGACCTATCGGGACCTCATCGCGGTGCTCAGGGCACCATGGGGATGAACGTGTAGTTGAACCAGTCCTGGAACCAGCCCGCGGAGCCGAGGGTCAGCTCCGTGAAGGACCCGAGCTCCACCAGGGCCGGGGGCTCGTACACCGCGTTCTCTCCGGTCATGTCGACCACTCCATTCCATCGGTCGGAACATGTCGTGTGGACGTCCCACACGCTAGGCAGCCCGCCGTCCCGGGTGACAGAGAAGGACGTCCCCGGTAAGTCCCGAACTGCCCGCGGCGACCGGCGTCTCCGCCGCGCCCGACGAGGCGCGGGCCGCCGTCCACCGGACGCGCGGCACGCCGCGGGAACCGTTCCGCCGGATTCCGCGTGATGTCCCGACGTGCGGCCGGCCGGGCCGTGGACGACCGAAGGGGGACGGGTGAGGGTTCGGATGCGGGCGATGGTGTGCCTGGCGGTGGCGGCGTCCGTGGCGCTGGTGGGGTGCGATTCGGAGGAGGCGAAGGAGCGGGGCGCGGAGCCCCCGGAGGCGTCCGCGTCGCGTCAGCCCACGTCCGAGCCCTCGACCGCCCCGCCGGCGGAACCGTCCCCGCAGCCGTCGTCGGCGGAGCCGTCCGGCAAGCGGCCGTCGGCGGAACCGTCCCGGGAACAGCCCGCGCCCGCGACGAAGGAGGGGGCGGTCCAGCGCTACGAGCAGTACCTCCACGCCTTGGGCCGGGGGGACCTCGACACGGTCTGCGAGGTGGCCGGGCCGGCGGCGAAGAAGGCGCAGGACCAGGGATTCGGCCCGTGCACGTCGACGTTCGCCGTCGTGCTCCAGATGATCTCGCCGGCGCAGAGGAACGCTCTCCGGACCGCGACGGTCGACCCCCGGCGCGTCGTCGTGGAAACGCCCGCCAGGATCGAGATGCCGGTCGAGTCGGTCAAGTCCTCCGCCGCCTTCTCCGAGAGCGACCTCGGCAGCTACACCCTGGAGTTCATCGACGGCAAGTGGTACATCACCGACTGAGCCCCGCGGCGGGCCGCCATGCGGCCGAACCCGGCTGCCCGCCGGGGGAGCGGACCCGCCACCGCTTCCCCGGCAGCCCCGCCGCGGTCGGTTGACCGCGCGTGCGCGAGCCGTTGTGCCGCTGGCCGGCGACGGGTTCCGCCCACCGCGTCCCGGGAGTGTCGTCGCCCGTTCCCTTCCGCACACGTCGCCGGTGAACCAGTCGGCCGGCGCGGGGGACGGGCCGCACAGGGAGCCCGTCCCCCGGGGAACGCGCGAAAGACGCGCGGGGGTCAGGGCTCCAGGAGGGACTTGACGGCGCGGCGCTCGTCCATGGCCCGGTAGCCCTCGGCGACCTGGTCCAGGGGCAGGACGAGGTCGAACACCTTGCCCGGGTCGATCCGGCCCGACAGCACGCGCTCGATCAGATCGGGCAGATAGCGGCGCACCGGGGCGGGGCCGCCGCGCAGGCCGACGTGGGAGAAGAACAGCTCCTGCCCGTCGACGGCGACCTCGTGGGGCACGCCGACGAAACCGACGTTCCCGCCGGGCCGCGCGGACCGCAGGGCCTGCTGCATGGCCTGCGCGGTGCCCACGCACTCCAGCACCGCGTCGGCGCCGATACCGCCGGTGAGGTCCTTGATCCGGGCCACGCCCTCGTCACCGCGCTCGGTGACGATGTCGGTGGCGCCGAACTCCCGTGCCAGCTTCTGGCGGGGCTCGTGGCGGCTCACCACGATGATCCGCTCCGCGCCCATCTCCCTGGCCGCGATCACCGCGCACAGGCCGACGGCACCGTCGCCCACCACGACGGCCGTCGAGCCGGGCTCGACCCCGGCGGCGTCGGCGGCCCACCAGCCGGTGCCCATGACGTCGGAGACGGCCAGCAGACCGGGCCAGAGCCGCTCGTCCGGCGTGTCCCCGGTGGCCACCAGCGTGCCCTGGGCGTTGGGGACGCGCACGTAGTCGGCCTGGCAGGTGCTCATGAACTCGCGGTCCAGGCAGTTGGACTGGAAGCCGTTCCGGCAGTTGGCGCAGGTGTTGTCCGAGGTGGCGAACGAGCCGACCACGAACTGGCCCGGCTTGACGGCGCCGACCTCGCCGCCCACCTCCTCCACGAAGCCGACGTACTCGTGTCCCATCGGGTGCGCCTCGCCGATCGGCTCAAGGCCGCGGTAGGGCCACAGGTCCGAGCCGCACACACAGGTGACGGCCGTGCGGATGACGGCGTCCGTCGGCCGGAGGATCCTCGGGTCCTCCAGGGACTCGAGGCGGACGTCGCCGGGGGCATGGATCACTGCTCCGCGCATGAGGGGTTCCTTACGTGCCGAGGCGTGCGGTACCGGGGGTGTACCAGCGGTCGCCGAGTGCGGTCGCGGGCCCGCGGCGGACGGCGAGCCGCCGACCGCGCGCCGGGTGCCGGGTGCCGGCTCCCCGCCCGTCCGCGTTCGCGGCCGGGCGGAAACCGCCACGCATCCAGCCAACCCCCTCCTCGCGCATCCTGCGAGTCACCGTCGAAGGGTGTACCGGCAGTACACCCCTCGCACGCCGGACGGGACGTACCGTCGATGTCGTGGACAACCGTGAAGAGGTCCGCGAGTTCCTCACCTCGCGGCGCGCCAAGATCACCCCCGAGCGGGCGGGGTTCCCCTCCGGCAGCAGGCGGCGCGTTCCCGGACTGCGCCGCAGCGAGGTCGCCGCCCTCGCCGACATGAGCGTGGAGTACTACGCCAAGCTGGAGCGCGGCAACCTCGCCGGCGTCTCCCCGGCCGTCCTGGAAGCCGTCGCCCGTGCCCTGCGGCTCGACGACGCCGAGCGCGCCCACCTCCTCCGGCTGGCGCAAGCCGCCGACGGCTCCGACGCCCTCACCCGGCCCCGCCGCCGCCCCACCCGCCAGTGGACCCCGCACCGCAGCCTTCAGTGGACCCTGGACGCGATCACCGCGGGGCCCGCCTTCGTCCGCAACGGCCGCATGGACATCCTCGCCGCCAACCAGCTCGCCCGCGCCTTCCACAGCGACGTCCACGCCTGCCCCCACAACCAGGCCAACCTCGCCCGCTTCACCTTCCTGGACCCCGCCTCCCGCCGCTTCCACCCCGACTGGGACCAGGCGGCCGACGTCGTCGTCGCCATCCTGCGCACCGAGGCCGGCCGCAACCCCCACGACAAGGACCTGCACGACCTCGTCGGCGAGCTGTCCACCCGCAGCGACGCCTTCCGCACCCGCTGGGGCGCCCACGACGTCCGCCACCACGGCACCGGCACCAAACGCTTCCACCACCGGGCGGTCGGCGACCTCACCCTCGCCTACGAGGGCCTGGAGATGGCCGCCGAACCCGGCCTCACCCTCACCATCTACTCCGCCGAACCCGGCTCCCCCTCCGCGGAGGCCCTGCGCCTCCTCGCCTCCTGGGCCGCCACCCGGGAGGCCCACGCCCCCGCGCGGCAGGAGGCCGGCTGACGGCACCCGGCGGCTCACCGCGGGCGGCGCCGCCTCGGGCCCGGCGTGCCGCGGCGGCCCGGCGGGTTCACAGGGTGAGCACGGGCCGGGTGGAGAAGTCCTCGTAGAGGTCCTCGCCGTCCGGGCCGTACACGAACTCCACCATGCCGGGGTTGCGGTGGGCGGTGGCCAGGGGCAGCCACGCCAGGAGGTGGCCGTAGCCGCCGCACACGGACTCGCCGCCGTCTCCGCCGTGCACGGCACCGGCGTCACCGGTCAGCTCCGCGCGGTAGGTGTCGTGGGCGATGCGCAGGCCGAAGGCGTTCGGCCGGCTGTGCGGGCCGGTGCGGTCCCCGTACGGGACGCGGTCCAGCGGGCAGTCGTCACCCCACCGGAACAGGGTGCCCGCCCCGGCCCCGCAGGCGTGCTCCCACTCGTCGGACGTGGGCATCCGCAGGCCGCGGGCCGCGAGGGCGGCCGGCACACCGGCGGGCGGCTCGGTCAGGTCCTCGTCCTCCACCGCCATCAGCACCGTCGCCAGGACGACGCTCCGGCGAGGGCTGAGCACCCGCGCGAGGTGGGCCCGCAGATCGGGTCCGTCGCCGAAGCCCTCCTCCAGGCTCCTGGCGTAGTCGGCCTCCTGCTCGGGCGACGGCTGCCACGAGTCGAGGTCGAACCCCACGGACACCCGCCCTCCGGGTACGAGAGCGAACTCCTGCCCGTTCCGCTCGATCCGGACGCGGTGCAGCGGCCCGCCCAGGTGCTCGACGGTCTCGACGCCCGTCACGCGCCCGTCCACCGAGGCGGCCGCCTCATGGGCGAAACGGCGTGCGGCCGTCGGCTCGAAGGACCGCCACTGGTCGAAAGTGAGATCGGCAAGGGACACGGTCCGCAGTGTCGCTCGCGGGTCCGACACGACCCGCGGCCGCGGGGCCGGGACAGCCACCGCCCGCGAGCGGCGGGCATCGGCGCGGCCCCCCGGATCCCCGCTGGAGGGCTCCGACCGCCCCGGGCCCCGGGGAGGAGGCTGGCCTGAGCAACGGTGGGCGGCCGGGTGGCGGTCGTCTGCCCGCGGACGAGGCGGACCCGCGCGCGTTCGCCTCCCGGACCCTCGACGAGTCCGGGCCGGAGGGCGGCCCACCCGGACACCCGGCCGCGGCGGCCCCGCCGAGCCGGAGCCGCTGTCCCCCACCTCGTACGACATGCGATGCTCGGAACCGTGCACAGCAGTCACACCAGCCCCGTCTTCGTGGGCCGCGGCGCCGAACTGGCCGCCCTCGACGAGGCCCTGTCCCGGGCGAACGCCGGGGAGCCGCGCGCCCTCCTCGTGGGCGGCGAGGCCGGTGTCGGCAAGACCCGGCTGATCGAGGAGTTCCTCGGCCGGGCCGCCGCGGACGGGGCCGTCGTCGCCCTCGGCGGCTGCGTGGAAACCGGCGCCGACGCCCTGCCGTACCACCCCGTCTCGGCCGCCCTGCGCTCCCTGCGCCGCCGGCTCGGCGACGCGGAGCTGCGCGCCGCCGTCGCGGGCCAGGAGGGCGAGCTGGCCCGGCTGCTGCCCGAGCTCGGCGAGATGGACCGGGGCCGCCCCGAGACCGACGGCCGCGCCCGGCTCTTCGAGCTCACCGTCCGCCTCCTGGAGCGCCTCTCCGCCGACCGGACCCTCGTCCTGGCCCTGGAGGACCTGCACTGGGCCGACCGCTCCACCCGCGAGCTGCTCAGCTACCTGCTGCGCGCCCCCACCGACAGCCGCCTGCTCATCGTCGCCACCTACCGCGCCGACGACCTGCACCGCCGCCACCCCCTGCGCCCCGCCCTCGCCGAGTACGAGCGGCTGCGCAGCGTCACCCGCCTCGAACTGTCCCGCTTCGACCGCGCCGAGGTCCGCCGCCAGCTCACCGCCATCCGCGGCGAGGCGCCGCCCGAGCAGGTCCTCGACCGGGTCTTCGAACGCTCCGAGGGCAACGCGTTCTTCGTCGAGGAGCTGGCCTCCAGCATCCTCGGAGGCTCCCCTGGCGGCCTCAGCGACTCCCTGCGCGACCTGCTGCTGGTCCGCGTCGAGGCACTGCCGGAGGAGGTGCAGCGCGTCGTGCGGATCGCCGCCGAGGGCGGCTCCGAGGTGGAGTTCCGGCTGCTGGCCGCCGTCACGGGCCTCGCCGAGGACGAGCTGATCGAGACCCTGCGCACCGCCGTCGGCGCCGCCGTCCTGCGCCCCTGCGCCGAGGGGGAGTCGTTCCGCTTCCGGCACGCCCTGATGCGCGAGGCGGTGGCCGGCGACCTGCTGCCCGGTGAGCGCTCCCGGCTCAGCCGCCGCTACGCCGAGGCGCTGGAGGCCGACCCCGCGCTCGTACGCTCCGAGGAGCGGCCCGGGCGCCTCGCCGGCTACTGGTACGGCGCCCGCGACCCCGCGAAGGCGCTGCCCGCCGTGATCGCCGCGGCGGCCGCCGCCCGCGGCCGGCACGCGTTCGCCGAGCAGCACCGACTGCTGGAGCGGGCGCTGGAGCTGTGGGACGACACCTCCGAGGAGCTGCGCCGCCGCACGATGCGGCAAGGCATCGACGACGGCCTGGGGTCGGCCGTCTCCCCGGACGCGCCCGGGGACTTCGTGGACCTGCTCGCCGCGATCACCGTCGCCGCGCGCCTCGCGGGGGAGCGGGAGCGGGCGCTCGCCATCTGCAAGCGGGCGCTGCGCAAGCTGACGGGCGACCCCTCCCCGAGCCCACGGCCCGGCTCGGACGGGGAGGACCGCATCCGGGCGGCGTGGTTCTGGACCGAGCGCCACAAGCTGGTGCGCGACCTCGCCCGCTCCGACGGCTGGGAGGAGATCGCCCGGGCCCGGGAGCTGGTGGAGGGCCTGCCGCCGTCCGTGGTGCACGCCGAAGTGCTGACGCACGCGGCGCACTGGTACGCCGTGCACCAGCCCGGGCCCACCGCGCTCGAGACCGCGCAGCGGGCGGTGGAGCTCTGCCGGGTGACGGGCGCCGAGGTCACCGGCATCACCGCGCGGCACACCCTGGCCTGGCTCACCATCCACTCGGGTGACGTCGAGGCCGGGATCGAGCAGGCCCGCGAGGTGTGCGCCCAGAAGCCGGAGCCGGGCAACGCCAACGTCCTGCTGCGCGGCCACGGCAACCTGGCCACGGCGCTGCACGGCCTCGGCCGCTACGGCGAGGCCGTCGAGGTCGCCGAGGCGGGCAGCGAGCTCGCCGAGCGGTACGGGCTGCCGGACACCGCCTCGTTCATCGACGGCAACCTCGCCGAGTCCCTCGTCCAGCTCGGCCGCTGGGCCGACGCCGACGAAGTGCTCGAGCGGGCCGCGGGCCGCCGCGGGGTGAGCGTGCGCACCCGGGGGCAGATCGCCGGGCAGCGGGCCGAGCTGGCCCTGGCCCGGGGCGCCTACGACGAGGCCCGGCTCCGGATGGAGGAGTCCGAGGGCTGGACCATCGGTCCCCGCCCGGAGCACCAGTACACCCTGGCCGCGGCCAGGATCGCCATCGCGCTGGCGTCCGCCGACGGCCGGATCCTCGACGTCCGGTCCCTGCTGGAGACGGCGGTCGGCGAGGGCATCGCCCCCGGCCACCAGCGCTACGGCTGGCCGCTGCTGTACGAGGCCGCGGCGGCGGAGGCGCGGACCCGCGGGCTCACGGTGGCCGAGCCGGGGCGCACGGCGGCGGTGGAGCGGATCCGCGAGGCGATGCGGGGCCAGCCCCGGTTCGCACCGGTGTGGGCCGCGCAGGCCCTGATGACCGAGGCCGAGCTGCTCACCGCCGAGGGCCGGGACGCCACCGCCCGCTGGACGGAGGCCGTCGCCGTCACCGAGCGGCTTCAGGCCCCGGTGCTGCTGGCCACCGCCCGGTCGCGGCTCGCCGAGGCCCTGATCGCCCAGGGCGGCGCCACCGCCCGCGGGGCGGCCGGCGAACTGCTGCGACGGGGCGGGGCGGTGGCGCGCGAGCTGGGCGCGGCGCCGCTCGAGACGGAGATCACCACGCTGGCGGGCCGAGCCCGGATCCCGCTGCGGCAGGCCGAGGGGGAGGCGCCCCCGGCCTCCGCGGCGGCGGGGCTGGGCCTGACCGCCCGGGAGCGGGACGTGCTGCGGCTGGTCGCCGCCGGGCGCAGCAACCGGCAGATCGCCGAGGAGCTGTTCATCTCGCCGAAGACGGCGAGCGTGCACGTCTCCAACATCCTGGCGAAGATGGGCGCCTCCGGCCGAGGGGAGGCCGCCGCCATCGCCCACCGGCTGGGCGTTCTCGACGAGTGACGCCCCGTCGAGCGGCGCGCCGCCCCGCCGCTCGTTCCCAGGCCCTGGGCGGTGTCCGACAATCCGCGTCGGACCAGCGCGCGACGCCCGGCGGGGATGGTCAGACACCGCCTAGGCGACCGTGAGCACGATCTTGCCCTGGATGTGCCCCCGGGCGGCGCGTTCGTGCGCCGCCCGGGCATCCGCGAGCGGGAACGTGCTGTCGATCGCGACGCGGACCGTGCCCGCGTCCAGCAGGCGCCCCAGTTCGGCGAGCTGCGCGCCGTTCGAGCGGACCTGGGCGCTCGACACCGTGACGCCCGACTTCGCGGTCTCTTCTTCGTCGAAGTCCCCGGGGAGCACGGGGAACAGGGCGCCGCCGCGCTTGAGCGTGCGCAGGAAGCGCCTGCTGCCGGGGCCGCCGACGGTGTCGAGCACGAGGTCCACGTCGCGCACGAGCTCCTCGGGACGACTCCTGGTGTAGTCGATGAACCGGTCCGCGCCGAGCTCGCGCAGGAACGACTCATGCGCGCCCGACGCCACCGCGACGACACGTGCGCCCCGCCACTTCGCCAACTGGAGCGCGAAGTGCCCCACGCCGCCCGCGGCGCCGTTGACGAGCACCGTGGTGCCGGCGCCGAGCGCCACCGGGCGATGCCGCGCCGCCTGGAACGGCGACGGGTGACCGTGTCCGACCTCGATCAGGAACTGCCACGCCGTCAGCCCCGCCATGGGCGCCCCCGCGGCGTGCACGTGGTCCACGCCGCCCGGCTTGCGTGCCAGGTCCGACGCGGGCGCGGCCACGTACTCGGCGTACGCGCTGCCGTCGAAGCCGGGGAAACGCAGCAGACCGAAGACCTCGTCACCCACGGCGAGGCCGTCCACGTCGGCGGCGGCGGCCGCCACGACGCCCGACACGTCCGTCCCCGGAATTACCGGCAGGCGGACCGTCGACTCGGTCTCCCCGGGCATCGTGGTCAGCCCTTCGCGCAGATACCGGTCCGGAGGGTTGACGCCGACCGCGTGGACCCGGACGAGCACCTCACCCGGCCCCGGCTCGGGAACCGGCACCTCGTCGCACCGCAGGACCTCGGGGCCGCCGTGCTCGTGGAGCCGGACCGCCCTCATCGTGTGTGTCGGCATCGTTCTCCCCTGCCCGCGCCGCGGGATAGGCTGCTGATTCGGATCAGTGCTCCATATAAACCGGATCACTGATCCGAATATATGGACCACTGATCCGGATCGTCAAGGGGCGCAGATGCGGGCCGATGCCAGGAAGAACCGCGACCACCTGCTCGCAGTGGCGGGCACCGCCATCGCCGAGCACGGCGTCGAGGTGTCACTGCGCGACATCGCGCGCCGGGCCGACGTAGGGCTCGCGACCCTGCTGCGGCACTTCCCGACGCGCGAGGCGCTGCTCGAAGCCCTGCTCCGGACGAGCTTCGACGACCTGACGGCGAAGGCGGGCGAACTCGAGAGGTCCGGCGCGCCCGAAGAAGCCCTCGTGTCCTGGCTGCGCGACTGCGTCGCGTGGACCACCGAGTACCGCGGCGTGACCGTGCTGATGGCAACCGCCATCGAGGACACCGAATCCGCGCTCCACGCTTCGTGCGTCACCCTGCGCGCGGCCGGTGCCCGGCTCCTCGCCCGCGCCCAGGCCGCGGGCGCGGCGCGCGGCGACATCGACGGCGCCGACCTGTTCGCGCTGGTGGCCATGCTCGCTTGGCTCGGCGATCAGTCCGCGCTCGCGCCACGCGCCGACCGCCTCTTCGATGTCGTCGCGGGCGCCATCCTGACCAACCCGGCGAGCCCCGGCGCCGGGCGCTGACGCCGCCCCGCGAAACGGCGAAGCCGTGCCGGATCGGCGCCGTGCGTGTGCCCGTGCCCGCTCCCGCGACCCGCACAGCGCCGGCGTCGGGCCCCGTGATCGACACCACGCACCTCACGCCCGCCCGGGCGGCCCGGCGGATCGCGCGGGCCGTCAGGACCTGGGGCGCGCCAGTCCGCCCCGTGCCCTGCCCGGGGAAAAGCGGTGGAACAGCGCCGCCGGGTGCCACTACCGTGCTGCCCGACCACATCGTCTGCCCCAAGGACGTTCCGTTGTACATCGCGTGAGACCTCCCGAGCGCTGATTCGTCGCGCGTCGCGCATGTGCGCCGCGCTGCTTCCTGCTGCGGACTTCTCACGGAAACCGGTGTACTCCTGTGCTCAAGAACCGGGTGGTCGTGCCCACCTGCCTGCCGCTCGCTCCCCGCCGCTGCCACACGTGCGCGTCCGAGCGCCTCCGGGCGAGCGGCGCGCCCCGCCCCGACGCCAACCGCGATCTCATCCACGCCCGGCTCCTCGCGCTGCTCACCGCTTGCGGGCAGACCGCGAGGCTCACCACCCCGGAGCGGGTGCATGTGCGCTCGGTACGACCCGAGCTGCTGGCCCGGCTGCACGACATCGACCCCGGCCTGAAAGCCGAGCTGCTCCGGGATGCGGTCGCGCGGCGCCGTCGTCGCGTCGCCGGGGCCGCCCGGGGCCGTGAGTTCGCGGTCGCGTCCCGGACGCTGTCCATCCGGGCGAGGGCCGAGGCGATGGACCGGCGCAGGCGGGCGAGGAGCGGCGCCCGGTACCGGAGGACCTGACGCGCCGCGGCGCGGGCGCGGTGGCGTGGGGTGTGGCCCAGGGGCCGCGGCATCCCACCCACCGCCCGCGCCCCCTCATGGCGTGGCGCCCGGTCGCGGGAGGACTCAGGAGGCCCGCTCGTCCGGCAGCAGACTCTCGACCAGCGGGCGGATCTGCCGGACCGGGCCGTCGATGCCCAGGGCCTGGACGGAGGCGTAGGCGCCCTCCATGACCAGCGCCAGCCGGTCCGCCAGCGCGGCCGGGTCCGGCGCCACGGGGGCGGTGCGGGCCAGCTCCTCGGTGAGTTCGCCGAGGCGGGCGCGGACCCAGGTCTTCATGGCGACGGCCTCCCGGTGCCCGGGGGCGTCGGCGTCGGGGAGCTCGGCCAGGGCCATCAGGAAGGGGCAGCCGCGGCAGTTCTCCGGCCGGATCTGCCGCATCAGCTCGTCGAACAGGGCCAGGATCCGCTCCCGCGGGGAGCGCCCGTCCGGGGCGGTGGCCGCGTCGACCCACTGCCGGTAGCCGTGGTGGGTCCGCTCGAGGTAGGCGGCGACCAGGTCGTCCTTCGAGGCGAACAGCCGGTACAGGGTGGTGGGGGCGATCCCCGCCTCGGCGGCGATCCTGTCCACTCCGACGGCCCGGATGCCGTGCCAGTGGAAGAGCTCGTGGGCGACGTTCAGCACCTGCTCGCGGGTCTCCGCCGCGGTACGGCGCCGGGGGGTTCGCTGCTCGGGCACACGAGGAGTCTAACGATGCCGCAGGACATCCTCCCGGGGATGCGGTAAGTTGTTAGGGAACGATCCCTAACAACGGAGACGGGGGAGTCATGTCCGATCTGACCGGCAGGACCGCGCTGGTGACGGGGGCCTCCCGGGGCATCGGGCGGGCCGTCGCGGAGCGGCTCGCCGCCGACGGGGCCCTGGTGGCCGTGCACTACGGGAGCAACGACGCCGCGGCGCGGGACACGGTGAGGACGATCCGCGAGGCGGGCGGGCAGGCGTTCGCCGTACGGGCCGAGCTCGGGGTGGACGGCGACGTGGACACCCTGTTCGCCGGACTGGAGGAGGGGCTGGCCGGTCGGCCGCTGGACATCCTGGTGAACAACGCCGCGATCAACGAGTACAGCGCCACCATCGACGGGGCGACCCGCGAGGACTTCGACCGGGTGTTCGCGGTCAACGTCCGCGCGCCGCTGTTCATCACCCAGCGCGCCCTGCCCCTGATGCGCGACGGCGGCCGGATCGTCAACATCTCCTCGGGCGTCACCTGGTTCGCCACACCCGAGATCGTGTACGCCATGACCAAGGGCGCCCTCAACGTCTTCAGCCGCTCGCTCGCCCAGAGCCAGGGCCACCGGGGCATCACCGTGAACACCGTCTCGCCCGGCATCACCGAGACGGACATGAACAGTTGGCTGGACACCCCCGGGGCCACCGAGAGCGTCGCCGGGATGGTCGCCCTCGGCCGCCACGGCAAGCCCGCCGATGTCGGCGACGCGGTGGTGTTCTTCGCCTCGGACGACGCCCGCTGGATCACCGGCCAGACCCTGGAGGTCAACGGCGGCCTCTTCCTCGGCCCTCCCGCCCAGCCCTGGACGGACTCCTGACCTCCGGCCCCACCCGTGCGCCCGCGGTCCCCGCGGGCGCGGCGCCGGGTCAGGGCAGGATCAGGGCAGGGGCCGGACTCCCGTCGCGTCGCGGATGAACACGGAGCGGGTGTCCGCGTCGCCGTCCGTGCCGCCGGTGTTGACCCGGTCGGTGCACGGTTCGGGGCGGCGCCGCCCGTACCCCGGGCTCCTCGCCGCAGCGTCCGACGAATCCCCTCCGCCTCGGGGGCCGCGTGCACGGCACCCCCGGACGGATCGTCACCGTGTCTCGCGCAGCCGGAGAAGGTACGTCGCGGTCAGCGCGACGGCGCGGTCCGCGTCGTGCGACAGCTCCACGAGGGCACGTGAGGCCCTGGTCCCCGGGATGTCCGCCAGTGCCTGGGTCAGCCGTCCGCGGGCCGGCCCTTCCGCGGTGTCCCGGGCGAGGCGGCCGACGAGTTCGGTCGCGATCCGATCCGCCGTGGCGGTGTCGCTCGCCAGCGCGCTCAGCGCGTCGGCCGCGTCGGTGTCGTTCCTTCCCTCCACGATCATGTCGATGAGCGTCGGGACCGCGTCGGCCACGCCACGTGTCCCGAGCGCCAAGGCCGCGTGCCGGTGGACCACGACGTCGGGGTGGGCGAGGGCATCGCGCAGTCGCGCGGCGGCCTCGTCACCGGACATCTCGGCGAGGGCCCGCACGGCGCGTTCCCGAACCGCGGCCACCGGCGAGCCGAGGCCCTCCGCGAGCAGTGCCGAGCCGCGGCCGCCCGATCGGGCCAGCGCCCATCGGAGGGCTCCGGCGACATTCGGCTCCGTCTCGCTCAGTACCGCCTCGACCAGGGCCTCCACCGGCACCGGAACCTCGCCGGCCGAGGAGAGGGCCGCGCGCTGGCGCGCGTCGGCGCTCTTCGACCCCAGCGCCTGCATGAGCGCGACGACCTGGAGGACCTCGTCCCAGCCGGTGGGGTCCGCGGCATCGATCCGGCGCAGCCGCGTGAGCAGATCGGTCTCCGCCGCGATGCGTTCCCGTGTCTGACGGATGAGGTCGTCGACGACCGCGGAGGGCGTGAAGCCGGGATCGTCGAGCGCGCGTCCGATGTCCCGCAGCGACAGCCCCAGCGACCGCAGACCCTCGATGTGGAAGATCCGCTGGATGTCCTGCCCGGAGTACTCCCGGTAGCCGGAGCCGGTACGACCCGAGGGACGCACCAGCCCCAGCGACTCGTAGTGCCGGAGCATGCGGGCACTGACCCCGGACCGTCGCGCCACCTCACCGATCAGCACGGCCTATTGTCCCTCCCGGCCCGCCCCGCCGAGGGCCACGACGCGCTTCGCCTCCTCGATCGCGAACTCGAATCCGGCGTCCGGGTCGCGCAGCAGCCGCTGTGTGGCGAGCGCGTGCGCGCGCACGCCCGGGTCGGCGGCCGTCTCCGCGGCGAGCAGAGCCGGCCCGGCCGCTTCCCCCAGCTCGACCAGCGCCCGGCTGAGACTGAGCTGCGTCTGCCGCCCACCGCGGCCGAGCTGTGTCGCCAGCGCCGTGGCCAACGCGGACTCCTCGCCTTCCGGCACGAGCACGACCGCGGCCCGCCAGGCGCTCCGCGCCACCTCGTCGTCGGTGTCGCACAGGAGCGACGGCGTGATCGCCTGCCACGCCCGCCGGTCCCCGATCTTGGACAGTGTGTGCAGCGCCTGACTCCGCGCCTGCGCACGCTCCGAGCGGACCTCCCGGAGCAGCCCGGGAAGCGTCACCGACACCGGGTGGCGGGTGAGCGCCCAGGTCAGCATGTCGCGGACGAAGAAGTCGGGCTCGATCGCGCACCGCTCGACGAGCTTGTCGACGAAGCGCGGGTCAGGCGTCGTGCCGACCGCAAGAGCGGCCCTCAGCCGCACGGAGGAACGCTCGTCCGCCAACCCCTGGAGCGCTTGTGCCACATCCACGTCCTGCCCCCTGGCCGTCATCGCGACCACCTCCCTCGGCGAACAGTGAAGTGCTTGTCACCGTGTCAAGGTCAATCAGGACCGGCCGGGACCGGCCGTACCGCGACCAGTCACCGCGTGCGCGCCCTCGGGAGCAGCGGCGCCCACCACAGCCCGGACAGGATCGCGACTGCACCTTTTCGGCATCCCCGACAGCCACCACGGTCGTCCCCCACACATCGAAAAACGGGGGAATGCCCGCATGACCTGGCACAACGAGCCACAACCGCCCCAACCACCCGCCCGCGAAAGACCCCCTCCCGCGGCCCCGACCGGCCGCCCGGGACGGGCCCGCGAACGCGTCGTCATCCCCGCCGCGACCCTCCTGTTCCTCACCGGAGTCGGCATCGGAGCCGCCGGCGGCGGCGACGGCGGCAGCGACGACACCGCGAGCGGCGAACCCGCCCCGACCGCCACCGTCTTCGAGGACATCATCGCGAACGGCAACGTGAAGGGCCCGACGACGGTGACGATCTCCGCCGGTGACGGGGCGTTCCAGTCGATGGGCTGCGGGGAGTGGACGAAGACCGGTTGATCGGCGCGCACCGAGCGCCTCCTCGCTCCGGCAGGGCGAGGAGGCGCTCGGTGTTCTCGGCGGTCAACCCGCGCCGCACCGCCCGGGGGGCCGGCGGGGCCGCGGTGCGCGGGCTGAGGCAGGCATCGCCTCGGTCACCGGTCAGGGCGCCGCCTAGGCCCCCGCGCCGTCATCCGGACGGACGACCCAGACCGACGAGCTCGAGCAGTCGCGTATCTCGATGACCCGCGAGTAGCGGAGCGCGTCCACCCGGGACCAACCGCTGGCCCCGGTGGTGGTGTTGCGCACGTACATCCAGAGCGTGCTGTTGACGATCGCGCAGTGGACGTCGATCCCGTGGCCGGGGAACCCCTGCCCGACGCTGGCGCAGCCGATGTGCGGGTGGCTTCTGATCTGGGTTCCGTTCCCGAAGGAGACGCCGCTGCTCGCGTAGCGGTCCGGATGGGTGCCGTGGCCGTCGCAGTGTGTGACGGCCGCGGTGGCCGGCGTCATCGTCAGCACCGACCCCGTCATGACGAACGCCAGTGCGGACAGGATGGAGAGCAAGCGGTAGCGCATGTCTGACACTTTCCCTTGGGGTTCTCGTGGTGGATGGCGGCGGATCGTCAGGTGGATCGACCCCGCCTGTCGCCGGTGCGGCGCCCGTCGCGGCAGGCCGACGGCCGCTCGGTGAGTGGCCGTCATATGCCGTTGCCGGGCGGGAGATCCACAGTGTCCCAGCGGCCCGTACCCGGCGGGAAGAACCTTCCGTCCAGTGAGAACGGCCGCTCACGAGCGACCCGGCGCCGTCGGCACGAACGGCCGCGGACGGTCTGCGGCACGCCGTCGCCCACCCCGCCTGTTCGGCGCCGTGGCCCCCCGCCGGCAACGTCCGAAGGGATGCCGGCTCAAGGGACGCCGACTACAGGTACACCGCCGTCGACGGGTGCGCGGGAACCGCGCGTGACCGGCGGCACGGAGTCTCGCACAGCGCCATCGCGGTGTGCGCCGCCAGCCCTCCGGACAGGGCCAGCAGCAGGAGCAGCAGGCGGCGCAGCCTTCGCGCCCGGCGGTGCTCCCCGGCGGCCCGCCGCGCCGAGGCGTCGAGGAAGCGGCGCTCCGCCGCCGTGAGCAGCAGTCCGCTGCCCGCGGTGCGCCGCAGCGCCACGGCCAGGCGCGCCCCCCGGTACAGCGCCTCGGGGTCGTGGCCGGCGCGCTCCCAGACGTGCGCGGCCGCGGTGAGGTCCCGGTGGACGCGCAGGGCCTCGCGGTCCTTGGCGAGCCAGGAGCGCAGGCGGGGCCAGACGTCGGCCAGGCTTCCGTGGACGAGTGCGACGCCGTCGTGGTCGAGCACGACCAGGCGGGCCGCCGCGAGGCGGTCCAGGACGGCGGCGGTGGCGCCGTCGCCGTCCAGTTCGGCGCGCTCGATCCGCCGCGGCGGGCCGGCCGCGCCGCCGCCGGCCGGGGCGGCCAGTCGCAGCAGGACGTCCCTGGCCCTGGGCCGCAGCGCCGGCTCCAGCGTCGTGTACCAGGTCTCGGCGGCCTGGGCGAGCGCCCCCTCGACGCCGCCGCCGGCGTGGAAGCCGGCCAGGGTCAGCGCGTTGCCGCTGCGCCGGCGCCAGGTCTCCAGCAGGGCGCGGGACAGCCACGGCAGCAGGCCGGGGTGCCCGGCGGCGCCGGCGACGGCCACGGCGAGCAGGGCGCCCTCCACCGCGCAGCCGGCCCGGACCGCCGGCGCGGTGATGGCGCGGTGCAGCTCCTCGGGGGTCAGCGCCCGCACGGTCAGCTCGGCCCCGCTCGCCGCGCGGGCCAGCCCGTGGTGGGCGAGCAGCCGGGCCCTGTGGTCGGCCCACACGGCGAGGACGGCCCGGCAGCGCCCGCGCTCATCGCGCGTAGCGTCGAGCAGCGCGGCCAGGAAGCGGGCCCGCACGCGGGCGTCCCGGCACTGGGTGAACAGCTCCTCCGCCTGGTCCACGACGAGCACGAGTTCGCTGTCGCCCGGCAGGCCGTCCAGCGCCCGCTCCGCCAGGCGGCGCAGGGCCCCGGGGTCGGTGGCGAGTTCGGCCCGCGCCTGGTCCGGCGGGACACCGGTGAGCCGGGACAGCTCCCCGGCGCACGCGGTCAGCGGCCGGGCCCCCGGGGTGAGCAGCGCCACCGGGTCCCCGGGCCGCCGGGCCCGCAGCCGGGCCACCAGACCGGCCCGCAGCAGCGAGGAGACGCCGACACCGGAGGGGCCGCTCACCACGGTGACCCGGCGCCGCGCCACCGTGGCGGCCAGCTCCTCGAGCAGTCGTTCCCGGCCGAAGAACCGTTCCGCGTCCGCCGGCTGGAGCACGGCCGTCCCGGCGTAGGGCGCCCCGGTCTCGCCGGGGCCGAGCGGGTCCGTGCGGTCGGCGGCGAGCTGCGCGGCCACCGCGTGCCAGCGGCGCTGCCACTGCTCGACGTCGCCCTCGCAGGCCCGCACATAGGCGAGCGCCATGCTGAGGCTGGGCAGTTTGCGGCCGGAGGCGGCCGTGGACAGGCTGGCCGCGGAGCAGTGCGCGCGCCGGGCGAGCTGGCGGTACGGGGGATTTCCGGCCTGTTCCCGCAGGCGGCGCAGGTCGGCCGCGAACCGCAGCAGCGGGCTGTCCCCCTGCTCCAGGGGCCTTTCCGTACGGGGCACCGTCACCACCCTCTCTGCCGTGCCACCCGGCAGCGAAAGCGCCGCGCGCCCGGGACGGGCGCGCGTGGCTGATACGCAACGGTAAGGCCGGAAAGGTGACCCGAACACGACACTTCCCGTCAACACGGCCGATGGGACGCCTCGCACCGCCCGCCCCTTTTGGCCGCTATGCCGCGCCTCGGCACGGGTCGGCCACCATGGCCGAACAGCGCCCGGCGCCGACGTCCGCGCAGGCGGGGGCTCCTTTCCGGGGCCGGGCGGGCACCGGGTGCGCCGGAGCGCCGCGGCGGTCCGGTGTCTGACCGTAAAAACGCCCTTGCCGCGGGGCCGTTCGCCCCCCACCAGCGGCCCGGCCGCCCAGTTCGCGGCTGACCGGTTGTCGTCGGTTGTTGTTCATTGTCCAGCCGTCGAGACCGAACAACGCCGCTGCGCTACACCTGGACTGCGTCCCCGCCGCGGGCCGCCGGGCCCGGCGCCGGCCCCGCGCCGGCGGCGCCCCTGCTTCCCGCTCCTGCCCCCGCCCCGCGCCCCTGCCCTCCCGCCCCGGAGACCCGCGCCCGGAAGACCCGTCCCCCGAATTCCCGCGTCCGAGGTTCCGCGTTCGGAAGATCCGCGTTCGGAGACTGCCATGAGGTTCACGCGCTACTGCCGCTCCCTGCTGTCCACGCCCGCCACGGCCGCGGACCGGTACGCCAAGAGCCACCGCTGCGGCGCCGACATCGCCATGGTGGACCTGGAGGACTCCGTGCCCCCGCGCGAGAAGGAGGAGGCCCGACGGCTCGCCGAAACGTTTTTCTGCCTGCCCTCCTCCTCCGTGGCCCGCTGCGCGGTGCGCATCAACACCGTGCTGGAGCCGGACGGCATGCGCGACCTCCTGGCGCTGCGGCGCTATCCGGTCAAGCCCGCCGTCGTGCTGGTGCCCATGGTGGAGTCCCCGCGCGACATCGAGATCGTGGAGCGGGTGCTCGGCGAGGACTGCCCGGCCACGGAGTACCTGGCCGTGGTCGAGACGCCGCGCGGCCTGGAGCACGCCACGGCCGTCGCCGGATCGTCGCGCCGGCTGCGCGGCCTGATCTTCGGCTCCGCCGACTACTCCCTGGCCATGGGCGCCCGGCTGTCCTGGGAGTGCCTGGCCCACGCCCGCGCCCGGGTGGTCAACAGCGCCCGCGCCGCGGGGATCGAGGCGCTGGACGCCCCCTGGTTCGACGTGTCGGACCTGGCGGGCCTGCGCCGTGAGGCGGTGCTCGCCAGGGACCTGGGCTTCAGCGGCAAGATCGCCGTCCATCCCCGCCAGATACCCGTGATCAACGAGACCTTCTCGCCCGACGAGCACCTGCTGGACCGGGCCCGCCGGGTCGCCGCCGCCGGCCGGGGCGGCGGCATCGCCGTCGTGGACGGCTCCATGGTGGGCCGCCCCTTCTTCGAGGCGTCCCGGCGCCTGCTGCGGGACGCGGAGTCCTCCGCCGTCCCGGCCCTGCCCCCCGCTGCCCAAGGAGAGACGAGACTGTGACCGCACCCGAGACCACCCCACGCGCGAACCCCGGGGCCCCCACCGGCGGTGCGACCGCCGCCGACATCACCGGCCCCCGCGCCTACCGCAACGGCGACAAGATGCTGCGCACCGCCGACCCGGTCTGGCAGGCCGCCGCCGACAACGGCCTCATCGGCATCCGCGTGGACACCGGCACCGACGCGAACAACAACCTCGTGGACCCCGAGACCGGGCACGAGTTCACCAACATGTGCTCCTGCGCCTACCTCGGCCTCAACCACCACCCCAGGATCCTCCAGGGCACGATCGACGCCGTGGCCGAGGCCCGCGCCACCTGGCTCGTGGTCTCCACCACCCGCATCCGGCACCACCTGCTGGCCCGTCTGGAGGAGGAGCTGGGCGAGCTGTTCGGCGCCCACGTCCTGCCCGGCACCTCGTGCAGCGCGCTGGTCTCCGGCATCCTGCCGCTGGTGGCCTCCGGGCACGCGGCCGGGGGCGGCGGCCCGCGGGTGATGGTGTTCGACCGGTTCTCCCACTTCTGCATGTCCCATGTGAAACCGGTCTGCGCGGACGAGACCCTGGTGCTGACCTGCGACCACAACGACCTCGACTACCTGGAGTCGGTGTGCCGCACCTACCCGCGGGTGGCGTACGTCGCGGACGGCGCCTACTCGATGGGCGGGGCCACGGCCCTGGACGGGCTGCGCGAACTCCAGGAGCGCTACGGCCTGTTCCTGTTCATCGACGACTCCCACTCCCTGTCGCTCGCCGGTGAGCGCGGTGAGGGCTTCGTCCGCTCCCAACTGCCCATGAACCCGCTGACGATCATCGTGGCCAGCCTCGGCAAGGGCTTCGGCACCGGCGGCGGCATCGCCATGCTGGGCGACCGCGGGACCTGGGAGTTCCTGCACCGGCACGCCGGGCCCGTGGGCTGGTCGCAGAACATGGCGCTGCCGCTGGTCGGCGCCTCGCTCGGCAGCGCCGCGCTGCACCGCTCGCCCGAACTCGGCGCGCTCCAGCGGCGACTGCACGAGAACATCGACCACTTCGACGCGCTGCTGCCCACCGCCTTGGCCGGCAACGGGCTGCCGGTGCGCCGGATCACCGTCGGCGACGCCGACCGGGCCGTGGCCCTGTCCGCGGAGCTGTACCGCCGCGGCTTCTACAGCTCCGCGGTGTTCTTCCCGATCGTGCCCCGGGGCGAGGCCGGGCTGCGCATCATGATCCGGTCCGACCTCCCCAAGGACCGGCTGACCGAGTTCGCCGGGCACGTCAAGGAGCTGACGGCGGACCCGGCATGAGCGGCCACGGCCACGTCGGCGGGGGAGACGGCGCCCCCTTCGGCTACCGGAGGACCGGTGAGCGGCGGTTCCGGGAGGTGGTGGGCTTCGCGTACGAGGAGTTCACCGTCGGCCACGTCATCGAGCACCGTCCCGGCCGGACCGTCACCGAGATGGACAACGTGCTGATGAGCATGCTGCACATGAACGCGGCGCCGCTGCACATCGACGCCGCCTACAGCGAGCGCAGCGCCTGGGGCCGCCCCGTGGTCTCCAGCCTGGTGACGCTGGCCATCGTCGGCGGGATGACGGCCCGCAGCACCAGCGGGCGCACCCTGGCCAACCTCGGCTGGGAGAACATCCGGCTGACCTGCCCGGTGTTCGCCGGCGACACCCTGTACGCGGAGACCGAGATCCTCGCCAAGCGCCTGTCCGCCTCCCGGCCCGGCGAGGGCGTCGTCACCTGCCGCACCCGCGGCGTCAAGTCCACCGGCGAGACCGTGCTCACCTACGAGCGCAGCTTCCTGGTGCCCACGCTGGAGCGGGCCAGGGCCGACGACGAGAAGACCGGCTACTGAGACAGCTCCCGCACCGGCCGCCGCACGGTGTTGCGCCGGCGGTGCGGACGAGACCACCGGCCACGCAGAAGGAGCCGCGATGACGACGCTGCGCATCGGCAACAACCGCACCGAGGAGATGGTGGGCGACCTGTCCGCGCTCTCCCCCGTCGAACGCCGCTTCGCCGGGTGCGGGGCGCACCGCCTGGTGTGGTTCGCCGAGGAGGGCGACATCCTCGTCCTGCCGTCCCTGCCCGAGGACGGGTTCCTCGAATACGCCACCGGGCTGACCGGCACCCCCCTGTCCTCCCTGGAACTGGTCGTCCCGGCACCGGGGGCGCTCGGCCCCGACCTGCTCACCCCGGACCGGCTCGCCGACCCCGCCCTGCACGGGGAACTGCGCCGGATGCTGGGCGGACGGCCGCCGGAACGGGTACTGGCCATGACCCCCAACGCCTCCGTGGTGACCCTGGCGGCGGCCCTGGGCGACGAGGCGGCCGTGCCGGGACACCGCTTCCACCGGCAGAACGGCGCCGCCCTGGTGAACAGCAAGGCGGTCTTCCGCGCCGTCGCCGCGGGCACCGGCGTGCCGCTGGCGCCGGGCGCCGTGGTCACCGGGCAGGCCGAGGCCGCCGAGGAGATCGCCCGACTGCTCGGGCAGGGGCACTGCGCCATGCTCAAACTGGAGTACCAGGCGGGCGGGTTCGGCAACGAGATCCTCAGCCCGGGCGAGGGCGTGCGCGCGATCGGCGCCCAGCGGGTCGTCGTCCTGCCCGACTCCGCGGACGTCGAGAAGTACCTGACGCGACGCTGGGACTGGCTCACCGGCGGCCGCGGCCACCGCCTGGTGGTGGAGCGCTACTACCCCGAGTCGGTGCCGGTGTACGCCGAGTTCGAGGTCACCGACGACGGCTGCGAGCTGGTGGGCCACGGCGAGATGCTGATGGCGCCCGTGGTGGTGGGCGAGATGGTGCCCGCGCTCGCGCTGTCCGCCGAGGAGCAGGACGCGCTGGTGGCGGCGGGCCGGCGGCTGTGCGAGCCGTTCCGGGCCATGGGCTACCGGGGGAACCTCAGCGCGGACGCGTTCCTCACCCCGGACGGCGAGGTCCGCTTCAGCGAGACCAACGGCCGCGTCACCGGCTCCACGCACGTCCACACCGCCGTCGGCGCCCGCCTCGTCGGGGAGGAGCGGCGGCGGTCGCGGGTGTACCTGGAACGGGGCGGCTGGGCCGTGCCCTCGTTCCGGGCGGCCGTGGAGCGCCTGACCGCCGCCGGCCTCGCCTTCGACCGGGATACGGGCACCGGCGCCGTCCTCATCTGCGGCTTCGGCCCGGCCGACGGCACGGTGCGGTACTGCGTGGCCGCCGAGGACATCGAGTCCGCCCGGCAGCGGGAACGGGAACTGCTCGCCCTGTTCCCGCGCTGACGACCACCCCGCCCCGCCGTCCGAGCACAGGAAGGGTCCACGATGTCCGACGAAGCCCGCACCCCCGCCGCGCCGCCCTCCCCGGCGCCGCCGAGGCTCAACACCTACGACGACTGGTCGCCGCTGCGCGAGGTGGTCCTCGGTTCCGCCGACAACTACACCTCCCACGAGCGGGAGCTGTCCTTCGACCTGTTCTTCCACGACCAGATGCCGCACGTGCAGATGTACTACCCGCGCCACCTGCCGCCGGGAGCGGACGGCGAGGGCGGCGCGGACGGCACCGCGGCACCGGCCCGCGCCCCCATCAAGCGGCGCTACGTCGAAGAGCTCCAGGAGGACGTCGAGGGCATGGCGGAACTGCTCGGGTCGCTGTCCGTGACCGTGCACCGCCCGCTGCCCCTGGACCGGACCATGGAGGTGCGCACCCCCGCGTGGTCGGCCGCCGTGGTCCCCCCGCTCAACGTGCGCGACAACACCCTCGTCCTCGGCGACGAGATCATCGAGACGCCGCCGCAGATCCGCGCCCGCTACTTCGAATCGAAGTTCCTCACCCCGGTGTTCGCCGAGTACTTCCGGCGCGGCGGCCGGTGGACGGTGATGCCGCGCCCCTTCATGACCGACGCCTCGTTCGACCCCTCCTACGCCAACGGCTCACCGGGCACCCCGGTGGAGCGGATCGGCGACCCCCGGCCCTCTCCGTACGACGTCGGTCACGAGATGCTGTTCGACGGGGCCCAGGTGCTCCGCCTCGGCCGCGACCTGGTGGTCAACGTCTCCACCGTCAACCACACCCTGGCCTGCGACTGGCTGGAGCGCCACCTCGGGGAGAGGTTCCGGATCCACCGGGTGCGGCTGGTGGACAACCACATCGACAGCACCGTCCTGGCGCTGCGGCCGGGGCTGCTGCTGGTGCGCTCCCCGCGGTTCGCGGCCGGGCTGCCCAAGCCGCTCCGGAGCTGGGACATGATCTTCCCTCCGGAGCCGGAGGACGACAACTTCCCGCAGTACGACGAGGACGACCTGGTCCTCACCAGCCGCTACATCGACCTGAACGTGCTCTCCCTCGGCCCGGACACCGTGATGGTGAACGACGCCTGCCCGGAGCTGATCCGCACCCTGGAGAAGCGCCGGTTCACCGTTGTCCCGGTGCGCCACCGCCACCGGCGCCTGTTCGGCGGGGGCCTGCACTGCTTCACCCTGGACACCGTCCGGGTGGGGTCCGCGCCCGAGGACTACCTGTCGGCATGAGCGCGCTGATGGACGCGGCGGTGCTGCGGGAGTACGGCGGCCCCGGGGCGCTGCGCGTGGAGACGATCCCCGAACCGGTGCCGGGCCCGGACGAGGTGCTGATCGACGTGACCGTGGCCGGGCTCAACTTCGCCGACCTGTACCGGCGGGCCGGCCGGTACGACCCGCCTCCGCTGCCCGCAGTGCTCGGCGCCGACGTGGCCGGCACGCTGCGCTCCGACGGCCGCCGCGTCGCCGCCCTGCTGCGGCGGCGCGGCGGATACGCCCAGGCCGCCGCGGCGAAGGCCGCCCTCACGGTCCCGCTGCCCGACGACGTGGACGACCGGCAGGCCGTCGCGCTGCTGGAGCAGGGCCTGACGGCGCACGGCGCGCTGTTCACCCTGGGCAGGCTGCGGGCGGGCGAGTCCGTCGCGGTGACGGCCGCCGCCGGGGGAGTGGGGCACCTGGCCGTCCAACTGGCCAGGGAAGCGGGGGCGTCCCGGGTGGTGGGGACCGCGTCCACCGCGGCCAAGCGCGCGTTCCTCAGGGACCTCGGCGTGGACGCGGCCCTCGACCCCGCCTCCCCCGAGCTGGCCGAGGAGTTGCGCGAGGCCACCCACGGCGGCCCCGACCTGTGCCTGGACACGGTCGGAGGGCCGCTGCTGCACACCGCGCTGGACGCGCTGGCCCCCTTCGGCCGCCTGGTGTCGGTGGGCGAGCGCGCCGAGACCGGGGACGACGACGGCGCCCAGCGCGTCGCCGTGGCGGACCTGGCGCGGCGCTCCGTCGGCGTCCTGGGCTTCTGGCTGCGTCACACGCTGGAGGACCGCGCCCTGTTCACCGCCTCGACCACCCGGCTCTTCGACCTCGCCGCCACCGGACGCCTCACCGCGCACATCGATCGCGTGGTCCCACTGTCCGCAGTGCCCGCGGCACACACCGCCATGGAACGACGCACCACCCTGGGCAAGATCCTCATCGATCCGTGGGCGTGAGAACGTCCCCGTGCGGACCGCGATCGGCGGCCCGGACTCACCGGCCCCCGCACCCGCCCTCGTGGGTCACGGCGGAGGCGGGGCGGGAGCGGGGACGAACAGGGGCAGCGCGGAGGTGAGGCCGAGCAGTCTGGTCACGGCGGGACTGGACCGCCGGATGGTGAGGGTCTTGCCGTCCTGCTGGGCGCGTCGGCGCAGACGCAGCAGCGTGTTGAGGCCGGAGCAGTCGCAGAACTGCACGCCGTCGAGGTCCAGGTCCACGCCGGTCCGCGACAGGGCGAGGGCGTCCTGGAGGGCGAGGTCGAGGAATGCGCTGCTGTCGAGGTCCAGCTCCCCGGCCACCACGGCGAGCAGCCGTTCGCCTTCGCGGCGCGTCTGCACCCGTAGGCCCGGGGGCGGGGGGTGTGGGGTCGGGCCCGCCACGGGCCGGGAAGGGATGCCTGTTCCCGTCTCGAGCCGCGCTGTGCCTGCGTGTTCGGGCATGGCCTCGCTCTCCTGACGTGTGCGCTCCCGGGCCAGCTTCAACGGCGCCACTCATACCCGTCAAATCTTACCTGAAAAGTCTTTCGTGCTTTTGTTTTCCTGATTGTTCTCTCGTATCCTGGACGCATGGGCGGAGTGCCGGAGTCACACACGGGCTGGACTTTCTTGACCAATCACGCGCGCGTACTGGCGGCGATCGCGGACGACCCCCACACCCGCATCCGCGACCTCGCCGCGCACTGCCGACTCACCGAGCGCGCCGTCCAGAAGATCATTTCGGACCTGGAGGAAGCGGGCTACCTCTCGCGCATCCGGCACGGGCGCTCCAACAGCTACCGCATCGAGTCCGGGGTCCCGCTGCGGCACCCGGTGGAAGCCGAGGCCGGGCTGACCGTGGCCGCCCTGCTGTCCGTGCTGGCCAACCACGACGCACAGCGCGGCGGCCACTCCGAGCCGTCGCGGACCGCGGCCCCGGCCACCGTGGGGTCCGGGTCCGAGGACGAGGGATGACACCGAGGAGCAGGCGCGGCCCTGCGGCCCGGCGCCGACCTGGTCGGGCAACCGTGCCCCGGGCCCACCGCGACGCGCCCTCCGCGGGATGCTGATCCCCTCGGCGTCAGGAGTGCGAGGCGTCGACGGCGTCACCGACCGTGGGCCGGAAGGTGAAGATCTGGTCCAGGCCGACGATGCGGAAGATGCGCATCAGGTCGGCGTTCAGCCCGGCCAGCGTCAGGCGGGATCCCGCCGCCTTGGCGCTGTTGTAGGCGGTGATCAGCACGGTGATGCCGGTGGAGTCGCAGTAGGTGAGCCCCGACAAATCGATCACCACGTGCGTGCCGGGGGCGAAGGGCGTCCGCTTGACGGCGTCGGTGAGGCGACGCGAGGTGTGGTGGTCGAGCTCACCGCTCACGGTGAGCACGATCGTGCCGGAGGAATGAGCTCGGCTGTCGACAGCCAGGACGCTTTCGGTCACGTCTTCTCCTGTGCGGGTGCGCAGCGGGTGTGCGGGGGGCTGGTGCGGAACGGACAGGGTGAACGGCGCGGTGCCGTCGCTGGTCGCCGAGCAACCCGCCGGGCGCGGGGTCCGGTGCGGGCCGCGAGGGCGGCGGACGTGGCGTCGCGGGCGCCGTCCGGCCCGGTGCCGGGGACGCGGTGGCGACGCCCCGCGGCGAGTCGCCGCCGCTCGTCGTCCGGAGGGAAGGACGAGTCCTCGCGGGGTGCCCCGTGCATCACCAGTCCCTCCGCCGTCCCGGACCGCCCGCTCACCGGCCGGACGGCTGCCCTATTCTACGGAGCTCACCACGGGCCCCGTCCGGCGAGCGGGTGCGGAGGCGAGGCCCGAAGCCCGACGGACGGCGCGGTGCCGCCGGAGCGCGGGCGGGCCGGACGGGAGGCCGCTCCCTCCGGCGCCGGGCGCGGCAGCGGCGGCGCGGGCCGTGGGACGAGGCGGGGTGGGCCGACCGGGGTTCGGCGACCGCTCCGACGTGAACGAAAGGGTGTCCAGTGGCGTGTTCCGGAGAAGCCGGGCACCGGCCGCTTCCGCCGGCCGGGGCCGATGTGTTCGGCACCGGCGGCGAGGTCGGCCGGGACCTCGCCGAGGTCGACTGGGCGGCCACCCCGCTCGGCCCGCCGGCCACCTGGCCGCAGAGCCTGCGGACAGCGGTGAGCATCCTGCTCTCCTCCCGGTTCCCGATGTGGATGGCGTGGGGGACTGAGCTGACGTTCTTCTGCAACGCCGCCTATCGGCGGGACACCCTGGGCCGGAAGTACCCCTGGGCGCTGGGCCGGCCGGCGAGCGAGGTCTGGGCGGAGATCTGGGACGACATCGGCCCGCGGATCGACACCGTGCTCACCACGGGGCAGGCGACCTGGGACGAGGCGCTGCTGCTGTTCCTGGAGCGCTCCGGCTTCACCGAGGAGACCTACCACACGTTCTCCTACAGCCCGCTGCGGGACGACTCGGGATCGGTCGTCGGCATGCTCTGCGTGGTCAGCGAGGACACCGAGCGGGTCATCGGGGAGCGGCGGATGGCGACGCTGCGGGACCTGGGCTCCGACCCCAGCGTCGCCCGCACCGAGCGGGAGATACTGGCCTTCACCGGCCGCCAGCTCGACCGCAACCGCAAGGACCTCCCGTTCACCCTGACCTACCTGCACCAGGACGACGGGTCGGCGCGGCTCGCCGGCACCACCGGGATCCCCGCGGGCCACCCGGCCGCCCCGGCGTCCCTGCCGCCGGGGGACGCGGGCGGGCCGTGGCCGACCCGGGCGCCGGCCGGGGGCGAGTCCGCGGTCCTGGCGCTCGACGGAGCCGCGCTCGCCGGGCTGCCCGCCGGGGACTGGCCGAAGCCCCCCGCGCAGGCGCTGGTGACGCCCCTGCTGCACCAGGGCGGCACCCCGTACGGGTTCCTGGTGGCCGCGCTGAACAGGTACCGCCCGCTGGACGAGGGCTACCGCGGGTTCGTCGAACTCGCCGCCGGGCATGTCGCGGCGGGCATCGCCGGAGCCCGCAGCTACCAGGCGCAGCAGCGGCGCGCGGAGGAACTGGCCGAACTGGACCGTGCCAAGACCACGTTCTTCTCCAACATCAGCCACGAGTTCCGCACCCCCCTCACCCTGATCATGGGACCCGTCGAGGAACTCCGCGCGCGGTTGGCCGGAGCCGATGCCCGGGTGCGCGAGGAACTCGAGGTCGTCCGCCGCAACGGCCTGCGGCTGGGCAAGCTGGTCAACACCCTGCTGGACTTCTCCCGCATCGAGGCCGGCCGGATGCGGGCGAGCTACGAACCGGTCGACCTGCCCCAGGTCACCGCCGAGCTGGCCAGTGTCTTCCGCTCCGCCGTCGACAGGGCGGGCCTGGGCTACGAGGTGGACTGCCCCGCGCTGCCGGAGCCGGTCCACATCGACCGCGGCATGTGGGAGAAGGTCGTCCTCAACCTGCTCAGCAACGCCCTGAAGTTCACCTTCCGCGGCTCCATCCGGGTGGGCGTGCGAGCGGAGGGGGACCACGCGGTGGTCACCGTCTCCGACACCGGCATCGGCGTGCCCGAGGCGGAGATGCCCAGGCTGTTCGAGCGGTTCCACCGCATCGAGAGCGCCCGCTCGCGCTCCAACGAGGGCAGCGGCATCGGGCTGGCCCTGGTCAAGGAGCTGGTCGCACTGCACGGCGGGACGATCACCGCCGAGAGCACCGAGGGAGAGGGCACCACCTTCGCCATCCGCCTGCCCTTCGGCACCGCGCACTTGCCGGCCGACGCCGTGGTGCGCTCCGCCGGCACCGGCACGGGGCCCGTGGCCGCCGACCCGTACATCGAGGAGGCCATGCGCTGGCTCCCCGCCGACGGCGACGAGCCGCCCGCCGCGGCGACCGCGGCGCAGCCGCCCCGGGAGACCGCGGGTCCGCGCACCCCGGGCCCGGCCACGCCGGCGCACGTGCTGATCGCCGACGACAACGCCGACATGCGCGAGTACCTGACCCGCATCCTCACCGGGGCCGGCTACCGGGTCACCGCCGTCCGCGACGGCCAGGACGCCCTGGACACGGTGCGCTCGGAGATCCCCGACCTGGTCGTCAGCGATGTGATGATGCCCCGTCTGGACGGGCTGTCGCTGGTGGGGGCGCTGCGGGCGGAGCCGCGCACCGCGGCCGTCCCCGTCCTGCTGCTGTCGGCCCGGGCGGGCCAGGAGGCGTCCATCGAGGGCCTCCGGGCGGGAGCCGACGACTATCTGGTCAAGCCGTTCGTCGCGGCGGAGCTGCTGGCGCGGGTACGGGCCAGCGTGGAGCTGGCGCGCCTGCGCACCCACCACGCCCGCTGGCGCACCGCGTTGGTGGACTCGCTCCAGGAGGCGTTCTTCGTCTGCGACGCGGACGGCGCCGTCATCGAGATCAACACCGCGTTCACCGACATCCTCGGCTACGGCCCCGAAGGCCTGCCCTACGCGCCCGTCCACCCCTGGTGGCCGGACGCCGCCACCGACCCCGAGGCCCACCGGCAGGTCGCCGACGCCTTCAACGGCCTGATCGACCACGGCCAGGGCAGCTACACCATCCCCGTCAACCACCGCGACGGCCACCGGGTCTGGATCAGCGCCACCTTCAACGAGGCCCGGGACCCCGACTCCGGGGAGCGGGTCACCGTCGGCACCTTCCGCGACGTGACCGCCGAGCACTACGCCATCCAGCGCGAGAGCACCCTCGCCTCGCTGAGCACCCGGCTGTCCCAGGCCGGCAGCCTGCCCGACGCCCTGGCCGCCGCGCTGGCGGAGCTGAAGGACGTGTGGCGCGCCCCGTGCGTGCTCGCCGCCGTCTTCGGCCGCGGCGACGAACCCGCGCTGACCGCCACCGACCCCGCCCTGGACTGGCGGCGGCTCCCCGCCGAACGCCGCGAGGCGCTCTCCGGCCTGCGCCGGCGGGCCCTGGCCACCCCGGTCACCGACGCCACCGGGGCCGGCATCCTCCTGGAGCACCCCGAGGGCCCGCTGGCGCTCTGGCTCGACCTGGGCCCCCGGCGCCCGTTCACCGGCGAGGACGAACTGCTGCTGTCGCTGCTGGCCGGGCACATCGCCCAGGCACTGGCCCGCGCCCACCAGATCGACCAGCAGCGGCAGACCGCGATCGCGCTCCAGCGCGCCATCCTCGGTCCCGCGCGGCTCCCGGACGGGTTCGCCGTCCGGTACGAGCCCGCCACCCGCCCCCTGGAGGTGGGAGGCGACTGGTACGACACCTTCCCCCTGCGGGACGGGCGCATCGGCATCGTCGTGGGGGACTGCGTCGGGCGCGGGCTGGCGGCCGCCAGCGTCATGGGGCAGTTGCGCAGCGCCTGCCGGGCCCTGCTGCTCCAGGACGCCAGCCCCGCCGGCACCCTCATGGCCCTGGACCACTTCGCCGCCGGTATCCCCGGCGCTTCGTGCACCACCGCCTTCTGCGGCGTCCTCGACCCGGGGACCGGGCACCTGACCTACTCCAGCGCCGGCCACCCGCCGGGCATCCTCGCCCTTCCCGACGGCACCACCGGCCTGCTCGACCGGGGACGCTCCGTCCCCCTGGCCGTCCGCCCCGGCAGGGAGCGCCCCGAGGGGGAGTGCACCGTGCCCGCCCGCGCCACGCTCCTGCTCTACACCGACGGCCTCGTCGAACGGCGCCGCCGCCCGCTGAGCGTGGGCATCGAGCAGGCCGGCGAAGCCGTCCAGGAGGGCCGGAACACCCCGGTCGACGACCTCGCCACGCGGGTCATGGCCCGCCTCGCCCCGGTGAGCGGCTACGACGACGACGTGGCCCTGCTGCTCTACCGCCACCCCGCCCCGCTGGAGGTGACCTTCCCCGCGGAGTCCTCCCAACTCGCCCCGGTCCGCAGGGCCCTGCGGAGCTGGCTCGCCCGCTGCGACGTCCCGGACCGGACCACCCAGAACGTGCTGGTCGCCGTCGGTGAAGCCTGTGCCAACGCCATTGAGCACGGCCACCGGAACGCCCCCGGGGACTCCATCCGCCTGCGCGCCGAGGCCCTCGTCGACGACCTGCGCCTGACCGTCGCCGACACCGGCCGCTGGAAGCCGCCCCAGCCCGACGCCAACGCGCACCGCGGCCGAGGGCTGGCCCTGATGCGCGCCATGATGCGGCAGGTCACCGTCACCCCCGGCCCGTCCGGCACCACCGTCGACATGCACACGAGGATCGCCTGATGACCACCCCGCTCACCATCACCCCCACCCGGCGCGCGGACGGCACACCCCTGCTGACGGTCGCCGGCGAGATCGACATGAGCAACACCGACACCCTCGCCGCCGCGCTCGACGCCACGAGCGGGCCCGTCGTCCTCGACCTGACCGCGGTGGAGTACCTGGACAGCGCCGGCCTGACCGTCCTGTTCGACCACGCCGACCGCATCGAGCTGCTCGCCTCCCCGGTGCTGCTGCCGGTGCTGACCGTCTCCGGACTCACCGAGCTGACCACCGTCCACGGCCCGCAGGAGCCCGACGCCACCGCCCCACCGCGGCACTGAACCGGCTCAGGCGTCCGCACTCCCCCGAGGGGCGGGCGGACACGCCTCTCCCGACGGGCACCCCCGGGCGGCGGGTACGGGCCACAGGCGGGACCTGCGCCGGGTCGTCGCCTCATCCCTCGCCCTCGGCGGTTCCGGGACTGTCCGGAACCGCGCCATGACGCACGACACCGGTCCGGGCACCACCGTCCACGAACCGTCGCCGACCGCCGGCGAGGCCGAGACGCTGCTGTTCGCACTCGACCGCTCCCGCGCCCAGTTCGCCTGGAAGTGCGGCGGCCTGAACACGGCCGACCTGAACCGGCCGCACCCGCCGTCGACGCTGACCCTCGGCGGTCTCCTCAAGCACATGGCCCTCGTCGAAGAGCGCTGCACCATCGACTTCACGGGTGAGGCCCCCGGCCCGCCGTTGGACGTGCCCGGGGCCGCGTCGGACCCCGAGTGGGCCTGGCGCACCGCGGCCGAGGACACGCCCGAGGAGCTCCACGACCTGTGGCGCCGCGCCGCCGAGCGCTCGCGGGCCGCGATGGCGAAGGCCCTCGCCGCAGGGGGGCTCGACCAGCCCGCGCAGTACACGACCACGGCCGACGGCACGTCGCCCAACCTCCGCCGCGTCATGGTCGACCTGCGCGACGAGTACGCCCGTCACGTCGGCCACGCCGACCTGCTGCGCGAGGCGATCGACGGACTCGTCGGAGAGGACCCGCCGCGGTGACGGCGACCACGACCCGGCACAGGCCCGCGGGGCTTTGACGACAGGCCCTACGCTTCCCTCGGCATCGGTTCTTCCAGGAGCGGGGGACACACATGTACGAGGACCGGGCGCCGGATTCGGTGTGGCTTCCGAAGCGGCGACTGCGCGCGCTGAAACCCGCGTGGGAGGCCCGGCACAGTGGCCGCGCCGATTCCGAGCTGCTGGGCACCTGGCACTGCGACGGACTCGTCGTCAGGGCCGCCCTCGACCGGCTCCGGGCCTTCGACACCCGGACCGGCGAGCAGCGCTGGGCCTGGGAGGTACCCGGCCGCGACGTGCTGTCGGCCATGGCCGACGAGGTGGTGGACGGTGTCGCGCTGCTGGCCCACTGGCCGGACACCTCCAACGGCCGGCAGGACGCCACCGTCACCGCCCTCGACGTGGCCTCGGGCACGGAACTCTGGTCGGCGCGGAAGAACCTCGACAAGCTCTGGCCCGGCGCCTCGGGTCTCAGGCCCGGCACCCTTGCCCTGTCCGGGGGACGGGCGATGGTCGCCACGGGAGCGGGCGTCGTCGCCCTGGACACGCGCACGGGCCGATCGGCATGGACCGTGCAGCACGGTCCGGCGGAGGAGGCCCGGATCGCGGCCGCGGGGGATCGGCTCGTCCTCGTCACGCGGCGGGCGGGCACCGCCACCGTCAGCTCGGTCGCCGCCGCCGACGGCACAGCGCGCTGGAAGAAGCCGGTGCCCGTCGACGGCCCCGTCGCGCGGGTGGGGATCGTCGCCGCGGCCCCACTGCTGCTCGCCGTCGAGGGCGAGGGCCGTCGCGGCTCGAACCGTCTGCTGCGACTGGACGTGGACGGCAACGCCGTCGCGGAGATCCCGTCGGCCGACGACGACACCTCACTCGCTCCGCACGCCTCCTGGGGCCTGGCCGACGGACGACGCTGGGTCACCTGGGCCGGGGACACGCTGATCACGTTCGTCAAGGTGCCCGGCTACGACCACCTCACCCGTCTCGCCGGCTTCTCGCTGTCGACCGGCCGGCACCTGTGGACATGGGACGACGGCGGGGGCATCGACGCGCTGGCCTGCCACCGCGGTCATGTGGTCGCCCTGCGCCACTACGAGGAGCAGTACGAGGGACAGCATCTCGCCTGGCGATGCCAGGCACGTGTGCTCGACCTCGCCGACGGCCGTGAGCTGGCGCGGCGTCGTCTGCGGGTGACAGGGGACGAGCCGTACACGATGCACCTGCACGGCAACCGGATGCTCTGGGTCAGCAAGGCGAGCAGACCCGGGACGCCGCCGGTGAAGGCCTACGACTGGCGCTGAGCTTGGGCGGCCGGTCGGGACGACCGCGGGCACCGAGCTCCCGGGTGGTGCCGTGCCGGTCAGGGAGCGGGGACGGGCCCGCCGGGCCGGAACGGCTCCACCCCGACGATGTGCCGCACCCTGACCGGGCGCACGATCACCGCGACCCGCCGCTCCCCAGGCATGATCCACTCGAAGCGCTCGCTGCCCAGGTACTTGCGGGCCAGCCGGTCCATCCGCTCGTGCGCCTCCTCGCCCTCGACGAAACGGGCCACCACCCCACTGATCTGCACCCGGTCGAAGGGATCGGTGGCGTCCGCGTGCGAGAGACAGACGCGGGGATCGCGGCGCAGGTTCTCCTCCTTCACCCTCCCCACCGAGGTGTTGAACGTCAGCTCCCCGTCCCCCTCCAGATCCACCCACATCGGGCTGACCTGCGGCGCTCCATCGGCCCACACGGTGCCGACGTACCAGATGTTGGGGGCTCGCAGCCGGGCACGGACGGCTTCGTCGAATGTCGCAGTCATGCCGGGAGGCTACCCACCGTGGTGGGTGGCACAGCCCGGTCAGGCAAAGCCGGTGCCGGGAGGCACCCCCGACAGTGCCGGCTGCCAGGGCTCACCGGCCTCGCGACACCGCGACGTCACCGGCCCCAGACCCCATCGGTGCCCCGGGACGGCAGGTGTTGCCTGAGCATCGCCTCGGTGACCTCGCCGACCGCCGCGTCGGGGATCGCCGTGGCGGCATCCTCGAGGACGAGCAGCCGTGCCCCGGGGATCTCGCGCGCGATCGCCTCGCCGTTGCCGACGGGGAAGAACCGGTTGCGGCGGCCGTGGACGACGAGCGTGGGCACCCCGATCCCGGGCAGGCGCTCGCGCCAGCGGGGTGCGCAGTCGAGCTTGGAGAACACCATGCCCATCTGGTTGGCCATCTGGACCGGGGGTGTGGTGCCGGGTGTGCGGTCCCAGACGCGCGCGGCGATCGCGCGCGCGGCGACGGGGTCGTCGCCGAGGATCGCCGCGCCGGCGGCGGCGAACTCCGCGACCGCCTCGCGGTCGGCCCAGTCGGGCATCGCCCGCGCGAACAGCCGGCTCATCGTCGCCCGGTCGTGGTCGGGCAGGTCGTCGTCGGGCGGGCCGGGGGCGACCGCGCGGGTGCCGACCAGGGTGAGCGCAGAGAACGCGTCCGGATGGTCGAGCACGGCCACCTGGGCGACCATCCCGCCGACACCGATCCCCGCCAGGTGCGCGGGCCTCCCGCCGAGCACGTCGGCGAGGGCCGCCGCGTCGGCGGCGAGGTCGCGCAGGGTGTAGGCGGGCGCCAGCGGATCCGTCGTCGTCGACTCCCCGCTGTCGCGCAGGTCGTAGCGCACCACACGGCGCCCGCCGGCGGCCAGGCGCTCGCACAGCGCGTCGGGCCAGGAGAGCATCGTCGTCCCGCCCGCGAGCAGGACCAGCGGCGCGTCCTCGGCACCGAACGACTCGATGCCCAAGGCGATCCCATTGGCGTCGACAGTGGTCATCGGGTCAGCCACCGGCTTCCGGACCGTTGCCCGGGCTGGAGTCCGGCCCGGTGGCCAAGCCGTCAAGGGAGAGCGAGCTGTCAGCGATGATTCGACTCATGCCAGGGCAGACCCGATCCGCCGCCCGAACTCATCGCTCACGCGTCCTCCCCATGACCTGATCGTCCCGGGACGGGTCCGCCGGGACCACCCGGACGTCGTATCGGCGCGGTCCACGCGCACCGCCGGCCGCGCCCACACGCGCGCCCCGGGGCTCGGGTGAACCGACCCAACTCGTCCCGGGCCCCTGCGTGCTCGCGCGGGAGCGCACCTGCCTCGTCCCGGTCGGGAGAAGACACCGAGGCATCTCCACGTGCCGGCGGCTGCCGCTTCGTCGGGTCCGTGCTCGGAAGGTACCCGCTGAGGGCCCGGTGCGCTCACGGGGCGATGAGGGCGTCGGCTTCGAGAGCCAGCAGGAGATCCAGGCGTCCGGCCAGGGTGGCGGTGTCGCGGCCGGTCAGCTCGGTGATGCGGGCGAGGCGTTTGTAGAGGGAGTTGATGTGCAGGTGCATGGCCCGGGCGGTGGCGGAGGGGCTGGCCTGGTGTTCCAGGAAGGTGCGCAGGGTGCTCTCGAGCCGGCCGTCGTGAGCGGCGTCGTGGTCGCGGAGGGGGGCGAGGACGGCGGTGAGCTGGTGGAGGGTCTGGGGATCGGCCCGGCTGAGCAGCGTGTGGTGGGTGGGCAGGTCGGCCAGGCGGGCGACGGTGAGATGGCGGCCGGTCTGCGCGAGGACGGCGCTCGCGCGGCGGGCTTCGAGCACCGCGGTGCGCAGGTGGGCGGGGGTGGTGACGGGCCCGCCGATGCCGATGACGCTGCCGTCGGGAAGGCGGAGCGGCCGGTGGTCCCGGGCCGTGTCGGCGCCGGTGAGCCGGCGGCACCAGTCGGGCAGGGCCTCGGAGGGCCGGCGCCAGGTGCACACGGCGACGACGTCGGCGTGGCCGACGGCGACCACGGCGGGGATGCCCTGGGCCTGGAGGGTGGTGCGGGCGGCGGCGGCGAGGTCCGCCATGGGGACGCCGGTCCGGCTGGTGACGGCCAGCGCCGCCAGGGGCTGGTCGGGGTCGATGCCGAACGCGCCGAGGCGGCGGGTGACGGTGACGGGGGATCCCACGCCGGAGACGATCATGTCGACCAGTTCGCTGGCGAAGCGTTCCTCGCTGGCCCTGACGGCCTGCCGGCGGGCGATCTCCATGGCCAGGTAGTGGGCCGCTTGGCTGAGCGCCTGCTGCTGGGTCTCGGTGAGGCCGGCGGCGGAGCGCAGGCACAGCAGCGCGGCCTCGGGGTGGCCGAGGGTGCGGATGGGCAGCAGGGTGGCGGTGGCGCCCTCGGCGAGGGCCAGCTCCATCGGGGGCGGAGTGCGCGTGAGGGCGGTGGCCGCGGTGTGCGCGTCGTCGGCGCTCAGGGCCGCGTCCGCGCTGTGGGCGAGGACGGCGCCGGTGCGGTCGACGACGGCCAGCGGCAGCTCGTACTCGCGGCGCAGGACCCGCAGGACCCCGTCGGCGCCGGTGCCGGCGGAGATGGCGTCGGTGAACGCGGTGCCGCGGCGAAGGGAGGCGGCGAGAGGCGTCTGCCGTTCCGTGGCGCGGATGTCGGAGGCGGCCTGGGTGACGGCGGTGAACGGGACGTCGACGGGCAACCGGAGCAGCGGCAGGCCGGCCGCGCGGCAGGCATCGGTCAGCGCCGCCGGGGTGTGCGGGGTGGCGTCGCGCAGGCCGAAGACGATGCCGGCGGCGCCGGCGGCGAGGCAGTGGGCGACGAACTCCTCCGCGGGGGTCGCCGGTAGCCACAGCCCGTTGGTCAGGACGAGTTCGGTGCGCCCGATGTAGCCGGAGGGGTCGGGCAGTTCCGTGTTGTGGAGCCAGGCGATCTCGGCGTCCAGGGCGCCGGGCGGGCCGGGAACGAGGACGGACAGCCCCAGGCGGGGCAGCGCGACGAGGGCACTGATGGTGAGCACGGTGGGCATTCTCCCACCGCCGGACCGGCAAAGGGGGTTGTCTCACCACTGGGGCCTCGGGAGTGCGCGGTGTTGGGTGTGGGCCTGGTCACAGCGATGAGACACGCCCTGGAGGTCGTCATGACAGCGCAGAGCCCGCCGCCCGCCACCCCGGAGAAGCCGCCGCCCGCTTTCGACGCGCACGGCGTGGAACCGATCCCCGAGCACGGACGGGACTCCTCCGCCCGCGACCAGTGGTGGATCTGGGTGGGCGCCAACGTGGCACCGATCAACTGGGTCCTGGGCGCGCTGGGCATATCCCTGGGACTGAGCCTGGCGGAGACGCTGGTGGTCATCGCGGCCGGGAACGCCCTGGGGTGCGCGGTGTTCGGCGCGTTCAACCTCATGGGGCACCGCACCGGAGTCAACCAGATGGTGCTGGGGCGGGCGGCCTTCGGGCGGCGCGGGGCGATCATCCCCGGGGTGATGCAGGGGGTGCTGGCGATGGGCTGGGTCGGGGTCAACACCTGGGTGATCCTGGACCTGGCCGTCACTCTGCTCGCCGAGCTGGGCATCCACGGCGGTGACGGGCTGAAGTACCTGGTCGCCGGGGTGATCATGGCCCTGCAACTCGGGCTGGCCGTCTTCGGGTTCTACGCCATCCGGACGTTCGAGAGATGGACGGTGCCGGCCACGGTGGCGGTGATGGCCGTGATGACGGTGCTGTCCCTGACGCAGGTGGACGTGCGCTGGGGCGGCGGCAGCGCCGAGGGCAGCGGGGAGACGTTCACCGCGGTCACCCAGTTGCTGACCGCGATCGGCGTCGGCTGGGGACTGAGCTGGGTGCCCTACTCGGCCGACTACTCCAGGTTCGTCGCCCCGAAGGTGCCCGGGCGGCGGGTGTTCTGGGCGACCGCGCTGGGCATGTACGTGCCCACGGTGTGGCTGGCCTCCCTGGGGGCCTGCCTGGCCAGCGCGGGTGAGGGCGGGGATCCCTCCCAGCTCGTGGTCGCCGCCTTCGGCGCGATGGCCCTGCCGGCACTGCTGCTGATCATGCACGGCCCGGTCGCGACCAACATCCTCAACCTGTACTCCTGCGCGCTGGCGGCGCTGACCGTCGGGGTGCGCGTGGCGCGCTGGAAGGTGACGCTGCTGGCGGGGGTGGTGGCCACCGGTGTCCTCCTGGTGTTCATGCGGTCCCCGTCCTTCGCCCGGTCCTTCGACCACTGGATGGTGTCGATCCTGGTGTGGATCAGCCCCTGGGCCGGGGTGATGATGACGGAGTTCTTCGTCCTGCGCAGAGGCCGGGTGGACGTGGCGTCCCTGTACGCGGCGGACGCTCCGCCGTGGCGCCGGCGGGCGCTGGTCGCGCTGGGCGCCGGCATCGTGGCGGGCTGGTGCTGGCAGTACGGGCTGGTGTCCGTGATGCAGGGGCCCCTCGCCCGGGCGCTGGGCCACACCGACTTCTCCTGGCTGGCCGGCGGGCTGGTCGCCGGCGGCCTGCACCATGTGCTCGCCCGGCACGAACGCCGTACGGCGGCCCGCACGCCGACGGCGGCCGGGGGTCGGCGATGAGCGGCCCGCCCGGCCCGGTGGCGGCCGCGGCCGAGGAGGCGCTGCGCAGGACACGGGCGCCGGGTGGGCGGGAGACCGTCATCACGCTCACCGCGGACCGCGCCCGGCGGGAGGCGCGGGCCAGTGCCGACCGTCACCGCGGCGGGTGCCCGGCCGGGCCGGTGGACGGACTGCCGGTCGTCTACAAGGACAACATCGACGTGGCCGGCACGGTCACCACGGCCGGCTCCCTCACCCGGGCCGGCCTGCCGGCCGCCGTCCGGGACGCCACGGTGGTCCGGCGCCTGTCGGCCGCCGGAGCGGTCACCATCGCCAAGGTGAACATGGCCGAGTTCGCCCTCGGCGGACTGGGCACGAACGCGCACTACGGCACGCCCCCCAACCCGCACCGGCCCGGCGCGGTACCGGGGGGCTCCTCTTCCGGCACGGCCGTGGCCGTGGCGTCGGGCATCGCCGAGATCGGGATCGGCACCGACACCTCCGGCTCGGTGCGCGTGCCCGCCGCCCTGTGCGGTCTGGTGGGGTGGCGGCCGTCACGGGGCCGCTACCCCCGCGCGGGCGTCCTGCCGCTGGCGCCCTCCCTGGACACCGTCGGGGTGATCACCCGGACCGTGCCCGTCCTGCTGGCCGCGGACGCCGCCCTGCGCCCGGACCGGGCCCGCCCGGTGCCCGTCCGGCCGTCCCAGGTGACGCTGGTGGTGCCCCACCCCCACCTGCCGCAGACACCGGACCCGGCGGTGCGGGACCGGTTCGAGCTGACGCTGGCCGCCCTCGAGCGGGCCGGAGTGCGGATCCGACGCCGCACGGTGGGCGCGCTCGCCACCGTCCCGGCCCTGCTGGAGCGGTACGGGCCGCTGGTGGCGCACGAGGTGGCCGCCACGTTGCCGGGGGAGCTGACCGGCGGCAGGGAGGCGCTGCTCGACCCCCGGGTGCGTGAGCGGCTGGAGCACTCCCTGGAGGTCGCCGATCCCGCGGCCCGCCTCACCCTGCTGGCGCTGCGGGCTCCGGTGCGGCAGCGCCTCGCACGGGACCTGGAAGGCGGATTGCTGGCCGTTCCCACCACCCCCTGCACCGCTCCCGCGCGGGCGGACGTCGCCCGCGCCGACGCCTGGCACCGGGCCGGCGCCCGGCTGCTCGGCACCACCATGCTCACCAGCTACCTCGACCTGCCGGGCGTCTCCCTGCCCATGGGACCGGCCGACGGGCTGCCCACCGGGCTGCTGCTGACCGGCCCGCCCGGCGCGGACGAGCAGGTGCTGGCCGCCGCGGCCTGCCTGGCTCCCCACCTCTCCCCGGCGGTGCGGTGCCTCGGCGGCGATCACCCACCGGAGCGGCACCCCGGTGTTCGATCATCCCCCGGAAGCCGCTGAAGAGTGGTCCTTCCTCCCTCGAAACCGCATCGCTCGCCTGATGGAGTTACCTCCATGACATTGACCCTCGTCGCGTCCCTGACCGTCCCCGCGCGCGGCGCCGAAGCGTTCCCCGTCGCCGCCGGTCAGCGCATGAGCATCACCGACCCGGAAGGCGGTCAGGTCGGTGACCTGTTCGTCCACCGTGCCGACGATCCGGCCGAACACCTCAGCGCCGCCCACACGCGCGCGGCGACCGCCCGTCTGTTCCCCGCGATCGGCGAGCAGTTCGTCACCACCCGGCGCCGTCCCATCCTCACCCTGGTCGAGGACACCTCGGCCGGCCGGCACGACATGCTCATCCCGGCCTGCGACCCCGAGCGGTACCGCGCGCTCGGCGCACCCGGGCACGCGTCCTGCGCGCGGAACCTGGTCGACGCGCTGGCCCGGCACGGGGTGCGCACCGGCACCGTGCCGCAGCCGGTCAACGTCTTCATGGACGTCCGGCAGGACGCGGGCGGGCTGACCTGGCACCCCGCCTCCACCCGGCCGGGCGACACGATCACCTTCCAGGCGGTCATGGACTGCCTGGTCGTGCTCTCCGCCTGCCCGCAGGACCTCGCCCCGGTCAACTCCGGTCCCCCCACCCCGCTGTCGGTGACGGTGTTCTCCGCCGACAGCGCCGCCCCGGTCGGCGGCTGACGCCCGCACCCCGGCACACCACAGCGACCCCACACCAACAGCGACCCCACACCCCCGCGGATCCCCACCGCCGCGGATCACCGTTCACAGGAGCATCACCATGCAGGACCACCCTGCCCTGACCCCCGTCCAGGTGGCCGGCGCCACCCTGCCCAACCGGCTGGCCGTCGCCCCCATGACCCGCGTGTCCGCCACCCCCGACGGCACACCGACCCCGCAGATGGCCGACTACTACGCCGAGTACGCCCGCGGCGGTTTCGCGGTCGTCGTCACCGAGGGCGTCTACACCGACGCCCACTACAGCCAGGGCTACCTCAACCAGCCCGGCATCATCTGCGCCGAGCACGAGGAGGGGTGGCGGCACGTCGCCCGGGCGGTACGCGACGCCGGGGCCCTGCCGGTGATGCAGCTCATGCACGCCGGGGCCATCTCCCAGGGCAACCGGCACAGCACGAGGACCGCCGGACCCTCTCCGGTCCGGCCGCTGGGCGAGATGATGCCGGCCTACGGCGGCTCGGGCCCCTGGCCCGTGCCGCACCCCATGACCACCGGCGACATCGACACCGCCGTCGAGGGCTTCGTCACGGCCGCCGACCGCGCCCGCCGCGCCGGGTTCGCCGGGGTCGAGGTGCACTCCGCCAACGGCTACCTGCTGGACCAGTTCCTCACCGACTACACCAACACCCGCACCGACGAGTACGGCGGGAGCACCGCGAACCGGGCCCGGCTGACCGCCCGGGTCGTCCGCGAGATCCGCCGGCGGATCACCGACCCGGCGTTCTGGGTCGGTGTGCGCCTGTCCGAGGGGAAGGTCAACGACCACCACCACCGGTGGCCCGGCGGCGCCGCCGACGCCATCACCGTCTTCACCGCCGTCGCCGACGCCGGCGCCACCTATGTCCACATCGCCGGCGAGGGCCAGGGCTGGGCCGAGGGCGCCACCCTGGACACCGGCGAGACCCTCACCGCCCTGGCGCGCCGCATCACCGGACGGCCCGTCATCGCCAACGGCGGCCTGGGCGACCCCGCCCTGGCGGCCCGCGTGCTCGACGAGGGCCACGCGGACCTGATCTCCCTGGGCCGCGCCGCCCTCGCCGGCCCCGACTACCCGGTCATACTGGCGAAGGGCGCCGAGCCGGCCACGTTCGACCCCGCCATGCTCAGGCCGACCGTCACCCTCGCCAACGCCGCCGACCGGCGGAAACGGCACCACCAGCACTGAGCCCGTCGACGCCGCCCCGAGCCGGTTCCTTGCCGGCCGGCGCGGGGCGGCCCCACGCAAGGAACCCCGGCCCATGACCACCACCGCCTCCCCCTGGCACGGCGGGGACACCGTCGCCGCACTGACCATCGACGTCGACGCGCACACCCCCGTACTCGCCCGCTCACGTCGCTACGCCACCCACACCAGCACCATGTCCCACCAGCGGTACGGCGTGGACGTCGGCGTGCCCAGGCTGCTGCGCCTGCTGGACGAGGAAGCCGTCCCCGCCACGTTCTTCGTCCCGGGATGGGTCGCCGAGCACCACCCCGGCCTGACCGCCACCATCCTGGAACACGGTCACGAGGTCGCCCACCACACCTACGCCCACCGCCCGCCCGTCGAGATGACCGACGACGAGCAACGCGCCGACTTCACCCGCGCGCTCGAGGTCTTCGCGGCCCAGGGCGTACCCATCGCCGGGTTCCGGGCCGCGAACTGGCAGGCCGACGAGACCACCTGCCGGCTCGTCGCCGAACACGGACTGTACGACTCCTCCCTCATGGGCCACGACCGGCCCTACCACGTGACCACCCCCGACGGCGGCCGGTTCGTCGAACTCCCACCGCACTGGTCGCTCGACGACTGGGAGCAGTACGCCTTCCTGCCGGACCCCCACGTCGGCTCCGTCATCCAGGCCCCGCACACCGTCCTGGCCATGTGGCGCGACGAACTCGACGCCCACGCCCGTCACCAGGCCCTGTTCATGCTCACCCTCCACCCCGAACTCTCCGGACGCCCGGCCCGGGCCGAAGCCCTCAGGGCCCTGCTCGCCCACGCCCGCGACCGGGGCACCCGCTTCGCCCGCTGCGCCGACATCGCCCGCGCCGCCGCCGCCGACCCGCACCTCACCACCCACTCCACCACCCCGCCCGCCACCGACGCGTACCCGGCGTAGCACCCCCGGCGCGGCGCCACGCGCCGCGCCGGCTCGCTCCCCCCGCGCACCCGACCCGGCGGGTCCGTTCGCGCGCCACACCGAAGAGGCGGCCGATCCCCTGCGGAGTGCGGGGGCCGCAATAGGCACCCATCCGGTGTCCGCGGCCCGTCCAGGGCCGACGACATGGCGGGGAACGTGGAGAGGGGTACGCCAGGCACGGTGGCGTGCCCCGGTGCTGCTCACCCCGGCCCGTCTCGCCCGGCCCCCCGCCGGCTCCTGCCGCCGCACCAGCAGCCGGCGGGCCCCGTTCGCCGCGCGCAGCGGAACCTGCGCGCCGAGACCGGCTCGGCGAGACCGGCTCGGCGAGCGCCGCGCGGTCGGTGCCGCGGGTGACCGGGGCCAGGACCGTCCAGGCTCAGCCCAGCGCGTCCATCAGGGCGGTGACATAGGCATCCAGCCGCTCCTCCAGCACTCGCGTGGTCAGCTCCGTCCTCCCCGCCTCCCGCCATGGCCGCGCCACCAACTGCACTTCTTCCGAGCACGCCAGCCCGTCCCGCACCCGCCAGTACAGCCGCTCGTCCGCATCCGCGGCCAGCACCCCGCCGGCCTCCTCATACGCCTCAGCGAACCGAAGACCCCACGCCGGGCCGTGCAGCAACGCGAGATTGACCGAGCAGTGCGCCACATCGAGGTCCGCCGGGCCCCAGGAAGCCGCCGCCCAGTCGACGACGCCGGTGATCCGAGCATCCGCCGGCCCTGAGGGCGGCACGTGGAACAGCACGTTGCCGGGCTGGAAGTCCCGGTGCAGGAATCGCCCTTCATACGGCGGCGCCGGCTTGCGGATCACGTCGATCGCCGCGGCCCAGACCGCCGCGTCGGCCCCCTTCGGAACCACGACGGTGTCGGCGGTCGTCAACGCCACATACTCCCCGGGCCGTTCGGCGGGCCGCAGCGCGTGGATCGCCACGAGTTGACCGGCCAGCAGCCGAACGCGCGTCTCCAACCCCTCATCATCGAGGACCGGCCGACCCACCAGATGTGTCATCAGCAGCGACGGGTACTCGCAATGCGCGGCGGTCGGATCAACCGCGACCAGCCCAGGAGCCGGCACGTCGCTCCCCGCGAGCAGGGTCAGGGCGCCGGCCTCCCTGCGCAGCCACTCCTCGGCGTGCTCCACGAAGGCCGGGTCGACAAAGCTCCGCAGCACCAGAACGCGGGTACCGCCCTCCCGCGCGCCCACGGTCAGCCTCCGCATTTCGGCGGTGACACCGCCGTGCAGAGCCTCGACCCCCACGATCCGTTCGCCGACCTCCAGTTGCCGGCTCACCCAAGCGAGGGTCGACGGCCGGACAACCGCCGCTTCGTCATGACTGCTCACCGTGCCACCCCATCATCCGGACGACGGCACCCGCGAAGGCTTTTCCTCGAAGGGGGCATTCCAAAAGGCCCCAAGGCCCAAGGCTCAAGGCTCAAGGCCCCGACAGTGACGGTGGCTGCGGTGTGTCGGCCTGGTGTCAGCGCGACTGCGGTGGCAACGGCCATCCGGCCGGCGCGCCCAGTACAGCCACTGGGCGCGCCGGCCGGCCTGGCCGAAGCCGCGGCACCACACGGTGACCCGTGGGTCACCCTCTCCGGCGAGCGCGGAGTGTCACCACGTCAGCGGCAGCACGTCCAGGGTGCGCATCACCGCCATCGGCCTGATGCGCAGTTCGCTCTCCGGCACGGCCAGCCGCAGGGTGGGGAAGCGCTCCATCACGCGCTGGAGGGCGACCTGGAGCTCCATCTTGGTCAGCGGGGCGCCCAGGCAGCGGTGGATCCCGGCGCCGAGCGACATGTGCGGGTTGTGCTGCCGCGTCAGGTCGAGGACCTCGGGGTCGTCGAACACCTCGGGGTCGCGGTTGGCCGCGTCACCGACGGCCATGACCGGGTCACCGGCCTTGATCAGCACCCCGCTCAGCGTCACGTCCTCCAGCGCCACCCGGGGGAATAGGCCGCCGATGTCGGTGGTGGGCACCATGCGCAGCAGCTCCTCCACGGCCGCCGGTATCAGGGAGGGGTCGCGCCGCAGCGTGTCCCAGCGGTCGCGCTCGCGCAGCAGGGTGACGATGGCGTTGCCGAAGAGGGTGGCCGTGGTCTCGTGGCCGGCGACGAGCACCAGGGCGGCCAGCGCCAGCAGCTCCTCGTGCGAGAGCTTGTCGTCGTTCTCGTCGCGGACCGCGATCAGCGCGCTGAGCAGATCGTCGCCCGGAGTGTCGCGCTTGCGGGCGATCAGGGTCTCGAGGTAGTCGATGAGCCGCTGGTAGCCGGCGGACATCCGCTCGCGGTCCGCGGGGTCGGAGGTGGACTCGCGCACCCAGCCGATGAACTGCGCCTCCTCCTCCACGGGCAGCCCCAGCAGCTCGGTGATCACCAGAATGGGCAGCAGGTAGCAGACGTTCTCCTGGAAGTCGACGGGCCGCGGCATCCGCTCGGCGCCGTCGAGCAGCCGGTCGACGACCTCCAGGGTGTGCGGGCGCAGCGCCTCCACGCGCCGGGCGGTGAACGCCTTGGTGACGAGCCTGCGCAGGCGGGTGTGGTCCGGCGGGTCGGTGCCGATCAGGGAGTGGTTGAAGATGTCGTTCGGGGCCAGGGCCGCGACCGGGCTGGTCTTGACCGCGGCCCGACTGAACCGGGGGTCGGCGAGCACGGCGCGCACGTCCCGGTGGCGGGTGACGAGCCAGGCGAGCGCGTTGTTGGGCAGGCGCACCTTGGTGATCGGCGCCGTGGCGCGCACCTCGCGGTACTCCGGCGGGTACTCGTACAGGGACCGCCAGATGAAGGGGTACAGCGGGTACTCGGTGGGGTTCTCCCGAAGGAGACCCTGGTCATGGGACATGGAACTGTCACCGTCCTGGAGAGTGAGAGGTGGGCAAGGGCGTGGCGTGCGTCGTCGCTCGCCTGTGTGCATGCCGTTGGGTGGGATCGGTTCCGCTCAGGCGGTCGACGGCAGCCGTGAGAGCTCGCCGGCTCCCTGCGAGAGGCCGTCGACCGCGCCGACCGTCGTCGGCTCGATGGTGGTGGTCCGCCCGCGGCGGGGCGTTTCCTCAAAGGAGGTGAAGGCGCCGCCTGGGAGGCGGGATTTCAGTCTCCGCGTCCCACGGTGCGCAGCGCGCCGAAATCCGTGGGCAGCCGGAACATCTGCATACGAAGCCTGTCGAAAGCCCGGTCCGGAGCCCAGCGGGCCAGCATGGCCAGAGGCTTGGAATCCTTGCCCACCAGGTAACGAGTTCTCGGCCGCCGGGAGGTGAGAGCCTTCAGTATGGTGTCGGCGACCACGCTGGGGTCGCTTCCGGCCTTTTCGCGGGCGACCGCCTGCTGCGTCACCGCACGATAGGCGTCGCCGTAATGTTCCATACCGGATTCGTCGAAGCGCGAGAGCACCTGAGCGGAATCCCTCTGGAACTTCTCCACGGCCTCGGTGTGGACGGACGCGGGCTCCACGAGCACGACGTGGATGCCCCACGGGCGCAGCTCGAGCCGCAGGGTCTCGGTGATGGAGGCGAACGCCCATTTCGAGGAGAACAGCGGGCCGCAGAACGGCAGCGAGAGCCGGTCGGCGATGGACCCGATGTTGACGATGCGCCCCGCGGCCGTGCGCAGCAGCGGCAGGAACGCCTGGATGACGTCCACCTGCCCGAACACGTTGACGTCGTACTGCCGGCGCAGTTCCGCGCGCGGCACGTGCTCCATCGGCCAGGAGATCCCGATGCCCGCGTTGTTGACCAGACCGGCCAGCCCCCGGTCGCCCGCCGCGCGGGCGACCTCCTTCGCCGCCGCGCCCACGCTGTCGCTGTCGGTGACGTCGAGGATCAGTGGCGTGAGCGGCCCCCTGGCCTTCTCCAGGAGAGCTTGCCCCGCCTGTTCCGTGCGCACTCCCGCGAACACGCGGTACCCGGCGCCGGTCAAGGCCACAGCGGCGGCACGTCCTATTCCGCTCGACGTGCCGGTGATGACTACGGTCCCTAACGGACCGTCGCTACTGTCCTTCATGATGTTTCCCCCGTGTTGCTACGCCGTACTTTGCGGCTCGATACCCCCGTATGGATCGGCCGGCCGGCGTCTCGATGGTTCTAGGCGGTAGGGGTGGAGGAAGGATGGGGAGCGACCGGAAGAAAACTTGAGGCTCCCTGGGCCGGGCCTCCCCGGTTCTCGCGGAAGCTCCGAAAAAAGAGTCGGCATGAACATGCCGTGGGGTCGGCTGCCATCCGCAATTTACGTCAAGCTCGTGGAGGTCGGAAGTGAATTCGATGAGTCGTCGTGGCCTGGTGACCGCCGCTGTGGCGGGCGGCGTGACGCTGGGCTCCGGCACGCGCCCATTGACGGCTGCCGCACAGCAGGCCTCGAGAGCCGATGGCGCCCTCCCCGTCGGGACCGCCGCCGCGAGTGCCGAACCGGTGACCATCACTCCGGGCGATTCCCGCTACGAGAGCATGCTGCGCGGCTACAACCACCGCTTCATTCCCCGCCCCGGCCGGGTGCACGTGGCGCACACCGCCAGGGACGTCGTCGCCGTGGTCGGCGAGGCGGTGGCCGCCGGGAAGCGGATCGCGGTGCGCAGTGGTGGCCACTGCTTCGAGGACTTCGCCGCCTCACCGGACATCGACGCCCTCGTGGACATGTCGCAAATGGCGCATGTCCACCACGACCAGCGGCGCCGGGCCTTCGCCGTCGAGGCCGGAGCGACCCTCGGCGGGGTCTACGAGACGCTGTTCAAGAACTGGGGGCTGACGATCCCCGGCGGCACCTGCCCGGACGTCGGCATCGGGGGCCACATCGCGGGTGGCGGCTTCGGCACCCTGTCACGCACCTACGGGACCGTGGTCGATCACCTGTACGCCGTGGAGGTCGTCGTCGTCGGCAGATCCGGCCGGCCGAGGGTCATCGTGGCCACCCGCGACCCCGCCGACCCCCACCGGGACCTGTGGTGGGCCCACACCGGAGGCGGCGGGGGGAACTTCGGCGTGGTGACGCGCTACTGGCTGCGCGATCCGGCGGTGACGTCGGCGGACCCCGCCGAGCTGCTGCCGAAGGCTCCGGGCAGTATGCGCACGACTGCCCTGCTGTGGCCCTGGCGGTCCCTGTCGGAGCGGGACGTCGCCGCCGTCCTGCGCAACTTCGGCAGATGGTGCGGGGACAACGGCCGCCGCCCCGACACACCGAACCGGGGCCTGGTTCCCATACTCGAGGCCAGGCACCGCTCGGTCGAGCGGCTTCAGGCACCGGGGCTGTTCGTGGGAGCGGTGATCGACGAGACGGCACCCGGCGCCCGGGAAAGGATCGCCGCCTACTTCGCGGACGTCACCGCGGGGGTGGAGGCGGTGCCGGCGCGCACCGAGAGCGTGCGGCCGTGGCTGGAGTTCGTGTCGGCGCCGCCCGCCGGAAGCACGGGAGCGGACGGATTACGCCGCTTCAAGACCAAGGGGGCTTTCCTGCGAAGGGAGTACACCGAGCGGCAGCTCGCCGCGATCCACCGGCACCTCACCGCCGAGAACTACCGCAACCCGGCGGCCCACCTGCTGCTCATCGGGTACGGAGGGAAGATCAACTCCGTCGCCCCGGGTGCCACGGCAAGTCCCCACAGAAACGCCGCCATGATCGCGGAATACAGCGCGTCATGGGCGACACCGGCCGAGGACGACGCCAACCTGGCCTGGCTGCGGGAGTTCTACCGGGACGTCTACGCCGACACCGGCGGGGTGCCCGGGTTCGACGAAGTCAGCGACGGCTCATACATCAACTACCCGGACATCGACCTGGCCGACCCGAGGTGGAACACCTCCGGCCTGCCGTGGCACACCCTGTACTACAAGGACAACTACGCCCGCCTGCGGGAGATCAAGCGGCGCTACGACCCGCGGCAGGTGTGGCGCCACGCACTGTCCGTCCAGCCGGACCGGGACGGCAGCGGGAGACAGTGAACCGCTGGGCCCTCAGCCACCTGATCGACCTCGGCCGCGTCGAGGACTCCCTGGCCGTCCTCCGGCGGCGCACCCCCGGCAGCCCGAGCTGTCGGACGGCCCCTGGCACGACCGTCCCCCGTTCCGGCCGAACCACCCTGACGCCTGAGCCGCCCGGGAGCCGGGCGGCTCAGGGCGGCGGTGCGAGCGCGTCGACCAGGACCCGCAGCTCCACCACGAGGTCCCGGCCGACGTCGGGCTGGTCCAAGACGTCAACGGCCGGGGCGAGGACGTCCAGCAGCCGGCTCCCGCATACGTCCTCGGGCATCCAGGAGGGCGGCGATGCCGTGGCGCAGCACCTGGGCGAGCGCGGTAGGAGCGATCCGCGTGCCAAGGCCCCCGCCATCCAGCGGTGGCCGGCCGCCCGCTCCCGCTTCCACGTGCACGTCACCCCCACCAGAGCCTCTGGACCAAAATCGCGGACGAGATCCCGAGCGCCTCGCCGGACATCCGAACCGAATCAACGACTCAGGACATCGGAGGAACGATTCCTCAGGACCGCTCCAACGGCGCGCCCACCACCGCCCGCTCCCGCTCGGTCAGCGGCGGCTCGACCATGGGCGGCCGGTTCGGCCCGAGCAGGGTCGCCACCACCACCCTCGGCGTCAGCAGCCGGGTGGACGGCGCCGACAGCGACAGCGCGTCGTACATCGCCCGCATCGCCGTCGGACGGCAGGTCGCGGTGACCGAAAGCCGGTCGGTGTATCGCTCGAGCATCCGCGTCACACCGTTCGGACGGGGACCCTCGGCACCCGGGTAGCGGATGTCCAGCGTGGTCGCCATCGCCCAGGGGGCCTCGGCGGCCCTGCCGACCGCCCGCTGCACCCGCCGCGCCCGTGACGGGTCGAGGCCCCCGCGCCCGCCGAGCCCGTCCCGCAGCGCCGCGGCGTGCAGCGCGGCGGCGGCCATCCCGTGCCCGTACACCGGGTTGTACGCCGCCGCGGCGTCCCCCACCACCACGAACCCGGCGGGCCACCGGCGCAGCCGCTCGAAGAACCGCCGCCGGTTGACGGTGCTCCGGCTCAGGTGCACCTCCGTCAGCGGCTCGGCCCGCGCCACCAGGTCCGCCACCACCGGATGACGGGCACTTGCGGCGAACTCCTCGAACTCCCCGGGGTCGCCGGTGGGCTGGGCCCCGCGTGTCCCCGCCACGGTGACGATCCACCGCCCGCCCTCGATCGGCACCAGCACCGCGCCCCGCCCGGGCCGGCCCTGCTCGGGGAACGCCTGCACGTTCACCACCGGAAACCCGTCCGCCCCCGCCGGCGCCCGGAACACCCGGGTGGCGTACACCAGCCCCGAGTCCACCGTCTCCTCCCGCACCTCAGGCAGCCCAAGCCCGGTCAGCCACTGCGGCGCCCGCGACCCCCGCCCGGTGGCGTCCACGACGAGTTCGGCCTCGAGCAGAGACGTTTCCCCGGAGGCGACGTCCCGTACGGCGACCCCCGTCACCCGCTCCCCGTCCCCCCGCAGCCCGTCCGCCTCGACGCCCTCGAGTACCTCGACCCGGGAGGACTCCCGCAACCGCTGCCGCACCACCCACTCCAGCCGATCCCGGCTGCACGCGATCATGAACTGCGCCTCCGGCCCCTGCCGGCTCCACCACCCCCGGGGCGATAACGCCACAACTCCGTCCGGGATACCCACCCGCCGCGCCCCCGCCGCGAGCCACCGCTCCGTCGTCCCCGGCAACAGCTCCTCCACCACCCGCGCCCCCTGGGACCAGAGCAGGTGCACATGCCGCGCCTGCGGCACCCCCCGCCGCCCCTCGGGCCCTTCGGGAAACCGATCCCGCTCCACCACCGTCACCCGATCCGCACACCGCACGAGCGCGGCAGCGGCCAGCATCCCCGCGAGACTTCCACCCAGGACGACAGCGTGCGACACGAAGACCTCCCCGGAACGTAGATCACAACGCCAACAAAACCGGCCCCATGATCCGCGCCTGCCCCTCGAGCCTGACTCCACCGCCTGGCCACGGCCGAGGGCCCGGCCTTTTGCGCCGTACTGGCCGGCAAGCACACGCCAACGCGAACAGGCCCGTCGCCGATCCGCCGCGACCCCCACACCGACGGCGACCCACCCCTACCGGAAACTGGAACTGCCGGCGTGAGCCGCCCCCGACGGCTGCGGATGCTGCTGCGCCGGACTCCGAGCCGCACGGTCACTTCCTGCCCGTCCCCGTCGGCCCAGTGCGACCACGGCCACCGGCAACGCGAGCCGGCCCCGCGGGCGGAGGGCACCCGGGCCGCTGGCCATCGGACGTGGATCGTGAGATCGTCCGCAGGTGCACGATGCCACTGGGGAGACGGTCACCGCACGTCCGGACGACCGCACCGCGTCCGTTCTGCGATTCGCGGTGGAACTCCTCGCCTGGGTCGCCACCCCGTGGGCGCTGGCCGGCCACTCATGGCCACTCGCCGCCCTGTCCGTGGTACTGCTGATCGGCCTGCCCACGTGCTTGTCCACCCCGGGCGACAAGACGACCGTGATCATCGCGGTGCCGGGCTGGGTCACGATCCTTCTGGTGCTTCTCCACATCGCCGCGGCCGTGGCCGCCTCCTGGCTGGCCTGGCCCGTGTGGGCGGCGGGCCCCGTCACCCTGCTGGCCGCGGCCACCCTCGTCACGGAACGCCGACGCTGGCGGTGGCTGCTCTCCCACGCTCCAGGTCGCCGACCGGAACGCTCCTCCACCGACTGAGGCCCGCCCCGACGTGAGGGCCGAAGTGCATGAGCGGCGCGCCGGCGACGGCGCGGCCGACGCTGCCGCCGGCCGCCACCGATCGCGTGCGTGCGCCCGTCGGCGTCGCGCCGTCGGTCGACGAGCGGCACTTGATGTTCTGGAAGGGGGATCCGCTGGCCTCGTCGTCGCCCAGCCAGCACTGGGTGCCGCCGGCCTCGGTGATGCCGCGGCCTCCTTGCGGTGGCCGGGTGACGTACGAGACCCCCGTACTCATTCGGAGTCGGCCCACCCGCGCACGGTGCCGGTACGCGGTGATCCTGGTGTCGGCTGTGGTGTGGAGCCGATCACAGGCCCCAGCCGTACCGGACCCGGTCACGACCGGAAGCGTTGCGGACAGCCAGGTTGAGGTCGGTACCACTGCCACTCAGGGAGAACATCGAGTACCAGTCGTACCCGGAGGTGCCGGTGCGCTTTCCGCCGACGGCCGGCCAATAGGTGCCGCCCATCTGGTTGTCACGCATGACCTGCGTGACGGCACGGAGATAGCGCACGAAGTTGTCGGTGCTGCTCGCGTTGGCGTAGTTGAGGCCGTTGTCCATGGGCGAGCCGTACTCGGTCACGACCGCGCGGGAGGCACAGTTCCCGAGGCGGGTCTGCATGTGGCTCCGGAAGGCGTCGTAGGTCATCTGGCCGTAGAAGAACGCGTAGTAGTGGAAGGAGAACAGCGTCCCGTTGAAGCGGCTGTCGTTGCACACGTCCCGCAGATCCTGGCTGAACCCGGTGCCGCCGATGAGCACCCGGCTCTTCACCGCGGAGTAGTGGTAGTTCAACCAGTTCGCTGCGACGTTGCGCCATTCCGTCGAGCTGTAGCCGTGCGGCTCGTTCATGGGCTCGAAGTAGACGAGGGTGTTGGAGCCGTAGGTGTTGGTCACCTTGGACCACATGGTGTTCCAGGCGGCGAGGTTCGTGATCCTGCCGCCGGAGGCGGCGCCGTCCTCCCAGTAGGCGAGGATGACCTTGAAACCGCGGGCGGTGGCCGCGTCGATGGCGCCGCGGTAGCTGTCCCACCACGCCGTCCCCACCGTCTGGGTGTTGATCGGCAACCGGACGGTGTTGACCCCCATGGCGGCCATGTCGTCGTAGAGGGCATTGGCCTTGGCCCGCACGGTCGCGTTGCTGTCGGACGAGGTCAGGCCGTGGAGGACGAGCGTGCCGGTGGTGAAGTTGTCGCCCAGCACTGCCCAGTTCATCCCTCTGAACTGGTTGGTGGCCGCGCTCGCCGGCGTTGCGCTGCTGACCGCGACGACCGGGATCATCGTCAGCACGGCCAGGGCGCCGATGAGGACGCGGAGAAGCGATCGCCAACGGAGCGATCGCGGATGGGACGCCGATACTTCGGTGTGTCGGTCTTCGCTCACGGTTCGGCCGGACCGGGTGTCCTGCTGAGTGCTCAATGCCTCATCCCTTCTCCATGGGTTCTGTCGCCGCCTACGGCAAGATCGTTTCGTGCAGCCTGGGCATGTCCGCCCGCTCGGTGTGCACCGGTGCGGCGACCCGATCGGAAGCGCCCACGCCGGAGGGCGCAACACCTCAGGCGAACGCTCGGTGCTCACGGCGCAGGTCCGCGCGGCAAAGGGGCGACGGCCGAGAGGCCGCGCCGAGTACGAGTCTCACGAGCCTGGGTGGCGCCAGTGGCCACGTCCGGTGCGGGTACCGGGACTCAACCTCCTCGGTATTCGGAGGACTCGCGGGATTCCACGTCTGCGCCGCGGCCTCCCGGAGCACCTTGGTGCGAGCGAGGAACGCGGCGAAGCGCCATGGATGGTGCGACGTGCTGTCAGGCGCGGACGGCCTGTGGCTGCTTCTTCTTCTCAGATGCGCATGGGCGGCCCCTGTCGTGGGCGCACGTACCCGTCGTCCGCGGGTCGGCGCGCGGCGTCCCGACCGCAAACGTCGCGGGCGGCGACCGGGGTTCCGTTTCACTGTTGACCGTGTGCCCCACAAGCGTCAACGACGCCAACGAAAACGAACAGAAACGTTCAACTCCGATCGAGGAGTGCTTGGACGGGAGCCGCAGGGAGGCGACGCCTCCTTCCTCGTAAGCCTGCCTCGACGCATCGCGTTCGGCCGGACCTCTCCGACGCGCGAACCACGAGACGGTCACGATCAGGGCGCAATTCCACGCCCCCGCCGAGGCGATGACCGCGCTGTTCGGCGGACGACGGCCTCCGGGCCGTCGCGCGGGCGGTCAGACGACTGAGACGTGATCACGGATGGCGACCACGGCCGCGCCGCGGGCCCATTCGTGGAAGTCGTGCTGCATGACGGTGATGGTGATGCCTTCGGGACTCCCGCGTCGGGCGGTGATGCCGCTCTCCAGGTCCGCCCGGGCCGCGTCGGCGATGCCCGCGGACTCCCCGGCGAGGATCACGGTCTTGACCATGGTGCTGGCGGAGACGTTGGCGATCAGCACGCCAAGGGCCCATGCCGCTTGCCGCACCGCCTGGGAGCAGACGGGGTCCCCGCCGGCCGCGAGGTCGAGGACCTCCTCGTAGGCGGGGAAGCGTCCCAGGCCCTGTGCCGCCGCCATGACCACCGCGCGTGTGGTGATGTAGGAGACCGCGCAGCCGCGGTGCCCGGCGGGGCACAGCGGTCCGTCCTGCGCCAGGCGTTGGTGGCCGAACAGGCCGATGTCCGCCTCGGTGATCCGCACGGGTCGGCCGTGGATGGTCAGGGCGTACCCGACGCCGTCGCCGATGCTGAGCAGTGCGAAGTCGGGGGTGTCACCGGCGTCGCCGAACCCCTGGAGGTGGGCGAGCGCGGTGACGTCGTTCTCCAGCACGCAGGAGATCCCCAGGCGCTCGCTCGCCAGGCGCCGCAGCGGCACCTGCTCCCACCCCAGGAGTCCCGAGTCGAGCAGTTCGCTCTCGCCGACCGGCGTCGGTGCGTGGCCGTCACCGCCCAGGGTGAGGCCGGCGGCCACTGGCGGCCTTGCGCGGGTGGCGACGAGGGTGTCCGCCAGCTCGCCGACCTGTGCGATCACGGTGGCCGGGGAAGAGTCCATCAGGGGTGCGCTCGCCTGTGCCACCACCCGGGCTCGCAGGTCGGTGAGGACTCCGTACACACCGTCGGAAGTGATCTTGAAGCCCAGGAAGTGCACTCCCTCCGCCACGACTTCCAGGGGGCGGGTCGGCCGGCCGTGCACCGGGTCGTGGGCAACGGCGCGTTCCACCACCAGCCCGGTTTCCATGAGCGGCTTTGCCAGCCGGGTCAGGCTCCCGGGCGAAAGCCCCAGCCTGCGGGCGAGCGCCGTGCGCGACTGCGGGCCGCGGACCACCAGCTCCCGCAGCACCGGCTGGGCCGCCCGGGGAACCGACCGCCATGCGTCGAACCATGCGTCGGACGGCGATTCCTGACTGTCTCGCCCTCGCACCAATCCCACCCGAGCAGCGTACTGCGGCGGCAGCCGATGCCGAGGGCTCCATGGAGTGAGGGCTGCCTGCCGGAGCCCAGGGTGGTCGGCAGCCTGCGGCATGAGCATGACCCCAGCCTGCGGAGAGCCTCCAAACGGAAACATCTCATCCTCAAGGGGCGCTGCCGGCCGTCGATTCGTCCCGTGCGCACGTTGAATGGTTCTGTTCCGAAAAGAAATCGAGCGCAAGACGGTTCCGTCCGTCGACACCCTCCCGCTACGCTCCCGATGTGGGAGCGCTCCCAAAGCCAAGCTCCGAGTGGCGGCCACCGGCGCACCACGGCCCCCGGCACCCCGGCACCACCGCACCCACGACCGGCTCGTGCCGTCCCTGGACCGTCACCGCTTCCCGGGACCGCTCGGCCGGACCATCCCTGCCGTCCACGCTGTCCTCCACCCAGGAACAGGAGATGAGGATGCCCTCCTCGGCCGCCCCTCGCCCTCCGCCGGTGCCCTGAGTGCGTCGGCGGCCTCCCGGTCCCTGCCGGCCGCCTTGGGGACGGGAAGCGGCGCCTTCGCCCACGGCGCGGTCAACGACCCGCCCGCCACTTCGTCTGCCACGAGCGGTGGGCGCCCGCCCTCAGGCACCGCAACGGGCGTTTCGACGCCTTCGACGAGACGGGTTCCCGACCCACCGTCTCCTCCAGAACCTCCAGGTCAACGCGTCCGCAAGGCACCGGCCACCACCACATCGTCCACACCGTCCGGCAGGTCAGCCACCTCGACCAGTCCCGCCACGTCTGCGGCGACGTCAACTTCACCGGTCCACCGGCTGACACGAAACCCGCACTCCCATGCCCCGTTCGGCACGGCAGCCGGCGGGTGTCACGGGGGCCCTGCGCGCTGACGCAGCCGTTGATGTGCCCGGCTCGAGACCGGCTTCCCGCCGGCCGGCGCCCGCGCGGGCCTGATCAGTCAGCCACATGTATCGAGGGAGAGTGCAATGAGCATGCGAAGAGCCCTGCGGGCCTTCGGCGTCGCCGGAGCGCTGCTGACAGGTTCGGTGATCGGAACCGGCGTCCCGGCCTCGGCGGTCGCCGCACCGGCGACCGCGCAAGCCGCCGTGGACGGCCGGACATCGGCGGCAGCCGCGGCGCCGGAGCTGCAAGTCACGGGCAACCGCCTGGTCACCGAGTCCGGTTCCGCGTTCCGGCCCCTGGGTGTCAACCGGTCCGGCGGTGAGTTCGGCTGCGTCCAGAACAAGGAGATATTCGACGGCCCGGTGGACCAGGCCGCCGTCGACGCCATGCTGACCTGGCACGTCAACACTGTACGCATTCCGTTGAACGAGGAGTGCTGGCTGGGCACCGAGAACCTGCCCGCGTCAGCTCCCAGCGCGGCGGAGTACCAGCAGGAGGTCGAGGACTATGTGGACCTCCTGGTGGCCAACGGCATCAACGTCATCCTCGACCTGCACTGGACCTGGGGCGAGTACTCAGGCCCCGGCGCGGGTTGTCCGGACGTCGCGGCCACCTGTCAGAAGCCGATGCCGAACATGCGCCACACCCCGACCTTCTGGTCCGAGGTCGCCACGACGTTCAAGGGCAACGACGCGGTCATCTTCGACCTGTTCAACGAGCCGTACCCCGACGCGGCCAACAACTGGGCGGATGCCACCGCGGCGTGGACGTGCCTGCGCGACGGCGGCAGGTGTGCCGGCATCGGCTACGAGGTCGCGGGCATGCAGGACCTCGTCGACGCGGTGCGCGACACCGGCGCCACCAATGTGATCATGACCGGCGGGCTGGAGTGGACCAACAACCTGAGCCGGTGGCTGGAGTTCAAGCCGTCCGACCCCACCGGCAATCTGATGGCCTCATGGCACTCCTACAACTTCAACGCCTGCGTGACCACCTCGTGCTGGGACGGCAACATCGGCACGGTCGCCGCCGAAGTGCCGGTCCACATCGGTGAGACCGGTCAGGACACCTGCGCCCACGACTACATCGACCGGGTGATGGCCTGGGCGGACACCAAGGGGATCGGGTACACGGCCTGGACGTGGAACCCGTGGGGCTGCGGCCACGGCAGCGTGCTCATCGAGGACTGGAACGGCACGCCCACCAGCACCTACGGCGAAGGATTCAGGGAGCACCTGCTCAGCCAGAACCCGGGCGGCCCCGGGGATGACACCGAGGCACCCACCACCCCCGGCACCCCCACCGCCTCAGCGGTGACCGGCACCTCGGCCACCCTCAGTTGGACGGCCTCCACGGACAACGTGGGGGTCTCCGGGTACGACGTCGTCCGTGTCGACGGCGGCACCGAGACGAAGGTCGCCGGCTCGGTCTCCCACCAGGTCACCGTGTCCGGTCTGACCGCGAAGACGTCCTACACGTTCGCGGTCTATGCCAGGGACGCGGCCGGCAACCGATCCGGACGCTCGGGCACCGTGACCGTCACGACCACCGGTGATGAGACGCCGGGCACCTGCTCCGTCGGGTACCGGGTGGTGGGGGACTGGGGGAGCGGTTTCCAGGGCGAGATCACCATCCGCAACACCGGTGCCGCCGCGATCAGCCACTGGAAACTGGGCTTCGCCTTCACAAGCGGCCAGACCATCAACAACATGTGGGGCGGCACTCCCACCCAGAACGGCGGCGCGGTGAGCGTGACCCCCGCCTCCTACACCAGCACCATCCCGGCCGGCGGCTCCGTCACCCTCGGCTTCATCGCCGGCCGGGGCAACGCGAACCCCGCACCCACCACTTTCACCCTCAACGACAGCGCCTGCGCCACCGCCTGACCGCGGCCGCCCCCGCCGTTCCCGTCCGCAACCCCGCGGGGAGGTCACGCCCCGCGGCAACCGGACAGGGAACACCCGTCGGCCCGGCCACACCGGCCGGGCCGACGGCCCGTGTCGCCACCGACCCTGCGCAGGCCACCGGTCGCCCGGGAGGAGATGCGGGACGACACCGCGCGGATACCGGTCAACCGCACCCGGTTCGACAGCTTCGTGACCACGCTGAACCGGTTCGTTCCCCGGCTGCGAGACCGGCGCTCCCACCTCACCGTACGGACCGTCGCGCCGACATCTGGACGAGGTCGCCGCTCACCGGTCGAGCAGCCCGGCCAGGGCCCCCGTCAGATCCCCCACATCGCGATACAGCACCGTGGTCATCCCGAGCGCCTGTGCCGCGTCGATGTTCTCCTCCCGGTCGTCCACGAAGAGACATCGGTCGACGCGGGCGCCGACCCGTTCTGCCGCTGTCTCGAAGATGCGGCGGTCCGGCTTGGCGACGCCGATGAGAGAGCTGTTGACGACGCTGTCCGCGAGATCGGACAGCCCGAGCTCCGAAAGGTCCTCGTCGAGCCACACCGTCGCGTTCGTGACAAGGACGACCGGGCAATGCTCCCGAACCTGACGGAGAAGGCCCACGACCGCTTCATCCGCCCAAAAGCCGGCTTCGGTGAAGGCCTTGGCCAGCGCGCGAGCGTCACTCGACGACACACGTGAGGCGAGGCCCTGCACGATCGACTGCGCCCACTCCTCCCTGGTGATCTGCCCGAGCAGCAGCGGCAGGTCGTTCTCCGGCGCGAACCCGACAGCCGCCGTGACACCCTCCGGCAGGCCCGCCGCCTTCTCCAGACGCGCCACCTCGGCGGTGTCATAAAAGCGGATCACCCCGTCAAGGTCACACAAGACGGCGTCGAAGGGGAAGTCCCGGTCGCCTGTCGCGCTCTGCACGCCGCATGGATACCACTGGGCGATCACAACCGACATGTCAGGGGCGTGCCCCGGACGTCAGCGGTGACCGGCAGCGCGGACCGGGCGGACCGGGCGGTGAGGTTGTCCACGGCCGCCGCGAGCTGCCGGGCGACCGGCGAGGCCGGCTCGGCGTCCACCGCTCCGTCCATCGCCGATCTCGGCTCCGTCTGTGATCCGGGGGCGAGGCTCAGGCGTCACTGGGACCGGGGGTCCAGCCGGTGCGCTGGGCCCAGGCGTCAGCGCGTCGGATGATGTCCCATACGAAGGCATCCTTTGCTTGGACGTAGCCGGGCCGGTCGTTGCTGAACCGGGCTGCGCAGCGCTGTTTGGCTGCCGCGTACTCGGTCGCGGCGGACGTGTGGCAGCGGAGGTAGTCGCGGAACAGGAGTGGGAACTGCTGGGAGAAGCTGCCCAGTTTCGCACGTGCACGTGTGTGCGGTGCTGACCCGGCGGTTCCCGGAAGTACCGCTTGGTCCGTTCGGGGTTGTCCGCTCGGTACACCAGGCCCATGCGGGTGAGCGGGCCCAGAAACTCGTCCGCCGGCTCCAGCGATGCCACTGAGATCTGGATGTCGATCACCGGTTTGGCCGCCAGTCCCGGCACCGAGGTGGACCCGATGTGGTCGATACGAGCCGCGGCATCCCCGAGGGCTGAACGCAGGCCCACGCCCCACTTGGCGAACATGGCCGGCCAAGCAGGGTCGTAGGGCATGATCTCGACTGGCTCTCCCATACCGAGGAGTGTTCCACGGCTTGCCACGGCGGTGACCTGGGGCCCCTGGGCGGGAGTGGGACGATCCCGATGTGGCTGGTGTGATCGCGGCGTACCGGCGCACGAACCTGACGATGCGCCGGATCGCCCCGCTCTTCGGGGTGTCCGAGTCGGCAGCGGACCGCATCCTCGACCACCTCGGGCCGATGCCTGCGCTCCAAGCCCGCAAGCGGTTCGCCAAGGACGACCCGGATGCTGGCGGCAGCGGCGTGCCGGAAGCCCCGGGAGGTGAACCCGCTCTCGCCGTTCGCCGGTACCCGCGTCGGTCAGTACCAGGCGGCTCAGCTCCGGCGTTGCCTGAGGGCGTTCCGTCCTTCCAGGCGTAGGTCTTGGCCGATCGATTCGGGATATCGGCGGTCCCGGGGTGCGGGCCTCGCCCAACAGAACGTAGGCGAAGCCGAGAGGGCCGCGGCCGCGTCGCACGTCGGGCTATGGACTGTGCGGTCCAGTCCGTGACATGCGGAGCAGTTGGGCGCACGCAGCCCCTGGGCTCAGGAGCCCGGGGCTGCATGCGGCCAGGCTACGGGCCGGGCTGTCGTCCCGGTGTGTGGTTGAGCGCCCGGGTCAGTCGGTCATGTCGCCCATCTTCCAGACGGTCATGGACTTGACGACGCTGCCGTCGCCGAAGAGACGCAGCCCGAGGGAGTCCCGCCGGAAGGGGTAGGCCCGGGTGGTGATGGACTTGTGGTTGTTCGCGTACGCCTCGATCACCGAGCGGTCGAGGAACACGTCTTGACCGCCGGCGCGCACGAGCCCCGAACTGCGCTCCGTGGCGCGGGACGCCACCACCGCCCCCTTCCTGAGAGGCAGCCAGTCGCCATGGCCCGACCCGGGTACGCGCCTCCGGCGTCGACCTGACCGGCAGCGGACGCGACGCCCTCGAGTCCCTCGACGGTGTGCGCGTCACCGTCCCAGCCACCTGCGGTGGTCGTCGACACCGTCGGCGCCGGCGACTCCTCCACCGCGGGCCTTCTCGACCGGCGAGGCCGCCCGGGACTTGCCCCGAGAGGGCTTCGCCGACCGCTTCGCGGATCCCCACCCTCCCGCGGCCGCCCTGCCACCGGCGCGCGAATGCGCCCTGATGGGCATGAATGTCGCGAGCGATTCCATCTCCCCCGTCCTGAAGCCCCGCCTGTGATCCATGCCATATCCCATCCGTGGATGATCCTGCCTTTGCGTGTCCACATCCCCGTATCCCGTGTGACACGATGCCACCGTGCCGGCCTCAATACGGGGGAGACGATGATGCCGACGATGATTGTCATCGGATACAGGGAAGACCTCGATCGGGCACTGGAACGACGAGGGCTGGATCCCTACTATCTGATACAGGCGCCGATGAGCCCACCCGAGGGCCGGCGCTGTACGCGGGTCTCCGACATCGAGGACGCCCAGGAGATACTGCGTGCCGTGCTCTCCGCGGGCATCGGCGATGTGGCGGGAGTGCTCTCCGTCCATGAAATGGGAATCTTCGGGGCGGCGTATCTGCGGCAGCAGATGAAGCTGCCCGGCAACACGGATTCGAAGACGGTTCTGTATTTCCGGGACAAGTACCTCCAGAAGAGCGGGCTGCCGTCCGACGTCAGGCGGGCGCGCTGCCGGTACGTGCCGCAGGGCACGTCGTTCGCGGACCTCGCCGACGAGCTGGGGGATGCCTTCGTGATCAAGCCGGCGACGGGGGCCGGCGCTCTCCGCACGGCCGTCGTCGGCTCCCCGGAGGAATACGCGCAGGCGTTGCAGCCCTTCTCCGGCCGGTCGGACGTGGAGATCGTCGCCGAGTCCCGGGTGGACGCCCCGGAGCTCTACATGGACGGCGTATGGGCGGACGGCGGTCTTCGGTGGTCCTCACTGAGCCGCTACCACGTCTCTCCGCTCCGTGCCGTGCAGGGCGGCATCCTGGCGGGACACATCATGGACGCCGGGCGCTGCCCGGAGCTGTTCCACCAGGCGGAGATGCTCGCCGGGCGAGTGCTGGGAAGTCTGAACGCACCCGATTGCGTCTTCCACATGGAAGCATTCGCGGAAGAGTCGGGACTGACCTTCGGCGAGTGCGCCATCCGCCTTCCGGGAGGGCTTTCCCCGCGGATCAACGAATTGACATTCGGCGTCGACTTCTTCGACGTGGAAATAAGTCTCGCTCTGGGGGAGGGGCTGCCCCGGACCCTGGGCCGCGGGACGCCGGATCGCTTTTACGGCTTTCTGCTGCTGCGGCGTCCCGGCAGCGGTGAACTGACCCAGCAGGATTTCGAGCGCAACTTCCGGTTCGATGAGATCGCCTATGATTCATCGCCGGATGCGCCGGTCGGCCCCTACGGGCGCGTGGGAACCGCGATTGTCTCCGACCAGGACGAGCTGAAACTGCGGAGCACGATCGAGGACATCGCGCGATTCAACGAAGCCGGCGGCTGAAGGGGGCGGAACCGAACAGTGCGGGCGACGGCGCGCACGGTGCGCTGTCGCCCGCACCGTCCCCGGCGGCGACCCTGACGGGAACGCGGTGAACGTGCCGTGCGTCAAGTCCCACCGCCCAGGGGCCCGGCCGCCGGTCCCGACCCACTGCCACGGACGTCCCGGCGCCTGTCAGTCGTCGGGACGCGCACGCCCTGGCCCGCAAGGCCGTCAGCCGGACCCTGCCGCGACGGCGGATCGCGGCAGGGTCCGGTAGCCGGTCAGCACGTCGCGGAGACGGTTGATCATCATGGAGGACCCCATGCCCCACATGTCCGCGCGCCTGCTGACCACCGCCGCTGCCAAGCTCGCTGCCGGTGCTGCCCTCACCGCCGCTTCCCCCGCCCGCGTGCGGTCGCGATCGCGTCACCAGGGAGAATACGGGTGTGTTCAGACGCCCGCCGCCGAAGCCACCTACAGACGTTCGACTTGACCCATATCGCTGTGCCGCCGCTCGCCTTCTGGATGGGGACGAACAGGTCGGCGTGCTTCTGACCCGAGTCACCACTTGGTGGTGGCGGGAAGGTCCGGTCTGGCGAAGGCGCTGGGTGAAGCCGCAAGAGCTTCCTGAGTGGGCAGTGTTTGGTGTCGGTGCAGCACAGCAGTTGCCCGTCTTCGAGGACGGGATCGTCGGTGCTGACGAACTCGACGAGGAGCTCGGCGACTGGGGCTCGGGGTTCTTCCGCCTGCGGGACCGGCGGTTCAGACTCGCCTGGCTCGGTGAAGCCGAGACCGATGCTGCGCACAAGCAGCACGGCTGGATGAGCTGCTGACCTTCCCCGCTACTGCCGGTGCCGCGATCCCCTCACCTGTTCTCGAACTCCGCCGTGCGGTGCCTGCGGCGCAGTCAGCCAACGCCTCTCCGCTGGTGGCGAGTCCAAAGCGGCCGACAGCGTGGTGCTGCCCGCGCGCACGTAGTCGTGGCCGCGGCGCTCCGGACGGGAACAGGCCGCACGAGCCCGGACAGCGTCACAACTCGTCCAGCCCGGGCAGCCCTTCTCACGTCACGGCTGATCGCGAATACCGCTACGCACCGGGGTTCGACCCCCGTGTCGGCCAGACCAGCGCCTGAGCGACGATGACACTCCCACCATTGAAGGTGATGGCGGGACCTTCGTGCAGCTCGTAGCCAAGATCCAGCGCTTCGCTGACACGTCGGCAGAACGTGACATCATCCGGCCCGGTCAGGACTCGGTAGATCGGCAATCCGTCAGGTGGCGTGCTCATGGGAGTAACGATCCCAGACGCACCCGCTCGCCGAGCCTTCGGGGGGCCACTTCGACCCGAGGCAATCGCTCCCCAGGCCGCAATGTCCGGCCGCCGGCCACTGCTCCCGTTGCACCCGCGCCCCCCGCGCATGCGGGAACACACACCCTGCTGGGGCATCAGGTCTCGCTGAAGGCCCGTCGGTAAGCGCCGGGGGTGGTGCCGAGATGCACCCGGAAACGGCGACGCAGGTTGACCGCCGAGACGAGTCCGACCCGGGTGGCGATGGCTTCCACCGGAAGGTCGGTCTGTTCCAGCAGTATCCGTGCCGCGTCAAGGCGCTGGCGGAGCACCCACTGTCCCGGGCTGGTGCCGAGCTGTTCGGTGAACCGCCGGGCGAGGGTTCGGCTGGACAGTCCGGCGCGTTCGGCGAGGTGGTCGAGGGTCAGCCGGGCGTCGAGGTGGGAGGCGGCCCACTCCAGCAGTGGCGCCAACGACTCGTCCGCCCTGGCCGGTTCGGGCTGTGCGGCGTACTGGAGTTGGCTGCCCTCCCGGTGCGGTGGCAGGACCATGCGCCGGGCGATCTGTGCGGCGTACGCCGCGCCGTGGTCGCAGCGCACCAGGTGCAAGCACAGGTCGATGCCCGCGCCGGTCCCGGCGCTGGTCGCCACGTCACCGTGGTCCACGAAGAGGACGTCTGGATCCACCTGCACCTTCGGGAAGGCGGCGGAGAACCGGGCGGCACTGCGCCAGTGGGTGGTGGCGCGGCGGCCGTCGAGCAGTCCGGCCTGAGCGAGGACGAACGCCCCCGTGCAGATGGCGACGATCCTCGCGCCGCGCCGGTGGGCGCCACGCAGCGCCTCGGTGACGTCCGGTGGCACGGGGGCGCCGGGCGGCTGCCAGCCGGGGACGACCACGGTGTCCGCCTCCCGCAGGGCGGCCAACCCCGCCTCGACGAGCATCGCGTAGCCGGCGGTGGTCGGCAGCGGTCCGGGACGCTCGGCGCAGACCCGGAAGCTGTAGCGGGGCGGCGCGTCCTGCGGGGCGGTGTCGAAGACCTCGGAGGCACAGGCCAGCTCGAAGGGCGACTGCGGCGGGGTGAGCAGGGCCACCACCCGGTGAAGGGTCATGGCAGGAATGTACCCGAGGGTGTCTTTCTTGACTCTCGGCGGGGAGGCCGGCCCCGGTCACAGTGGACCCATGAGCGAAAACGTCGAAACGGCAGTGCTGCGAACCGGGGTCCAGGTCGACGGCGAGACGGCCAGCTACCTGACCGTGGAGCAGGACGGCCCGGCCGTGTTGCTGCTGCACGGAACGTACTGGAGCCGGGTCTGGCTTCCGGTGCTGGACCGCCTCGCCGAGGCGGGGCTGAGGCCCGTCGCGGTGGACCTCCCTGGGATTGGGCGCTCGGGAGGCGAACTCACCCTGGAAACGGGCGCGGTCCCGGCCCTCGCGGATTGGGTGGCGCGCTTCGCCACCGCGCTGAACCTCTCCGGGCCGATCGCCGTAGCGGGTCATGACATCGGAGGCGCCGTCGCCCAGCACCTCCTCGTCCGTGATCGGTTGGAGGTGTCCCGGCTGGCCTTGGTCAACTCGGTCACCTACGACTCCTGGCCGGTGTCCAGCGTGGCCCGGTTCCGGGACCCGGAGGTCGTCGCCGCGACCACCGCCGCCGAGATCCTCGCCGCCCGCCGGCAAGCCGTGACCTCAGCGCTGGCTGGTGCCGCCACTGAGCAGCGGATCGCGGACTATCTGGATCCGTGGACCGATGCGCGGGTTCGCCGCTCCTGGATGGCCATGGTGGGCGCGGCCGACAACCGCTACACCCGCGACATCGTTCCCGCGCTGCGGCAGAACACGACACCCAAGTTGCTGATCTGGGGCGAGGACGACGGCTTCCAGAAGGTGGAGTACGCCGAGCGGTTCGCCTCCGAGATCCCGCACACCACACTCATACGTATCCCGGATGCAGGACACATCCCCACGGAGAACGCGCCCGGCCAGGTCGCGCGCGCCCTCATCGACTTCTTCACGGCGTAGAGGCCGAGCGGGCTCCCTGCTCGTCATCCCCGGCATCCTCCATCTGCGTCCGCCCCCCGCGCACCTCCCTGGTACCGGCCCCGGACGCCATCACGCGACACGCCCGCCACTCTGCGGGTGGTCACCGGCACCGCCACCGCACCCGTGCTCGTGGCCATGCCGGACGCTGCCTGCCCGCACTTGGGAAGAGGCATGGACAGGCTCCCCGCGGTGGATCCGCTTGTGTCTTCAGATACTCGCCTGCGCCGGCATCGGGGGCCGCCCGGGCGGCGGAATGGCGTGCCAGGCGGTGGTGGCGGTGACGGGCACGTTGGGGTAGTTGGCGGCCGGCCCGGTGAGCACCTGGTGCTCGGCGGCCGGCTGCCCGTGGTTCTTGATGGCGGTCCAGTCGGCGAGTAGTGGCAGACCACCGCTTCGTCCGAAGCCACTCCGGCGGGCCGGGCTCCTGCATGTCGGGCTGTCGGTATCGGCTCGCCGGTGGGTGGAGATGTCTGCCCCTGCCGGAGTACCTTCTCGCCAGTTTCGTACGGTGCCAACCGGGTTCGGACGCCCGGTTGGGAGGAGGGGGAGCATGCGTTTAGAACCGGGGGAAGAGGTGGGCCGAGCCTCACGCGCGGCCGCTGCGGCGATCGCGCCAGCACTCCACCAGCGGCTGGTCGAGTACTACGGACCCTGGTGGTTGGAAAAGATCAACGAAGAGCGCCGACAAAGGGGACTCAGGCCCGAAATCGGCCTTACCGACGCCCGCTTCTGTCTCAAGCTGTTCGTCCGCGATCCGGCCACGCAGCAGTGGGCGACACCGCAATCACGCCGCACTGTGAAACTGCTCAAAGATCTTGCCGACCGCGCGGCCCACAACCACTGGCTCACTGCTGCTGATGTGGCCCAGGCACACCGGCTCGCCGCGGAGATCTGCGGATGGTCTCCGGCCTGGACACCGCCCACGAGTGGGCCGCCCCCCGTCCGAGGACGCGACATCGAACGCAAGGTGCGCCTGGCCGCCGACGAACTCTCCGCAGGGAGGCAGATCGCGGTGCGGGTGGTCCTGCTCGGCACGGGACAGACCAAGACCGTGAGGGTTCGCATGCCCGCGGGCGCACAGTACGGACAGACGCTACGCATACGCGGGCGCGGCGAACCCGGGCCGGGAGGCGGTCCCGCTGGTGACCTGTACCTGCACCTCGCCCGCAAATGACGTAGGGCAGCAGCCACAGGAGTCATCCGGCCACTGCACGCATGCACCATCCATTGCAGGGACGTACTGCCTGATCATCAGCAGGATGCACACCGTCGTTGGCTGAGAGCTGATTTGCGGGGTGCTGTTCGGGTTCAACGGCTGGTTGAGGCAATCGGGGAAAAGGGGGATTCGCTTCCCGTCGACGTGGGGGAGCAGGGCGCGGCATGCTGTTCGCCACGTTCGGCCAACGGCCGAAAGCCGTCCATCACGGAAGGAAGCAGCATGCCGCCCACCTCCACTGGGTTCTACGTCGGTCCGGACGAGGAGCCGGACAAGTACCGGTTACGCAGGCAGATCGGCAGCGGAGGTGAGGCCGAGCTGTGGGAGGCCGATGTCGCCCTCGCCGGGGGCCGCGAGCGGCTCGCGGTGAAGATCCTGCGGCCGGGGCACCACCAGGAGGTCGAGGCCTGGCGGGACCGCTGGGCCCAGCAGGTGGAGTTGCTGCGCCTGATCCAGCACCCCGGAGTGGTCAGCGTGCACTGCTGGTTCGAAGGCGCGTGGATGCACCCGGCCGGGCAGAGCGAGGTCGGCGCTCGCACCCTGTACCTGGTCATGAACTGGGTCGACGGACACGATCTACGCGACTGGGGGCCGGCTCACTTCGGCCCGGAACACCGCGGGGCGGTGATGCGCTGCCTGGGCCAGGTGGCCGATGTGCTCGACTGGCTCCACTCCGGCCAGGCCACCTCCTCCCGACGCGAGGTGATCCACGGCGACGTCACCCCGGGCAACGTCGTGGTCAACCCCGACGGGCAGGCGGTCCTCGTCGACTTCGGGCTGTTCCGCGTCGCCCGCCACACCACGGCGTTCGCCGCCGGCACCCCCGGCTACTGCGCCCCGGAGGTGCTCACACGCGGCTCCTACGGCCCGGCTTCCGACCGCTACGCCTTCGGTGGGCTGGTGTACTACATGCTCACCGGGCAGCACCCACCGGCCGACCCGGCCCAGATACGGGCCGGCCTGGAGACCATCCCGATCCTCGGCGAGCAAACCCACATCGTGCAGCACCTGCTGGCCCCTTTTGATCCGGACCCCGACCGGCGGCCCACCTGCGGTGAGCTCATCCGCGGTCTGCGCCTGCACAGCTCGACCGTGATACCTCAGACAGGCCCACTGCCGCCCCCACGGCCCGGCACCCAACGAGCGGCAACGGCGGGAACTGGGGAAGACGCGGGCCGAAGTGTGAAGGATGCGGGCTACACCGGCACGCCGATGGCGAGGCTGGTTGCCGCACTCCCCGTCCGTAGCCGTGCCGAGGCGAGATTCTTACTGGTCGGGGCCGCACTGCTGCTGGCTGTCGTCGTCATCACCGCAGCGTCTTTGATCACCGGAGACAGCGACAGCGCCGCCAGCGGCAAGGGCGCCTCCGCAAGTGACGGGCCCACCGCCGACGCTCCGTCCACCACGGAATCAACCTCCTCTCCTTCCCCTACTTCTTCGCCTACTTCTGTTCCTTCTCCGTCGAGGACGGGCGGACCACTGTCCTTGTTGGAGCCGCAGCCGCTGGAGACGGGGTACGGAGGCGGCTTCGAATCGGGACCGCAGCGCGTCGACACACGTGACTATCCGACCACTCTCTACGCCACGTTGGAGTGCGCAGAACACAGTGCGACGTGGCAGCTCGACCGTCGCTACCGCACCTTTGAGGCCAGCGTGGGCCTGACGTGGGACGCGCCCACCGACGCGGAGGTGGTGTATTCGGTCATCGTGGACCGGAAAGTACGGGCGGAGGGAACCGTGGTAGCTGGAGAGACCAAGAAAGTACGCGTCGATCTGTCCGGCGGATTCCGCATGCAACTGAAGTTCGACGGCGCCACTGGCTGCTCCTTCGTAGAAGAAGCCACTGCGGTGTGGATCGACCCGGTCATCTCCTGAAGAGGCAGCTCGTGCACACGCTCAAAATCGAGGTGGACGGCACCATCCACTCCCTCTCCGGCCACCAGGAGCTGACGTTCGGGCGGGACAGTTCCTGCACCGTCCGACTGGACGCCACCGACCTCGGTGTCAGCCGCATCGCAGGCCGCATCGCAGCCGATGACGGCTTCTGGTGGATCACGAACCTCAGTAGCAAGCGGGCACTGCACATCGCCGATGGCAACGGCTTCACCGTCCCGCTGCCCGTCGCCCGACCCGGCTGGCCCCTGAGTCGGCGGGCGGTCGACCAGGACCGGCTGACCGTCCTGGTGCCCGGCGAACGATGGACGTACGCCCTGACCCTCCACGCCGACCCCAGGCCCAACGGAGCCCCGACCTCCCCCGCACCGGCCGATCCGTACAGCACCCGCATCCCGGTCCTGCGACTCACAGACGCTCGCCGGGAGGTACTGGTGGCCCTGGTGAGCGGCTACCTGCGCCCTCACCCGCACTACGATCCCCGACCCTGCGGCTACGACCAGATCGCCGCGCTGCTCGGCCTCACCCGCAGCCAGGTCACCCGGCGCGTCGAAGACGTGCGCGACCTCCTGACCACAGCGGGCGTCGAAGGACTCGGCGGCGAACGCGACAGCAGACGGGCCCTGTGCGAGTGGCTACTCGCCGCACGCCTGGTCACTCCGGCCGATCTCGAATGGCTCCAGCAACGCATCGAGTCCGCACGCCGCAACACCGCTGCCGCCAACCCCACCGGACGTCAGGCATCGGCGGGGCAGGCGCAGGCGCCGGTCCGCCCTGTGACGGCGCCGCCGGGCGGACCGTCCACGAACGCGTTCGCCCGCCTGCCTCGCAACCGCATCATCAACGCCGCTCAGACCGCCGCCGCCGCGCTGGCCCCCGTGTTGGCCGCTCGGCTGGGACAGGTCTACGGTCCCGGCTGGCTTCAGGCGGTCAACACCAACCGCCGGCGAAAGGGACTGCCGCCCGGGCACTCCCTTGATGACGAACGCTTCTGCCTCGCTGTCCTGGCCCGCGACGACGCCACCCAGGAGTGGGCGGATGAAGGCATACGCTCGGCGGCCGCTGCCTTGAAGACGTTGGCCGACCAGGCCGTTCACGGCCGCCCGCTGCCCCCGGACGCCGTAGCTCGGGCCAAGGCCTGGGCAGAGCGGCTCACCGAGTGGGTACAACGGCTCTGAAGTCGGCGGCAGGGGCAGCGCCGTGCGGGGCCGGGCGGTGGGACGACATGCTTGAGAACGGTCAGGCCCACTGGCTAGGAGCCGCGTCATACCAGCGGACAGGCGGCGGACCCGCTGCACCGGCCGCCACCACACGGAGAACGACCCGGTGCACCTGATTCGCTCGGTGGTGCCGGAGTTCTTCGACAGCCGCATCGCCGCCTTGCCCTCGTTGCGGCGGGCCGGGCTGAGTGCCCACGGGCCGCCGCGCCGAGTCCGCTGCGCGCGCCGTCGCGCCCAAGGCCCGTAGATGTTCGATTCATGCTCCTGGTGAGCATCACCGCTCTTACGATGGGAGTGCTCATCTCCGTGGAGGGCCCGGTGGCTGCCCGCGACGGGCGAGACCAGGGGGAGGTCTGCCGCGTCGCGCAGACTCCGGTCCGATGAGAGATGAGGTGCGAAATGGTCACTGCACGGCCTGGCCAGGACCGTTCTGGCTGGTTGCGGGAGGCGGGTTCACGCGTCGCCATTGGCCTGGGAGTAAAGGCTCTGTGGGCTGTGATCGTGGAGCTGTTCGACCGCGTCAGGACTGAGCTCTGACCTGGTGAGGCGGACGTCTTCTCCCTCTGGGGCCGTCCGCCTCACCCCTGGCTGCCGATGCTCACGCAGTTGCCATGCCACGGCGTCGACCCTCCTGCCGGGTAGCTGAGCGGTTTCATGGGGTCTGCCGGTCCGCCTCAGCGATCAGGCGGTACCCACCATCGCCTGTGGTTCTCGAGGATCTCCGCGCCAGGGGTGGGGCCTTGGTCGGCCTTTTGCCGGTTGGACCGGGCGGTCACCGCGACCAGGGTCCTGGTGTCGGCGCTGTTGTCCCAGGCTTCGGCAAGCGGAACGGGGGGCGATGTCCAGGCCGTGGGTGACGAGGGTGTGGTCGCCGAGAGCGCCGCGCAGCCCTGCCGGCTCGGCCGCCCCGGCGGGCTGAAGGTCCGCTCCCGGCACACCACCGAAGCCCTCATCGGCACCGTTACTGGCTGCCCGTCACCTCGGCACCCTGCTGCCGGGCCGCCCTCTCACCGGTCCGGGCAACCGCACACCGGCTGCGTCACACCGCGCAACGCAGCGGAACGGGCCCTCCTGTCCCGGAGCTGGCCCGTGAGCCGACCACCGCCACGCCCTGGCCGCCCCGAAACCCAGCCCCCGGCCGCCAAGCTGCGCGGGGACGGCCCGCCACCGGCCGGGACCGCCTCTCGTGTTCAGCCGAAGAGGCCGCGCCGGTCCAGAGCTCGAACTGTTGGGGGTGGGTGAGGCGTTCACGGCGGGTGCGCATGTTGCTGCGCCATACCCCGAGCCGGACCGCCACTTCCTGCGAGCCCTCGTCGGCCGTCCAGGTGTCTGTGTGTCCGCGTGGGATGTGTACATGTTCTTCCCGGTTACACCCCGTTGGAAGGCGTCGGGCCTTCCGTGCGGCCTTTGGCGCCTTTTCCTGCCGTCCCCTCCGCGGCGTCGCCGGGCCGGAGCATGGCGTAGTGGCGTTGCCAGTCGATGGGCCAGGCCGGCCTCCGGTCCGGGTCCAGCGCGGCGAGCTGCGCCGTGCGGCGTGCGGCACGTTCGGAGTCCTCGCCGAGTCCGCCCCGGCGCCGCAGGTTGACCGCTGTGCTCTCGCCAGCCCGGGCGGTGAGGGCGCGCGAGTCGTCTCCGCCGACGGCTCCCCACGGGGGCGGGTGCCCGAGCGTCAGCGGCGCGGCCGGGGGCGGCCGCCGGCGTGCCGCATGCCGGCACGCCGTCCGCGGGCGCCAGGTGAGGAAGTGGCTGGGTGCTTGGCAGAGCGACACGTTGGCGGAAGCGGGACTGCCACCGGCCTCGCGGAAGCCGGCGAGCGCAGCATGCGCCACTGGGAGAGGGGCCAAGGACCGGTGACGACCTGCCGGTGGACGAGGTCCTCACCCGGCTTCGCGCCTCACCAGGCAGCGCGACAGCGAGCCCCGCTCGGCTGATCTCGTCGCAGTGGGGCGTGCGCGGTACGGCCGCGACGGACCCGGCTGCGCCTCACTCCCGGGACGCGGGGGAACTGTCTGCTCGCCTGCCATGGGACCGGTGCCGATACTCGCCTACCCGGTGATTGGTTTTCGGACGAATGAAAGAGGCGACGTCAGCCCTCTTGCGCGGGGTTGGGCCCCGCCGATGAGCTGCGTGGATATACGTTCGATCGCATGACAATCTGAGTGGTTTCCTCCGTTCCGACAGCGGAACGGATCGCGCCGCCAGTCCCGCCGGTCCGGGAGGAGTCGATCACTCCGCCGGTGTGCGTGCGGGTGCGTCGTCGGGGACGCGCCAGTTCAGGCCGGGTGCCCCAGGGCATGTCGGCGCGCCGCGGCAACCCGGCGCAGCCGTGGTGCTCCGCGGCTCCCCGTCCGGCCGGCGCGGGATTCTTCGGCGCGGCTCCGCGTCGCGAGGGAAGCACGGCCGAGATCGATCTCCAGGGGCATTGATGACCGCCGATATGCTCCGGACACAGGTTGTTGCCTGCGTCACACCTCGGGGGGAGGTCGATCTTGGCATGTGCCGATCCCGGCCGGCCGGGGACACTCGGGCCGCTTCCCCCGCCGCACACCACACCCGGTGCGGCCGCCGCGCCCGACCGCAGGGCCGCCCCCGGTGTGCGGGCGGCAGGCCGAGGTGCCCCGCCCGGGGCATGACCTCGGGCCGACCGGTCCGAACCACCACCTCAAGGGTGCTCCCGGGACGGGCTGTCACCCCTACTCCGCCGACCCGCCGTACGCCGTCCGCTCCGCCAGCCGTCCCAAGCAGGAGGGTCACACCCATGACCAACACGCCCGAATTACGCCTCAAGGCCCCCCGGCTGACGGTGGTCCCGAGCGGCCCCGTCGACACCGAGGTCCGCGTGCTCGGCTCCAAGAGCTACACCAACCGCTTCCTGGCGATCGCCTCCCTGTCCGGGCGGGAGACGCTGATCGAGGGCGCGCTGCTCTCCGACGACACCCTGTACCTGACCCGGGCGATCGAGGCCCTCGGCCATGTGCGCACCGAGATCGACCACGCCTCGGCGAGCATCCGGGTCACCCCCACGGGGCAGCCGATGCGGGCCCCGGAGGGGGAGGTCTTCCTCGGCGGAGCCGGAACCCCGCTGCGGTTCTTCATCTCCATGGCGGGGCACGCCGACGGCGTCACGGTGATCAACGGCAACGCCCGCATGCAGGAGCGGCCCATGGGGGACCTGCTCCGCGCGCTGGGCCCGCTCGGGGTCGACGCCACGGCCGTGCGGGGCAACGGTTCCCCGCCGATCCGGGTGGTCGGCGGCACGTTCCGCGGCGGGCGGACCACGATCAGCGGCGCGGTGTCGAGCCAGTTCACCTCCAGCCTGCTCATCAACGCGGTGCGGGCCGAGACCGACACCGAGATCGTCATCGAGGACGAGCTGATCTCCAAGCCGTACGTGGAGATGACCCTGGCGGCGCTGGCCGAGACGGGCGTCACCGTCGAGCGCGACGGCTACCGCCGTTTCACCGTCCCCGCCGGGCAGCGGCCCCGCGGCGGGACGGTCCGCGTCGAACCGGACGCCTCGGGGATGTCCTACTTCCTGGCCACCGCCGCGGTGACCGGCGGCCGGGTGACCATACCGGGCATCGGCAGCGCCTCCCGCCAAGGAGACGTGGGACTGGTGCGGGCGCTCGCGGACATGGGGTGCCGGACCGAGCTCACCGGCGACTCCGTCACCCTCCAGGGAGGGCCGCTCCGCGGCATCACCATCGACATGGAGGCCATGCCCGACGTCGTGCCCACCCTCGCCGTGGTGGCCGCGTTCGCCGAGGGGGCCACGCTGATCACCGACATCGCCTCGCTGCGGGTGAAGGAGTGCGACCGCATCGCCGCCGTCACCACCGAGCTGCGGAAGATGGGCGTCACCGTCGAGGAGTTCCCCGACGCCATGCGCATCGTCGGCGGCGTCCCCCACGGCGCGGTGATCGACACCTACGACGACCACCGCATCGCGATGTCCTTCGCGGTCGCGGGGCTGCGCACCGAGGGTGTCGTGATCAACGACCCCGGCTGCGTCGCGAAGTCGTTCCCCACCTTCTGGGAGACCCTGGACGGCGTCCACAGCTCCGGGGAGAGCACACGGTGACGGGCGCGACCGCCGGGGTCCCCGGCGTGCTGCTCGTCCTCGACGGTTGGGGCGAGGGACCCGCCGTCCCCGACAACGCCCTGCACCGCGCCCGCACCCCGGTCCTCGACGAGCTGCGGCAGTGGTGCCCCGCCACCCTTCTGGCGGCGTCCGGCGAGGCGGTCGGCCTGCTGCCGGGCACCGTGGGCAACTCCGAGATCGGCCACATGGTCATCGGCGCCGGACGGGCCCTGCCGTACGACAGCCTCCTGGTGCAGCGGGCCATCGACTCCGGGCGCCTGCGCGCCAACGAGCGACTGGGCGCCGTGTGCGCCGCCCTGGCCGCCGGCGACCGGGCGCTGCACCTGGTGGGGCTGTGCTCGGACGGCCAGATCCACGCCCACGTCGACCACCTGGCCGAGCTGCTGGCCGCCGCGGCCGCCCACGGTGTGCCCCGGGTGTGGATCCACGCCGTCACCGACGGCAGGGACGTCGCGGACGGCACCGCTCGGCTGTACCTGGACCGCGTGGCGCGCCTGGCGCGGCAGGCGGGAACGGGACGCGTCGCCTCGGTCATCGGCCGCGGCTACGCCCTGGACAAGGCCGGCGACCTGGCGCTGACCACGCGGGCGGCGGCCGCGATCACCGACGGCGACGGCGTCCGCGTCGGCCGCGCCGAGGACGCCCTCGACGACGAGGGGGACGAGTGGGTGGTCCCGAGCGTGGTGACCGGCGACGACGGCCAGGCCGTGGCCCCGGTCCGGAACGGCGACGCCGTGCTGTTCTTCAACTTCCGCAGCGACCGCGTCCAGCAGCTCGCCGACCATGTCGTGGAGCACTGCGCCGCCACGGACCGCGACGTCACCGTCCTGAGCCTGGCGCAGTACGACACCCGCGCCCCCATCCCCGCCCTGGTGGAGCGGGCGGACGCCACCGGAGGGCTGGCCGACGAGCTGGCCGCGGCCGGTCTGCGCTCGGTGCGGATCGCCGAGGCGGAGAAGTTCGAGCACGTCACCTACTACGTCAACGGCCGGGACGGCCGCGGCCGCGAGGTCGAGGAGCACCGGCGCATCACGGGGGAGGGCCCACCGGACTACCGCAAGCACCCCGAGATGAACGTGGACCTGGTCGCCGACGCCGTGGTCGAGGCGATCGCCCGCGACGGAACCGACCTGGTGATCGCCAACCTCGCGAACATCGACGTGGTGGGGCACACCGGGGACTTCGACGCCACCGTGCGGGCCGCCGAGCACACCGACGCGGCCGTCGCCCGCGTCGTCGAGGCCGCTCGCCTGCACGGCCGATGGGTGCTGCTGGTCGGCGACCACGGCAACGCCGAGACGATGACGAGGACAGGTCCCGACGGCCGCGCCCGTCCCTACGGAGGGCACACCACCAATCCCGTGCCCGTGGTCCTCGTGCCCGCCCCCGAACAGCGGGTGGACGGCCCGCACACGGCCGAGGGCACGCTCGCCGACGTCGCGCCGACCGTCCTGCACCTGCTCGGTCGCGAGCCGGGGCCGCGGATGACCGGATCGCCGCTGTTCACCGGCGTTGCCGGTGCCCGCGTCGCGGAACGGGAGCGGGTACGGGCACTGCTCGGCTCGCTCAGCGCCGCCCTGCTCGGTGCCGGCGAGCGGGGCATCGGGCTGCTGCCGCCCCAGGCCCGGGCCGCCTTCGCGCCCGACGCGGTGTGCCGCCCGCTCAGCCTCGCCGGCGGCGCGTGGGCCGTACTGCGCACCGCTCCCGGCACCAACGACCGGGTGCTGTGCGTGCACAACCCCACCGACACCGAGCTCGACTTCACTCCGGCGGACGTCCTGCCGGACGATCCGTCGGGATCCGGCCCGCTGGTGCACCTGCGCGGGCAGATGGAGACCCTCGAAGGACGGGCCGACGGCATCCTGTGCCGTCTGCGACCGCACGAGTACGTCTGGCTGGGCCGGTTCGCCACCGAACCGCCCGGCCGCCCGGGCCCGCGGTGACCGAACCCCGCGTAGGCCCAGCAGCGCCGGCAGGCGCCTTCCCGACGCTCTGAGCGTCGTCCCAGCACGGTCGTCCCCCGCAGCGCGCGGGGGACGACCGCCACCACGGCCCTCCATCGCACCGCCGGACGGGTGCGTCTGCGGCCGGCCGTGGTTCTCGCGGGTTCTCCGCAGCCTTCACGCAGCGAGCGGGTCCGGTGCCGGACCCTGCCTCGCCGCGCTTCCAAGGGCACCGCCAACCCGAAGGATGATCATGGAAATATTCGTTCTTGTCATGGTCGTGGCGCTGGCCGCGGCCAATGGCGCCAACGACGTCCCCAAAGGCGTCGCGACCCTCGCCGGAGCCGGCGTCACCAAGATCAGCACCGCCCTGGTGTGGGGCACGGTGGCCACGGTGGTCGGCTGCCTGGTCTCCCTGGAGTTCGCGTCGAAGATGACGAAGCTGTTCTCCAAGGGCATCGTCTCCGCCGAACCCACGCCGGCGTTCGCCGCGGCCGTGCTGGTCGGCACCGCGAGCTGGGTCGCGTTCGCCACCTGGCGCAGCCTGCCGGTGTCCACCACCCAGGCGCTGACGGGCGCCCTGCTGGGCGCGGGCATGCTGTTCGCCAGCGAGTCGGTGGAGTGGGGAGTGCTGCTGGAGAAGGTCGTGCAACCGCTCCTGCTGAGCGTGCTGGTCGCCTACGCCGTCTCGGCTCTCCTTTCGGCGGGCGCGCGGGCGCTGAGCAGACGCGTGCGCTCCCGGCGCCGGGTGCCCGTGACGCCGGGAGCGGGCACGGCCGGCGACGAGTCCCCCGGGAGACCGGCGGGAACCGCCGGCTCCACGTTGACCTACCTGCACTGGCTGACCAGCGGACTGACCAGCTTCGCCCGCGGGATGAACGACGCGCCCAAGATCGTGGCGATCGGCTCGTTCGCTCTGCTCGGCGGCATGACGACGACGCACCTGCTGCTGGCGGTCACCACCGCGATGGCCGCGGGCGGCCTGCTGGCCGGGCGGCGCATCGGGGAGCGACTGGCGAAGGACGTGATCAGGATGACTCACGAGGAGGGCTTCACCGCCAACGCCACCACCGCGACACTGGTCGGCCTGGGAGCGTTCCAGGGACTGCCGATGTCCACCACCCAGGTGTCCATCGGGGCGATCTCCGGCACAGCCGGCACGAAGCTGTCGCGCCTGAAGGGGGACACCGTGCGCGACTTCCTCATCGCGTGGCTGGTGACGCCCCCCTTCGCGGCGGGCGCCGCGGCGGTGGCGTACCTCGTCCTGGGCTGAGCCCGAGTCAGCCGCACCGGGCCGGGGCGCGACAGCGCTCCGGCCGGGTGCGGGACCGTCCGCCGGGGCGCCGGCGGACGGCCGGGCGCCCGGCACCGCGAAGCGGCCGCGGGATCAATGTTCCCCTCCGTCTTGAGCCGTCCGTGTCGGCGGCGGTACTTTTTCCTCAAGCTCTTCGATGACTGTCTATGTTGGTCATCTTCTATGCACGAGTGCTGCCGGTGACGCCAAGGGGGGCGGAAGCGACCGCCAGGAACGACGCCCACACGGGGGCACCCGAAGAAACGAGGGGACAACATGACAGCTTCGCCAGTACGACCGCCCGGACAATTACCTGTCGCAGTGATCGGAGCAGGTCCGGTCGGCCTGGCGGCCTCCGCCCACCTGACCGAGCGCGGTATGGAGCACGTGGTCCTGGAGTCCGGACAGGAGGTCGGCGCCACGGTCCGGGCCTGGGGACATGTGCAGCTCTTCAGCCCCTGGCGTTTCAACATCGACCCGGCCGCGCGCCGGCTGCTGGAGGAGACGGAGTGGAGGGCGCCGGAGGAGGACCGGATGCCCACCGGGAACGAGCTGGTCGACGCGTATCTCGCCCCGCTCGCGGCACACCCGGCCGTCAGGCCGCGCGTCCGCCTGGGCGCCGAGGTCAGCATGGTCGCTCGTCTCGGGATGGACAGGGTCAAGACCTCCGACCGGGAGAACGCCCCCTTCCTCATCCGGCTGAGCTCCGGTGAGGAACTGCTGGCCCGCGCCGTCATCGACTGCGGCGGCACGTGGCGGACCCCCAACCCCCTGGGCGCCACGGGTCTCCCCGCCCTCGGTGAGCGGCAGGCGCTCGAGGCGAACCTCATCGGCAACGCCCTGCCGGACGTCCTCGGCGCGGACCGCGCGCTCCACGCGGGCAAGCGCACCCTCGTCGTGGGAGCGGGCCACTCGGCGGCCAACACCCTGATCGACCTCGCGCGGCTCGCCGAACAGGCTCCCGGCACCGTGGTCAAGTGGGCCATCCGCGGTCGCGGCGCCGAGCGCGTCTACGGCGGGGGGAGCGCCGACGCACTGCCCGGGCGCGGGGCGATCGGCACCCGGCTGCGCGCACTGGTCGAGTCGGGGCGCATCACCCTGCTGACCGACTTCCGGGTGCACCGGGTGGTCACCGCCGCCGACCACGCCGTGGTGATCGGCCGCGACCTGGACGGGAACGAACGCAAGGTCACCACGGACCGGATCGTCGCGGCGACGGGCTTCCGCCCCGACCACTCGCTCGCCGCCGAGATCCGCCTGGACGTGGATCCCGTGCTGGCGTCCGCCCGCGCCCTGGCACCGCTGATCGACCCCAACGAGCACTCGTGCGGCACCGTGCCCCCGCACGGCGCCGCGGAGTTGGCGCACGCCGAGAAGGACTTCTACGTCGTCGGTGCCAAGAGCTACGGCCGTGCCCCCACGTTCCTGCTCGCCACCGGCTACGAACAGGCCCGCTCGGTGGTGGCCGCCCTGGACGGCGACTGGGACGCCGCCTTGCGGGTCCAGCTCGAACTGCCCGAGACCGGTGTGTGCTCCACGGACATCGACACCGACAGCGAGCAGGGCGGATGCTGCGGCCCGGCTCCGGAGGCGGTGCCCGCCGGTTCCGCGCTTCCCCTCGCCGCTCCCGCGGACCCCGGGTCCGCCGCGGGCTGCTGTGGCGGCTGACGTCCTTCGGTGGCCACCCGCTCCCGTCGCCGCGGACACCCCCGTCGCGCCATCCGCCCTCCCCGGGGCGGGTACTCCGGATCGCCGCCGCGACGGGAGCGGGGCCATCGGGGAAGCGGCTGCGCCCGCACACCGCCGCCGTCGAAGCGGGCGCGGCGCGGGGGCGCGCCGTCAGCCCAGGACACCGGCGAGTGCCGCGACCGCCGCGGGAACCACCCGGTAGTACACCCATGTGCCACGACGTTCCGACGTGAGGAGCCCCGCCTCCCGCAACTTCTTCAGATGATGGCTCACCGTGGGGCACGAGACACCGACGTCCGACACATCCCGCACGCACGCCTCTCCGTCCGGATGGGCGGCGATCCGCGAGAACAAACGCAGTCGAACGGGATTGCCGAGCGCTTTGCACATCATGGCGAGCGCCTCGGCATTGTGCGCGGAGAGAACGTGCTGACTCAGGGGCGCGCAACACGGCCCATCGGCGGATGGCACCCAAGTATGAGACATTTTTTCATATTGACATACCGGCATCGACGCTGCCAAGCTCCAGATCGCTCAACCCCAAGGCAGCGGTCAGCAGTGCCACGGGCCTGCTTCTCGATTCCGCCATGCTCCCGACTCGCCGTTATCCAGAAGGTGTTCGATGCGTACAGCGGTTATCAGCGGGGCAAGTGGCGGTATTGGAGCCGCCACCGCGTTATCCCTCGCCCGTTCGGGGTACCGGCCGGTACTCGTGGCACGCCGCGGGGAGCGCCTGGCGGCGGTGGCCGACCGGATCAGGGCCGAGGGCGGTGAGGCGGACGCCCAGGTGGTCGACGTCACCGACCCGGAGGCGGTGCACGCCTTCGCCGCCCGCCTGGATCGCTGCGACGTGCTGGTCAACAACGCGGGCGGAGCCTTCGGCACGGAGACCGTGGCCACCGCCGACCCCGCGGACTGGCGGCGGATGTTCGACGTCAACGTCCTGGGGGCCCTCCACCTCACCCAGGCCCTCCTGCCCGCCCTGCTCGCGAGCGGGGACGGCTGCGTGGTCCTGCTGACCTCGACGGCGTCGTTCACCTGCTACGAAGGCGGTGGAGGGTACAGCGCGGCCAAGCACGGCGCCCACGCGCTGGCGGCGACGCTGCGTCTGGAACTGTGCGGCCGGCCGGTGCGGGTCGTCGAAATAGCGCCGGGCATGGTGCACACCGAGGAATTCTCCCTCAACCGCTACCGCGGTGACGCGAAGAAAGCCGCGGCTGTTTACGCAGGTGTCGACCATCCGCTGCAAGCGGAAGACGTCGCCGAAGCCGTCAGGTGGGCAGTTGACTGCCCACCCCACATGAACGTCGATCTCATGGTGATCCGGCCATTGGCGCAAGCCGCGCAGCACAAGGTGCACCGGAGCGCATGAGCCGGGTCGCGCGCCGCGAAGTCGGCCCCAACGCGCCTGGCGACTTCTTCATTCCAAGGGGGAAGCATTGAAGGACGGCATTGTCCAGCCGCCTCGGCAAGCAGAACCGAGGGACGCCGACGCGTCTTCCGTGCCCGGCATCGCCTTTCGCGGTGTCACAGTGGCGTACGGGAAGAACACCGTACTCGACTCGTTCGACCTCACGGTGCCCCGTGGCCAGGTCATGGCCCTGCTCGGCCCCTCCGGGTCCGGGAAGACCACGGCACTGCGGGCCGTGGCCGGTTTCGTGACTCCGGTGAGCGGCCGGGTGTTCATCGGCGGGCGGGACGTCACCGCCCTCCCGCCCCACCGCCGCGGCGTGGGCATGGTGGTGCAGCAGTACTCCCTGTTCCCGCACATGCGCGTGGAGCAGAACGTCGCCTACGGCCTCAAGGCCCACCGGGTGAAGCGGTCCGAGATCCCCGAGCGCGTGTCCCGGGTCCTGCACATGACCGGGATGTCGGAGTTCGCGACCCGCTACCCGAGGGAGCTGTCCGGAGGACAGCAGCAGCGGGTGGCCATCGCGCGGGCGCTCGCCATCCAGCCCGAGGTCCTGCTGCTGGACGAGCCGCTGTCCGCGCTCGACGCGCAGCTCCGCTCCGGGATGCTCGCGGAACTGGCCAGGATCCACCGCGAACTGCCCGGGGTGTCCATCCTCTACGTCACCCACGACCAGGTGGAGGCGCTGACGCTCGCCAACCGCATCGCCGTGATGCGGCAGTCCCGCCTCGTGGAGTGCGGCACTCCCCAGGAGCTCTACCACCACCCCAGGGCCGAGTTCACCGCCTCGTTCCTCGGGGATGCCAACCTCCTGCCGGTCCAGGTGGCGGGCCACGTGGAGACCGGCGTGATCACGGTCACCCATGGCGACGCCACCTTCACCCTGCCCGCGACCGGCCCGCTCCCCGAGGAGGGCTCCGCGCTGCTGTGCGTACGCCCGCACGCGCTGCGCCTGAGCCCCTTCCCGGACGCCAACGCCCTGCGTGCCGTCGTCGCCGACGTGCAGTGGCGCGGCAGCACCCACCGGCTGCACCTGGACCTCGACGACGGGCAGCGCGTCAAGGCCGACATCGCCGAACTGCGCGACCCGCCGGCCGTCGGCCGGCGGGTGACGGTGTACTTCGCTCCCGAGGACACCGGCCTCCTCCCCATCGGCTCCCAGCTCCCGGCACGCCCGGCCACCGCCGCCGGGCACATCGGGAGCCTGGCGTGACGACCGCCGCCACCACGCCGCCCGCGCCCGGCACCGAGGCACCACGGCCACGCGCCGCACGCCGGGTCCCCGCCTGGACATGGCTGCTCGTGCCCCTGGCCGGTATGACCTTCGCCCTGCTGTACCCGCTGTTCCTGGTGCTGCGCGAGTCGGTGTCCCCGGCGTCGGGCGGGTACTCCCTGGACGTCTACCGCGAGACCTTCGACTCCGACGCCTTCCGGGAGGCGCTGTGGGCGACGGTGTGGATCGCGTCCGCGGCCACCGCCGGCTGCCTGATCCTCGGCTTCTTCTTCTCCCTGATCATCGCCTTCCTGCCCTTCCCCGGCTCCCGGCTGATCGCCCGGTTCATCGACATCTTCCTGGCCTTCCCGTCCTTCCTCATCGCCCTGTCCCTGGTCTTCATCTACGGCTCGGCGGGTATGGCCAACGGCCTGTGGACCGACGTCACCGGCGCGCGGGAAGGCCCGGTGGACTTCCTCACCACCCCCTGGGGCGTCGTCCTGGCGGAGATCACGTTCTTCACGCCGTTCGTGATGCGTCCCTTGCTGGCGGCCTTCTCCCAAGTGGACACCGCGCAGCTCGAGGCGGCCTCCTCGCTCGGCGCCCGGCCGCTGCGCGTCATCCGGACCGTGATCCTGCCCGAGGCGCTGCCCTCCCTGGCGGCCGGCGGCTCGCTGGTCCTGGTGCTGTGCCTGAACGACTTCGGCATCGTGCTGTTCACCGGCGCCAAGGACGTGGTCACCCTTCCCCTGCTGGTCTACACCCAGGCCATCCTCGAGTTCGACTACCCGGGAGCCTGCGCCGTGGCGGTGGTCAACGTGACGCTGTCCATCTCCCTGTACGGCCTGTACCGCGTCGTGGTGTCCCGTACGGCAGGAGGTCGTCGTGCTCATCCATGACAAGCGGACCCGTCGTCTGCTGCACGGCGCGTTCCTCCTGCTGTTCCTGCCCGTCTTCGCGCTCCCCTTCGCCGTGGTGCTGACCGCGTCCTTCTCCACGAACTGGAGCGGGGTGCTGCCGTCCGGGCCGACGCTGGAGCACTACCGCGCGATCCACGAGGGCGGCGCCGTCGACGCGCTGACCACCTCACTGCTCACCGCGCTCGCCGCGTCACTGGCCGCCCTGCTGACCGGCACCTGGGCGGCACTGGCCATCCACCGGCTCGGCGGCGCGCCGCGCAAGGCGGCGGACGCCCTCTTCACGCTGCCGGTGGCGGTGCCGTCGGTGGTGGTCGGGCTCGCCCTGCTCGTGGCGTTCAGCCAACCCCCGTTCCTGCTCAACGGCACCCCGTGGATCGTGATCCTCGCCCACACCGTCCTGGTCACCGCGTTCGCCTACCAGGCGGTGGCCGCCGCGCTGGAGCGGCTCGACCCGGCCTACGAGCAGATCGCGGCGAGCCTGGGCGCGCGGCCGGCCCGCGTGCTGTGGACCGTCAAGCTGCCGCTCCTCCTGCCCGCTCTCGGAGCCGCCCTGGGGCTGTGCTTCGCGCTGTCCATGGGGGAGTTGAGCGCCACGATGATGCTCTACCCCCCGGACTGGCTGCCCCTGCCGGTGTCCGTCTACACGGCCACCAACCGGGGCCTCGTCTTCATCGGCGCCGCCCAGGCGGTGGCCATGATGACCGCGACCCTGCTGGTGCTGCTGCTCGTCTCGAGACTCCGTACCCGTGCCTCCTTCCGATGAAAGGACCACCTGCTCCATGCGGACCAAGCGCGTCACCGCCATCCTCACCGCCCTTGCCCTGGCGGGGGGCCTCTCCGCCTGCGGCGGCAGCTCCGGTGACTCCGACGCCAAGGAGATCACCGTGTACAGCGCCGACGGCATGAAGTTCCAGACCGGTGACGGCTTCTACGACAAGGTCTTCGCGGACTTCGAGAAGGAGACCGGCATCAAGATCAAGTACGTCGAGGGCGGATCCGGGGAGATGGTCGGGCGGCTGAGCCGGGAGAAGAACAACGTCCAGGCCGACGTGATCATCGTGCTCCCGCCGTTCATCCAGCAGGCCGACAGCCGCGGGCTGTTACAGCGGTACGTGCCCAAGGGCGCGGAGAAGGTGGCCGCCGACGACAAGGACCCGAACGGGATGTGGACCTCGGTGGTGAAGAACTACTTCTGCTTCATCTACAACACCGACGAACTCGACACCCCGCCCAGGACATGGCAGGACCTGCTGGATCCGAGGTTCGAGGGCAAGCTCCAGTACTCGACGCCCGGCGTGGCCGGGGACGGGACCGCCGTCGTCCTGAAGGCCATCCACGACTTCGGAGGCCTCGACCCCGCCATGGACTACCTGAAGGACCTCCAGAAGAACAACGTCGGCCCGTCCTCCTCGACCGGCGCGCTGATCCCCAAGGTCGCCAAGGGCGAACTGCTGGTGTCCAACGGCGACGTGCAGATGAGCTACGCGAACGCCAAGTCGATGCCCAACCAGAGCATCTTCTTCGTCGGAACGGACGGCAAGGCCCCCACGACGTTCTCCCTGCCCTACGCCGCGGGACTGGTCAAGAACGGACCGCACGAGGAGAACGCCAAGCGGTTCCTGGACGCCCTGATGTCGGTGGAGTCGCAGAAGAAGATCCCGCTGTCCGGGGGCGGAGTGCCCGCGCGCGCCGACGTCCCGGCCACCGGCGCCAACGCCGAGGAGATCGAGCGGGCGATGGAGGGAGTCGAGGTCTTCACTCCGGACTGGCCGAAGGTGAACGACGAGCTCGAGACCTACCTCGAAGCCTGGCGGGAGGCCACGGGGAGCTGAGGCGGGCTCAACCACAGGCCCCGTGCGGTGGACGCGGCACCGCACGGGGCCCGGCCACGGCGGCACACCGACCCGCGCCCGCCCTCCTGCCGAACAACGGCCGATGCGGGGGGCGAAGGAGAAAGGAATGACCATGAGCCCGAGGACCCACCGCACACACGTGGTCGTCATCGGCGGCGGCCAGGCGGGACTCGCGGCCGCCTACCACCTGCGCCGCCTGGAACTCGACTTCGTCGTCCTCGACGCGCTGGACCGCCCCGGTGGGGCCTGGCCGCGGACCTGGGACTCCCTGCACCTGTTCTCCCCGGCCGCCTACTCGTCACTGCCGGGATGGCCCATGCCGGAGCAGCCGGGACGCGTCTATCCCGACGCCGCGCACGTGGCCGGGTACCTCGCCGCCTACGAACGGCGCTACGCGCTCCCGGTCCACCGCCCGGTGCGGGTCCGGGGCGTCCACCGGGATGGCGACACCCTGCGGGTCGAGGCCGACCACGGCGTCTGGCACGCCGACGAGGTGATCAGCGCGACCGGCACATGGTGGCAGCCCTTCGTGCCCGCGCTCCCGGGGCGCGACGCCTTCCGCGGCCGGCAGCTCCACACGGTGTCGTACCGCCGCCCCGCCGACCACGCCGGACAGCGCGTCGTCGTGGTCGGCGGCGGGAACTCCGGAGCCCAGATAGCCGCCGACCTCGCCGGACACGCCGAGGTGACCTGGGTGACGGCCCAGCCCGTGCGCTTCCTGCCCGACGACGTGGACGGCCGGGCCCTGTTCCTCGCCGCCACCGCCCAGCGCCGCGCCCTGGACAGCGGGCAGGCGGCGGGAGAGGAGGGCAGCGGCCTGGGGGACGTCGTCGTCGTCCCGTCCGTGCGCGCCGCGCGCGACCGCGGACTGCGCGCGACCTCCCCCATGTTCACCCGCCTGAGCGCCGAGGGCCCCGTGTGGGCCGACGGCACCAGGACCCCCGCTGACGCGGTGATCTGGTGCACCGGCTTCCGCCCCGCCCTGGGGCATCTCGCGCCGCTGCGCCTGCGCGGACAGCGGGGAGTGATCCCGGTCCGGGGCACTCGCGCCGTCGGCGAGCCCAGGCTGCACCTGCTCGGCTACGGAGACTGGACGGGGTTCGCGTCCGCGACGCTGGCGGGCGTGGCCCGCCCCGCCCGGGAGGCCGCGCAAGGCATCCTCTCCGCGGACCGCGAGAAGCAGGGCCGCGGACGGAGTCACACGGCCAGCAGGCCCCTCAAGGACGCCAGGACGGAGGGCCTGACCCGGTAGTAGACCCACGTACCGCGCCGCTCGGACTCCAGTAGCCCGGCCTCCCGCAGCTTCTTCAAATGGTGGCTGACGGTGGGCTGCGAGACACCCACGTCCTGTATCTCGCACACGCACGCCTCACCCCCTTCGTGGGAGGCGATGCGGGAGAAGAGACGGAGCCGCACGGGGTCCCCGAGGGCCTTGAAGATCGCAGCAGCCCGCTCCGCGGCCTCCTCCGTCAGCGGTGCGTCGTACACGGACGGGCAGCAGAGCTCTGCTTGCGCTTCCACCACGGACTCCAACCCTCGGCTCGTACGGACGTACGTTGACACGCGTCTTACCGCCCCGGAGAGCGACGATCGCCCTCCGGGGCGCCGGAACGTTCCGGCAGCTCGCCCGGCGAACTGAGGTGATCAGCCGAGTGGTGCGGTGCCGCCTCCTTCGCCAACCGCGCATCAGCGTGCGAAGGCCGCACCCGCCCTGCCCCGGAACCGTGCCTCCCCATTGTCGTGCCCGCATCGGGTGCCGCCAATTGCCGGCCGTCCCGGCCTTGCCGGGCCGTGCGAGGGGGACGTGTCCGGTGCGGCCGGCGAGCCTCCATGGTGCCCGAGAGCCCGCTTCCCGCCGCTCGACGAACGGTCGGGCCGTTGGCCCGGCTCGAGCACGGCCGGTACCGCCGTTCCGGCGATCGGCGCCGGAGGACGGCCGCACACCAACGGGCGTGTCCCGCCGGTGTTCGCGGGTCCTTCGCGCCTGGTGGCGACCGCGCCGCCGAGGCGCGCGGCGACGCGCGGGCTCGGGGAAGCGGGCAGCGGGGACCGGCTCGGTCGCCCACGCGTCACCGGTGCGCTGTGCGGGGACGCCTCATCGCGCGGTGGCGGACACACGCCTGCCCGACGCGCAGGGGCGGCGCACTCCGGCGCGGGTCACCCGCGGGCGGGTGGACGGGCGCCGGCCGCCGGATCAGGCGGGCGCGGTCCGCCACGGGTGCGACCACACCCCCGCTTCGCGCAGGATGGGCAGCACCCCCTCACCGAACCAGTAGGCCTCCTCGAGGTGGGGGTGCGCGGACAGGACGAACTCGTCGATGCCGACCCGGTGGTACTCCAGGATCAGTTCGGCGACCTCGGCGTGGCTGCCCACCATGGCGGTGCCCGCGCCGCCCCGGACCAGACCGATGCCCGCCCAGAGGTTCGGATGGATCTCCAGTCCGGACGGATCACCCCCGTGCAGGGACAGCATGCGCCGCTGCCCCTCGGACTCGCTCTTGGCCAGCCCGGCCTGGATCTTCGCGATCGTGTCGGGCGAGAAGCCCTCCAGCATGCGCCGGGCCAGGGCCCACGCCTCCTGCGCGGTGTCCCGGGTCAGCACGTGCAGCCGGATGCCGAACCGCGGGGAGCGACCGTGGCGACCGGCGAGCTCACGGATCCAGGCGATCTTCTCCGCGACCAGAGCGGGCGGTTCGCCCCAGGTGAGGTAGGTGTCCACGTGCCGCGCGGCCACCTCGCCCGCCGCCTCGGAGGAGCCGCCGAAGTACACCTGCGGCACCGGGTCGGGCACTCGGGACAGCCGCGCCCCCTCCACCCGGACGTGCTCGCCGTCCAGGTCGACGGTCTTCCCCTGCCACAGCGCCCGCACCACCTGGAGAAACTCACCGGTCTGCCGGTAGCGGTTGTCCTTGTCCAGGAAGTCCCCGTAGGAGCGCTGCTCCCAGCTCTCCCCACCGGCCACGACGTTGACCAGCAGCCGGCCCCCGGAGTGCCGCTGGAACGTGGCGCCCATCTGCGCCGCGAGGGTCGGCGAGACGAAGCCCGGCCGGAACGCGACGAGGAACTTCAGCCGCTCGGTCATCCCGATGAGCATGGCCGTGGTCAGCCAGGCGTCCTCCGTCCACGCGCCGGTGGGGGTCAGCGCCCCCTCGAAGCCGAGCTGCTCGGCGGCGCGGGCTATCTGCGCCAGGTACCCCAGGGTGGCGGGGCGCTCCTCGCCGAACTTCTTCAGCGGAAGGCCGTGGCCGCCGCCGATCAGGTGGCGGCTGTCTCCGTAGGTGGGCAGGAACCAGTGGAAGGTCAGGTTCACGGAGGTCTCCTCTCCGGGTCGGTGGAGGGCGCGCGGACGGCGGGCGTCAGGACCGGTCGTGTGCCGCCGGGACCGCAGTCACGCCGGGGCCGTGCGCCGCGGGGGCGCTGCCGCCCGCGGCTGCGGCGACCTGGGCGGCGGGGCCGGGGTCCCGGATCATGTGGGGACCGGGCCGCGCGCCCTGATCTCCCGTTCGAAGCGCTCCTTGATCTGCCGCGCCGACAGCGCGCTGGTCGCCCGGGGCGGGACCGCTCCCGTCCTCGGCCGGGTCCGCACGACGCACAGGTGCGGCCCGGCGCAGCTCAGCGCCCTGCTCATCGCGTCGGTCACCTCCTCGGGGGTCCGGCACCGCACGGCGCTGCGGTATCCGGCCCCCTTCGCGACCGCGGCGAACGAGGTGGTGCGCGACGTGGTGCGCTGCCCGCCCGTGGATTCGTGCAGCCCGTTGTCGAGGATGAGGTGGACCAGGTTGGCCGGCGCCTCGTGGCCGATGACGGAGAACGCGCCCAGGTGCATCAGGGCCGCGCCGTCCCCGTCCAGCACGATCACCGGTCGGCTCGGGTCGGCCAGGGCGACGCCGAGCGCGAGCGACGAGGCGTGTCCCATGGAGCCCTGCATGTAGAAGTTCTGCGGGCGGTCACCCACCGCGAACAGCTCCCGGGCGGTGTATCCCGTGGTGGCGATCACGGGGTGGTCGGCGCAGAGGTCGACGACGATGCGCGCGACTTCCGCGCTCGCCAGCCCTTCCGGCGCCGGTTCGCCGCCCGCGGGGCGGGCCTTCCCCACGGCTCCCCGTTCCACCAGCACGAACGGTGCCCTGCCCGCGTCCAGCTCCTGATCGGCTCGGGCGAGCAGGGCGCGCAGCTCCGCCACGCCGTCGCCGGCGCGCAGGGTCCGGTTCGGCAGGCCGAGCAGGTCGAGCAGGGGGTGCGACACCTGCCCCATCACCTCGTGCTGGGGCTCGTCGCTTCCCGGGTCCGGGTAGCCGCGCAGGCTCACGAAGGACAGCACCGGGATGCCGTAGGTCATGACCAGGGACGTCAGGGGGTTGACGAGGTTGCCCAGACCGGAGTTCTGGAGCATCACGTACGGCTTGCGCCCCGCCAGGGCGAAGCCGGCGGCGATCGCCAGCGCGCCGCCCTCGTTGGCCGCCGGGACGTACCTCCCCGGGGTGCGGCTGAGCAGCTCTATGGGGCCGCCGAAGTGGGAGCACGGCACCCCGCTGGCCACGGTGAAGCCCCGCCGTTCCAGTTCGTCGCAGAAGTCCTCGGCCGGTATCACGGTTCGGTTCCCCCTCGTTTCAGGTTCTTCACGTTCGCTCGTTCACCGCGCCCCGACCCGCCCAGAACGGGACCTCCTCGTACCGGAGCACGGCGCAGCTCAGGGACACGCCGCCGCCGTGAGCGATCATCAGCACGTGGTCGCCGGGAGTGATCTCCCGTGACGCCACCAGGTGTTCGAGCCCGATGACCTGGTCGTTGACCGTGCAGTGCCCGAGGTTCCGGCCGAATTGCAGCAGTCCGTGCTCCGGCTCCAGGCCCAGCGGGTCCAGGATGACCTTGAGGTAACTCTCCTGGCCGGTGAAGACATGGGTGACCCGGGTGATGTCGCCGATGTCCAGGTCGGCTTCGGCGACGGCCTTCAGTGCGAGGTGCGTGCGCAGCTCCCCCTGCCGCTGGACGACCTGGGCCACGGTCTCCTCCATGCCGCGGAAGGCGGAGAAGCGCTGCTTCATGTCCATGCGGCGGCCGACCGTCAGCGAGGGAGGGAACAGCGGTTCGGCGCCGCGGTACTGCTCCTCCACCTCGGCGGTGGACGCCGAGGTGACGGCCAGCAGCCGCGCCAGACCGCCCCGTCTGGACAGCACCAGGGCGCTCGCGGCGTCACCCAGGACGCCGTTTTGGATACCGAAGTCCCAGCGGTTGTATCCCGGCGTGCCGACGTTGTCCGCGCCGGTGAGCAGTGCGGCGTCCTTCCCGGGGGCCGCCAGCAGGAAACTCGCCGCCAGTTCGAGGGATCCGACGAGACCGTTGCACGCCTGCCACACGTAAAAGGAAGGGATGTCGCGGTCGGTGATGTGCCGCAGGACGTAGTGCTGGGCGGACCAGCCCTCGGGGCCCTGGTCGAAGAAGCTGGTGTGGAAGTGCACCGCGAGGTCCGACGGTGTGTGCCGGGAGCGTTCCACGGCCTGCCGGGCGGCGCGCACCGCCATCTCGGGCGCCGGCATGTCCCCCGCCACCGCCGCGCCGGTCCAGCCGTACCACTCGTGGTCCTCGGGGTCGTACAGACCCGCGGCGACGGCCTCGCGCGCGTCCATGCTCTCGGGCAGGTGGCTGCCGAGACCGTCGATGTACACACCGGGGGTCTTCACAGCGGCGGGTCGTCCTTCCTCGTGGTGGGCGGGCTGCCGGTCAGCTCGGGCCGCCCGCCGCGCCGGCGGTGTGGGCGCCGTGGAGCAGGCGGACGATGTCCGTGACGGTCCGGCCGCTGAGCAGTTGCGGCTCCGCGATGCGCACCCCGAGTTCGTCCTCCAGCGCGCGGCGGAACTCGATCGCCATCAGGGAGTCCATGCCGGCCCGGTGGAGCGGGCGGTCCACCGGGATCCGGTCGGTCCGCGCGCCGGTGACACGGGCGGCCTGCTCGATCACCACCTCGGTGAGCCGCTCGTCGGGCCAGGCGGGCGCGGGACGGGAGGGGGGCCGCGTCCCGCGCCCGGGCTCGGCGTCTTCGAGCCTGGTGTCCTTCCTGCTCTTCTCCGCGCCGGCGCCGGGCGGGGGAGCACCGCCGGGGACGAGCGTGTCCGCGAGCGCTTCGACCCCCGCCCGCGCCCGTTCGGCGTCGATGACCCAGATCCTGGGCTGCGGGGTGGTTCCCAGGTCCGTCAGTGCCTGGAGCAGGTGCACCACGCTGCCCGCGGACAGCAGCCGGGCCCGCTCCGCCTCCTTGGGGGTGGCGTCAGGTCCGGTCGGGGCGTCCAGTCCCCACAGGTGGACGACGCCCAGGCACGGTCCTTGGGCCAGCACCTCCTCCAGCAGGGCGCGCAGGTGCTTCGGGCTCCCGGGGTCGAGCCGGTACCGGTCCTTTCCCGTCGCCTGCCGGGTGACCGCGACGGTGGCGACGACGACCCGGTGGCCCCGTTCCCTCAGCAGCGCGGGCAGCCGCCGCCCGGTGACGCCGGTGTCGGCCAGGATCAGCCACAAGGGTGCCGGCGCGGCGGGGCGCCCGTTCCGGGCCGCCGGGTTCCGGTGCCGCGCACGGGTGCCGCGCGCCGAGCCGGCGGCGCCCGCGGGCGGGTCGCCGAGCCAGTGCGCGGTGCGCTGCCACGGGTACGGAGGCAGCGCGGCGAACCGTCCCCGCGGGGCGAGCTCCTCCCAGCGGAGGGGCACCTCGGCCAGGTGAAGTTCGCCGGCCGAGGCCAGCATGGTCTCGCGAGCGGGGACGTCCCGGCGCAGGGAGCCGACGACCGTTGCGCTCCGCCCGTGTGCTCGCGCCGTCTGGGTGATGTCCTGCACCAGCAGCGGGTGCGGGCTGATCTCGACGAAGGCCGCACGCTCGCCGCGGTCGAGCTGTCCGGTCACCGCCGCGACGAGGTCCACGGGCTCGCGGATGTTGCGTGCCCAGTACTGGGCGTCCAGCGCGGCCCCGTCGATGACCTGCCCCGACACGGTGGAGTGCATCGGTACGGCGCCGTCGCGCGGCCGCAGGTCCCGCAGCGCGTCGAGCAGGTCGTCGCGGACGGCGTCCACCGCGGGGCAGTGGGAGGCGAAGTCCACGTCGATCCAGCGGCTGGTCGTCCCCCGCGCCTCCAGTGCCGCGGCGACCTCGGTGAGCGCCGCCCGGTCGCCGGACAGCACGGTGGAGGCGGGGCCGTTCTTCGCGGCCACCCATGCGTTGCCGTGGGCGGCGAGGAGTTCCCGGCACGGCTCGGCGCCGGTCCCGGCCCACAGCATCGTGCCGTGGCCGCTGAGCAGTTTCGCGATCCGGCTGCGGCGGCAGATCACGGCGGCGGCGTCCTCCAGACCGAGGGCGCCCGCGACGCACGCGGCGGCGGCCTCTCCCATGCTGTGGCCGATGACCGCGTCGGGCTCGACGCCCCACGAGCGCCACAGCGAGGCCAGGGCCACCTCCATGGCCCACAGGGCGGGCTGGACCACATCGGGCCCGGCGCCGTCGGTGTCGCCGCTGTCGGTGAGCAGGTCGATGACGGACCAGCCGGTCTCGGCCCTGACTGCCTCGTCGCACACGCGCAGCGAGGCGGCGAACGCCGGCTCGGTGGCGTACAGCTCCCGTCCCATGCCGGCCCACTGGGAGCCCTGCCCCGGGAAGACGAACACCACTCGGGTCCGGCCCGTGGGGGTCGTGGTGGAGAGGTCCGTCTCCGCCGCCTGCCGGAGCGCGGCGGCGCGGTCGCGCAGCTCCAGCACCGCGTCGTCGTGGCTTGCGGCCGTCACCACCAGGCGGCACCGCTGGTGGGAGCGCCGTGCGCCCGCGCTGAAGGAGATGTCTCGCAGGGGGATGTCCCTGCCGGCCCCGTCCGGGCCGAGGAACCGGGTGAAGGCGTCGACGACGGCGGCCAGCGCCTGGGGGGTGGCCGCCGACAACGGCAGCAGATGTGTTTCCGTCCCGTCCTGCGTGCGGGCCGCGGCCTCCTGTTCGACGTCGGGGGCGGTGGTCAGGACCACGTGGGCGTTGGTGCCGGAGAAACCGAAACTGCTGACCCCGGCGATCACTTGCCGTCCTTCCGCGGCCAGGGGGACGGTCTCCCGGGGGATGCGCAGGGGCAGGTCCGCCCACCGCACCGCGGGGTTCGGGGTGTTCAGGTGAAGGCTGGCGGGCACCAGGCGGCGCTCCAGGCACAGGATGGTCTTGATCAATCCGGTGATCCCGGCGGCGGCCTCGGTGTGTCCGATGTTGGTCTTCACGGAGCCGACCAGGCACGGCCGGTCGGGCGGGCGCCCCGCCCCCAGCACGGCGGCCAGCGCGGCCAGCTCCACGGGGTCGCCGGCCCTGGTGCCGGTGCCGTGGGCCTCGACGTAGTCGACGTCGGCGGGGTCGACACCCGCCGCTCGGTAGGCGCGGGCGAGCACCGCACGCTGGCCTTCGACCGACGGGGTGGCCAGATGGCCGCTGCTGCGGCCGTCGTTGCCGATGGCGCTGCCCAGGATGACCGCGCGGATCCGGTCGCCGTCCCGCTGTGCCCGCGCCAGCGGCTTCAGCACGACCACTCCCGCGCCGTCGCTCCGCACGAACCCGTCCGCCAGGGCGTCACCGAACTTGCATCGGCCGTCCGGGGAGAGCATGCCGGACGCGGCGAAGGCGAGTGTCTCCTCGGGGGACAGCACCAGGTTGACACCGCCCGCGACGGCCGTCGTGCACTCTCCGGCCAGCAGGCTCCGGACGGCGGTGTGTACGGCGACGAGGGACGACGAGGCCGCGGTGTCCATGGTGAGGCTCGGGCCGCGCAGGTCGAAGACGTGGGACAGCCTGCCCGAGGTGACGGCGCGGGAGGCGGCGCCGGTCAAGCCGTGGAGGTCGAGGATGTCCGGGTGGTCTCGCTGGATGTGCCAGTAATCGCCGCCCGCCTGGCCGACGAAGACGCCCGTCTCCGTGCCCGCGATGCGCTCGGCCGGCACACCGGCGTCGTCCAGGGCCTCCTGGGTCAACTCCAGCAGCAGCCGCTGCTGCGGATCCATCGCGATGGCGGTGCGCGGGGCGATGCCGAAGAACTCGGCGTCGAACATGTGCAGGTCGTCGAGGCGCCCGCCCCGCGCGGAGCCGGTGTCCCGTCGGGCCCCGGTCGGTAAGCCGCCGGATAACTCGCCGAGCGCGTCCGCGCCGTCCTCCAGCAGCGACCACAGGGACGCGGGGGTCGCGGCACCGGGGAGCCTGCACGCCAGGCCGACCACGGCAACGGCTCCGGAGCCCGGGGCAGGAGAGTCCGCGAGGACCCGTGCCGTTCCCTCGCCTCGCATGAGTCCATCCTTTCCGGTGGCCACCGGGACGGGACCGGCGCGGACGTGCCGCTTCACCGGGCGTTCACAAGGCGAGCCGACTGCGGGGGAGGGACTGCGTTCCCCGGCCCATAGACGCACATCGAGATTGGCAGGCGTCTATGGGTCTGACAACACCCGGAAAACTGTGTCGGACGTAACACTCGTCGGCCGACACTTCCTCATTGACTCCTTGATCTGACGAGTGATAATAGAGTTCAGTCTTGCGATTGGTGGTGCCGCACCTCGGCGTCGACTTGGCGCGGCACCACTGTCATTGGCACAGCGGGAGCGAACCGCGTCCGCCCCCTGTGTGCCCCGAGGCTCGAATCGAGGCGAATTCGAGCCCACTTCGCGTGAGGCGCTGGCGCACCTCGTGGCGCTCCTGCAAGACTGGAATGGTCGCTCAGTTGTCGGCGGAGCCGGGATCGGGCTTGTCAGGGCCACCGATACCCAGTGAGCCGACTGGTTGCAGTGCGTTCGAGCAAGGAGAGCCGCGTCAGCGGTTGCCGCTCACCAGCGACAGGCCGGCCATCTCGTTCACCGCGGTCAGGAAGCCGGCGATGATGGGGTGGACGGCTTCGGGCGTGGAGGAGAGCTCGGGCTGGAAGAGGCTCGCCATGAAGAAGGGGTGCCCGTGGAGCTCCAGCGCACGGGGGTTGCCGCTCTCGTCCCAGGCGCTGAACTCCATGTCCCCCTTGACGGCGGCCTCCATGAAGTCGGAACTCAGGGCCCACGAGCAGTGGAACACCTCCTTGACGTCGTCGATCCCGCCGTATATCCGCGCCAGACGGGACTCGGCCCTGATGATCAGCGGCGCCCTCAGGCCGCCCACCGAGCAGGTCAGCGGGTTGGTCAGGGCCATGTACTTGTCGGGGTCCTCCACGACTCCGGCGACGGCGGGCAGCCCCTGGCGGATCGCGTTGCCGATCAGGGCGCTGAAGAAGCCGCCGCAGGTTCCCAGGAAGGGCACCCGGGCGCGCCTCGCGTGACGGACGGCGTACTGCACGCCGGACTCGCTGCGGTAGGGCGCCCCCGGCACGACCCAGATGCCGTCGAACCCCTCGAGGTCGGACTCGCTGGTGATCCGGTCCGTCGGCAGCCAGCGGGCACGCACACCCAGTCCGGCCATGAGCGCTTCGATCCTGGGGTGGGCCGGCTCGCCGTGGTTGCCGCGGTCACCGACGAGCGCCAGGCGGGGGGCGGTGGAGAAGGACATGACGTCTCCCTTGGGGGGTGTAGGTACGTTCTGGAGTTCCGTTCTTCGTGCAGGGTGGGTGCCGGCACCGTCTCGGTGCGGCGGCGGGGTGCGGCAGCGCAGCACGCATCGCCGCTCGTCGTACTGGGGTTGAGCACCGGCCGGATGCCGACCGGTCGCTGACGGTTCGTTCGCTCACCGTCGGCTCGCCCGCTCAGGGCGCGGCGGACCGAGCGACCCGGTGCTTCCCGGCGGTGTGGCACGGCGCGTCGGCCGGACCGGTCCATCGCGGGCACGGCGATTCGACTAGCCCGCCGGGGTCGGCGGGCCCGCCGTCGAAAGTCTCGGATGCCGCTCCCGCCGCTCCGACGGACGACGCCCTGAGGAGCCGACCATCCGGAGCGATGGGCGCGGAAATACGGGAGGACTAGGCTTCCGGTGATGCCTCGTCACAGCACGAGGCCGCGCCCTCCGGCGTCAGGGAGGCCAGCGTGGCCAGCCACCTCACCGGTATGCCGAGCTGCTCGCAGCACAGCGTGTAGACGTTGGCGCGCCCTCGGGGCGTGACGCGAACCAGATTCTCCTTGCGCAGGGTGGCCAGATGGTGGCTGACCAGCGTCTGGCCGAGCCCTGTGGCGTCTTGCACCTCCTTGACGGTCTGCGGACGCTCGGCGAGCAGCATCGCGATCATCAGGCGGTTCTCGTCCGCGAGCACTCGCAGGATCGGCGCGAGCAGTTGCGCCCGCTCCCGTTTCGAAAGCTCCGCCGTCGGGAGGAGCTGAACACCCAGTACATCAGTCATACGAAGACTAGTATCAACAGTCATCGTTGATGTCAAGCATGTCGATTGGAAGAACGGGGACTCCACTGCCCTCACCCCCTCGTGGTCCGTGGATGCGCCTGCTTCCTACGCCTTTGAGTCTGCACTTGTTGCTTACTAAGCACAAGTATCAGTCTCTGAAGTGCGTCCGGCCGATGGCCGATCCCTGACCGGGCGAAGGTGTGCCCTCCGCGATCGTCGCAGGTGGCGAGCTCGCGAGATGCGACCGACCTCTGCCTCGCGTCGAGACCCTTGGCCGGTTTCGGTGCGGAGTCGACGTCTCGGCCGGCGGCGACTGGGCGGCCGGGCCCCGTGGGATGCCGTCGCCTGCGCTGTGCCGCCTGTCGACGGGTGGCCGCGAAGTGTCCGGGGTGGGTCGCTGGCCGCTCGCGCGAAAGGTGGTGGGTGGTCCAGGTGCCGCCGCGCGTCTGCATCGCCGCAGGTGAGGCGCATTGGCATGGTGGGCTGTCCCGGCTGAACGAATAGTCAGGGTGGGTATCAATAGCAGGGGCTTGTATCAACAGCGAGCGTTGATGTATCGTCTGAGTACGCCCTCGGGAGCGAGCCGAACCGGCATCCGAGAGGTGGACCTCGATCCAAGCCTCATGCGCCGGCATGGGCCAATCCGAAGGCAACGACCAGAAGGGCTGATTCCGTGGACACCGTCATCGACGTCGGGACGACATTCCTGATCATCGCTGGTGAACTGACCGTGCTGTTCGCGGCGATCACTTTCCTCGTCGTCCTGGCGATGCGCCGGCTCGGCTCTGACAAGATCGCTTCCTGGCTGGGCGGCGGCCGCGTCATGGGCATCATCAAGGGGGCCGTCTTCGGAGCCGCCACCCCCTTCTGCTCCTGCTCCACGATCCCCGTCCTCGCGGGCATCATCAGGGCCGGAGTTCCCTTCGCCACCGCCGCGGCCTTCCTGATCGCCTCCCCCTTGATGGACCCGTTCGTCTTCGTCGCCACAGCGGCCCTGTTCGGCTGGAAGATCGCCGTGGGATTCACCGCCGTCGCCGCGGTAGGCACCTTCGTCGTCGCCTACACCCTGGACCGCGCCGGATTCCAGTCCCAGCTCAAGCGCGTGAGGGTTTCGGGAGGCCACACCGCTGACGAGGGTCCCTGGCGCGGCATCCGCAAGGAGAGCCCCGACGCCTGGCGGACCACCCGCTTCGAGATGAAGCCCATGATCAAGCCCATGATCATCGGTGTGTCGATCGGCGCCCTGATCTACGGAGCCGTCCCCACCGACCTAATGGCCGCCGTCGCGGGCGACGGCAAGTGGTACGCCGTCATCCTCGCCGCCCTGATCGCCCTGCCCCTGTACATGCGGGCCGAGACCGCCCTGCCGATCGGCTTCGCCCTGATGGAGCGCGGCATGAACCTCGGAGCCGTCTTCGCCTTCGTCATCGCCGGCGCCGCCATCAGCCCGCCCGAGATCTCCCTGCTCACCAAGCTGTTCAAGACCCGACTGCTGGTCAGCTTCGCCTCCGCGGTACTCGGCCTCGCCGTCGTCGGCGGCTACACCGTCCCGATGTTCGCCTGACTCCGCACCACACAACCCCGCCAATCCCCCCCGGATCACGATCCGCACCCACGAAGGAGACCCGCCATGGGCCTGTTCGCCAAGCTCCTGAAGACCTCGAACGACGACAAGCGGACCACCGCCGACGACCAGTCCGACTGCTGCGCGGCCCTCACCTTCGAGGAGGACACCGACACCGCCCAGGACGCCAAGCCCCAGTCCTCCGGCTGCTGCGCCCCCCTGACCATCGAGGAGGAGCCCGCCGCGAAGGACCCCTCCCCGGCCAAGCCCTCCGGCTGCTGCGCTCCCCTCACCTTCGAGGAGGAGGACGAGGCCCCCGCCTCCCGGCGCTCCTGAAGCGGCCCCGCCCCGCATCCCGATCCTCCGCCCGCCACCCATCGCGGTGGCGGGCGGATCGCTTTTTGTGAACCGGGCTGGGGGACTGCCGGCACGGTTCCGGATCCGACCGCAGCCGCCCTGCTCAGCGATCCCCGCTCCGGACACACGACCGGAAAGACGATGGCCGTTTGGATCGCCGAACCGGCCGGTAAAGCCACCCTGCTGCACCGCCACCACCGCCTGCACACCACCCTCCGCCGCAGCCGAGACCAAGCCCCAGCGGGACGAAGCCCGTCGGCACCGCCCGCGCGCAGGGCCGCCCGGGCAGCACCCACCTGGTAGTGCTTTGTCGGGTGGTGTCGTGGGGCTGAACAAAGTGCGAGCTCATCGCCGCTTTCGAGCCCTTGCGCCAGGTCAGGGACCGGCCGTTGCCGCGGGCCCGCGGCCGGCACGCGCTCACGCAAGGAGACCGGGCGGGTGCGGTAGCGGGGCAAGCCGGTCGGCGCAGCGTTTGTGTCGGCGCCTGGAGCTTGCGCGAAACATCGACAGGAAGCTATATAGAAGGATGTCGAAAGAGGATCGTGGGAAGTGGTTGCCCCTGGACGCCGGCACGGTGGCGTTGTGCTTCCGTCCAAGCGATGCGGGTGAGTTGTCGCGGGGCGACGCGGAGAAGGCGGCCGCGATGTTCAAGGCGCTGGCGGATCCGGTGCGGCTGCGGCTGTTCTGCAAGATCGTCTCGCACGTGGACGGGGAGGTCTGCGGCTGCGAGATGCAGGATGTGGGGGTTTCTCAGCCGACTGTCTCCCACCACGTCAAGAAGCTGCGCGAGGCCGGGCTGCTGACGTCCGAGCGCCGCGGCACGTGGGTGTACTACCGGATCGCTCCGTCCCTGGTGGCGGCGATGACCACCATGTTCGAACTGCGCTGAGGAGCGGTGGCTGCCTGCCCCCGGCGTACGGGGTGCGTCCAGCGGCCTTGGCGGCGTTCGCCGTCGCTTTCCCCTGCTCGCTTCCGTGTAGGTGTGGCCGTTGCGCGTGCCGCGCTGGAGCGCTGGCTGTTGGGGTGCCCAGCGGATCAGGTCGCCGCGGTGGTGTGTGCCGGTCAGCCGTGTTGGGCGGGGGGTCGGGTGTTGAGGGCGAGGACTGCGGCCGCCGCCGAGACCAGCGCGAGGAGGCCGAACAGGTTCCGGTAGCCGCCGAGCGGTGCGGCGAGGGTGGCGCTTGCGAAGGGTGCCAGGGCGGCGGCGATGGTGGCGGGGGCGGTGAGCAGGCCGGACAGGCGTCCGTAGTGGGTGGTTCCCCATCGGTCGGTGACGGCGGTGGCGTGCAGGAGGGTGAGGTTGCCGCGGACCATCCCGACGGCCACGGCCAGGGCGACCAGCAGGGCGTAGGGGCCGGGTGTGAGGGCGAGCGCCGCGGTGGTGAGGCCGCCGAGCGCGATCAGGGTCGTGGTGCGTGCCGTGACGCCGATGTGGCGGGCGAGGGTGGCGTACAGGGTCCGGCCGAGGGTCTGCCCGGCTCCGCCGAGGCCGAGGGCCCAGGCGGCCTGGGCGGCGGTGAATCCGCGTTCGAGCAGCAGGGGGACCAGGGCGATGATGACGGCGTAGCTGGTGAACGCCGACAGGGTCAGGGCGGCGGCGAGCAGCCGGAAGGGTCGGCTGCGCGCCACGGCTGCCGGGTTGCCGTCGATGTGGGCGGGCGGGGGTGGTGCCTGCGGCCAGGGTGCGTTGAGCGCGAGGGCGTGCGCGGGGATGGTCACGGCGGCGAGGATCGCGGCGAGCACCAGGTAGGTGGCACGCCAGGTCAGGTGGCTGGACAGGACGGCGGTGAGGGGTGCGAAGACGGTGGAGGCCAGGCCGCCGGCCAGGGTGACGATCGTCAGGGCCCGGATGTGGTCCAGGGCCCACCAGCGGGTGAGGGCGGCGAAGGCGGGCTGGTAGAAGGTGGCCGCCATCGCCGGACCGGCCAGCAGCCACCCGACCGCGAACACCGTCAGGTTCGGGGCTGTGGCCACGATGACCAGGCTCGCCGTCGCGGTGGCCGATCCGGCGGTCATGACGGCGCGGGGGCCGCGGCGGTCGAGGATGCGGCCTATGCCTATGCCGGCGAGGGCGGACAGCAGCAGGGCGGCGGAGAAGGCGCCCGTGGTGGCGCTGGTGGGCCAGCCGGTGTCGGCGGTGATGCGGGGGTTGAGGACGGGGAAGGCGTAGTACACGATGCCCCAGCCGGTGATCTGGGTCAGGCACAGGGCGGGCAGCGCGGCGCGGGGCCGCGACCGGTTGGCCGTTCCGGTCGCGTTCCCGCCCGCGGGGGTGGCCGAGCCGGTCACGAGCCGCAGCAGCCGCCCGCTGTGTCTTGCCCGGCAGGGGCCGGGGTCGTGGCCGGGGCGCCGAGCTGCACCAGCTCGGGTTCGGGTGCGGTGCAGCAACCACCTGCGCCGGTCTGCTCGGCCTGGGGTTGGTCGAAGAGTCCGGTGCCGCCGCAGACGCCGGTTTCGGGGAGGGTGAGTTCGACGCGGTCGGC